>JBIKTV010000402.1:0-5411 GCA_044347905.1 Myxococcota bacterium
GCGCCGACCAGGCCAACGTGTACTTTCACTTGATCGACAGCGATGACGTCTGGTGTCGCGATCACGGGCCGATTTTTGTCGTGCGCAACGCCACGGCTCCGGCCGACCTGCCGCCGTTGGCGATGCTGGACTGGGAGTTCAACGCCTGGGGTGGCAAGTTCGCCAGCGGCTTGGACAACCAGATTCCCAGAAAACTGCAGGGCTTTTTTGGCGTGCCGCTGGTGTCTCCCGGGCTGGTGATGGAGGGGGGATCGCTGGAGGTCAATGGCCGCGGCGACCTGCTGACCACGGAAGCCGTGCTCCTCAATGACAATCGCAACCCCGGGCAAACGCAGCAAGACCTCCAGGCCAGCCTGCGCTACCACTTGGGCGTGCAACGCGTTCACTGGCTGGGCCGCGGGCTGCTGGGCGACGACACGGACGGCCACATCGACGACATGGCGCGCTTTGTCGACGAGAAAACCTTAGTTATCGTGGCGCCTCAAGACAAAGACAATCCAGATTATGACATTATGCAGGACAACATTTTGCGCTTAAAGGAGATCTCTGCCAGCCATGCTCTGGACTGGCGAATCGTCGAGCTGCCTGCGCCGGAGCCAATTGCTTTTGCTGACGAGCACCTTCCAGCATCATACGCAAACTTCTACATTGCGAATTCCAAAGTGCTGGTGCCCGTCTTCCAACAGCCCGCGGATGCCCAGGCATTGGCCATCTTGCAGGCGCTGATGCCGGGCCACCGCGTGGTTGGCATCGACGGCCGCTGGCTGGTGACCCAATACGGCAACATCCACTGCGTCACCCAGCAGATCCCGTTGGCAAGCTAGACGGCAGAACAGTAGCCGTCTCAGCCTCTTGCGCGACACCCCTTGCCCAATGGACCGGCCCGTCCTTACTTGCGCCGCTCGGGGCCCCTGCCCTAGCTGAGCATCCATGGCCTCGAGTCCCCTGCGTCCCGGACCTTCTGCGGGCAATGCGCCCCCTGAGCCCAAGAACCGCGATTTGCGTCCGCTCATGGAGCTATTCGCCCTCGTTCGGCCGTACGGCTGGCGGTTTTGGCTGGCGACAGTCGCGCTGTTTATCAGCTCAGGCCTAGGCCTGGTCTACCCTCAGGCGGCGCGCAAGGCCGTGGATTTTGGCCTGTCGAGTCGCAGCATGAGCGACTTGAACCAGATGACCTTGCTGCTGATTGCCGTATTTGTCATCCAAGCCGTGTTCATCTGGATTCGCCACTACATGATGAGCTGGCTCGGCCAGCGGGTGGTTTCTGACCTGCGGGTGAGGGTGTTTCGCCGCCTGGTGCAGCTGCCGCCGTCGTGGTTTCACCAGCGGCATACCGGCGAAATTCTCTCGCGTTTATCCAGTGATGTGACGGTTGTCGATGGCCTTGTCGGCACGGAGCTTTCCATGGCTCTGCGCCACAGCGTGACCCTGCTGGGCGGCATCGGCCTGCTGCTGTATGAAAACTGGAAGCTGACCGTGACCATGCTGGCGATCGTCCCGCCCATCATCGTCGCTGTGGTGTACTTTGGCCGCAAAGTCCGCAAGGTAGCGCGGGAGATTCAGGACGATCTGGCCAAGTCGTCGGCCCAGGTGGAAGAGGTCGTTTCGTCGATTCAGACGGTGCAGTCGTTTGTCCGCGAGGCGCGCGAGGCCGATACCTATGATCGCAATATCGCAGCGGTATTTGATCGCTCCCGCCAACTGATCTCGATCCGCTCTTCGTTCATGAGCGGCTTTACCCTCGCTACGTCGCTGGCGATCGCCGCGGTGGTGTGGATCGGCGGCCGCGCAGTGGTGTTGGGCGAGCTATCCGGCGGCGATCTAACCGCATTTCTGTTGTACACCGCCATGGTCGCGGCTTCGGTAGGCGCGCTCGCGTCGTTGGCCGGTGCCCTGTCTCGCGCTGCGGGGGCGACCGAGCGCTTGTTTGAGATTCTCCGCACAGAGCCGGAAATTATGGACCCACCGCAGCCTTTGTCTCTGCCCCAAGGGCCTGGAGATGTTCGCTTTGAGAACGTGCAGTTCCACTACGCTTCCCGGCCCGATGTCGAAGTGATCCAGGGCGTGACGCTCCACGTGGCCGCGGGCACAGCGGTGGCGCTGGTCGGTTCCTCTGGGGCCGGCAAGACCACCCTGACCGCGTTGCTGCAGCGCTTTCACGATGTGACAGGCGGGCGGATCCTCTTGGACGGCACCGACGTCCGCCAGCTGCGCCTGAGCGAGCTGCGCCGGGCCATGGCGATCGTCTCCCAGGAACCCGTGCTTTTCTCCGGCACCATCCGCGACAACATCGCCTACGCGGTAGACAATCCCAGCCAAGAGGCGATAGAGAACGCGGCGCGCGACGCCCACGCCCACGGGTTTATCAGCGATTTTCCCAAGGGTTACGAGACGATCGTCGGCGAGCGCGGTGTGCAGTTGTCGGGCGGCCAGCGCCAGCGCATCGCCATTGCCCGGGCCCTGCTGGCCGATCCGCGGGTGCTCATTCTGGACGAAGCGACCTCAAGCCTAGACGCCGAGTCTGAGGCGCTGGTGCAAAAAGCGCTGCAGCGGCTGATGCAAGGGCGCACGACGCTGATCATCGCCCACCGCCTCTCGACCGTGCGCAACGCCAATGCGATCGCCGTGCTGGACCACGGCCAGCTGGCCGAATTGGGCAAGCACGATGAACTGTTGGCCCAAGGTGGCATCTACAAGCGCCTGGTCGAACACCAAGTGATCGCCAGCACTGCCGTGCTAGAGGCACAGGCGTGAAGCCGCTCTTGGCGCCAGGTGCTCGGGTGGCGATCGTCGCCCCGGCCGGGCAGTTTTCTGCCGAACGCTTGGTCGCCGGCACAGAGCAGTTGCGACAATGGGGCCTGGAACCTAGCTTTTCGCGTCACCTTTTTGCCCAAGACCTCTACTTTGCCGGCACGCCTGCCCAAAGGCTCAGCGACCTGCAGGAGGCCCTAGCGGATCCGCACATCGACGCGGTCTGGGCGGCGCGCGGCGGCTACGGCTGTGCCCACCTGCTGCCGCAATTGAAGCTGGAAGCCTGCCCACCCAAGCTGATCATTGGCTTTTCCGACCTCACGGCCCTGCTAAATCCCTTGCGCCAGGCCGGCTGGCTCCGGCGAGGGGGGGCGCTGGTGCACGGCCCCGTGGTCCAGACCCTGGCGGCCGGGCCGGAGCAAGGCAGCGACAACCCGGTGCTGGTCGACGCGGAATCGCGCAAGGCCATGCAATTGTTGCTCAATGGCCAGCCTCAGGCGTTGAGGACGCGGCAGTGTGCTGGCCCGGTGGCGGCCGTGCGCGGGCCGCTGGTGGGCGGCAATTTGTCTGTGCTCGCCAGCCTCGCCGGCACACCTTGGCAGCTCAATTCCCGCGGCGCCATCGTGCTGCTAGAAGAGGTCGGCGAAGCGCCGTACCGCATCGATCGCCTCATCACCCAGCTGATTCAAAGCGGCTCCCTTCGCGGTGCCAAAGCGGTCGCCGTGGGCCAGCTGATCGCCTCACAAGCGATCGACAGCCAGGGCCGGAGCTACACGGGCGGGGATCTGCTGCTCAAACGCCTGGAACCATTGGGCATCCCCGTCTTCATGGATCTTGAGTTCGGCCACGGCGCGCGCAACCTGCCCTGGCTCTTGGGCGCGCAGGCGAAACTGGCGGGCGGACAACTGGCCCTGCAGTAAGCGAACCTACCAGCGGTGAAACGCGGGATGGCCAGCCTTGACCGCCACAAAGACTCCCGTGCACGTCGCCGTCACCTTGCCGCCGGCCAGCAATTCCGCTTGGATCGTCGCGCGATCCGCCGAGGATTCACTCACCCAGGCCCGCAGGTGAACCTCGCCGTCCAGGGGCGTGGGCCGCTTGAGCTTGACGTGAAATTCCGCCGTTACCGTACAAGGGGGCGTATCTTCACCACTTTGCTGCATCAAGTGCCAGGCCGCCGTCCAATTGCTGTGGCAATCTAGCAGCGCGCCGCAGATGCCGCCGTTGAGCATCCCCTCAAAAGCGAGGTGGTGGGGCTCAGGACGCCAGACCGCGACGACCCTGTCTCCCTCGACGATGCTTTTGATACGCAAGCCCTTTTCATTGGCGGGACCGCAGCCAAAACAGCGATTGGCCGGGGCGTAGCGGTCTTGAAGGCTCAAAGTGAAGTTCGCGGGCAGGTTCATGGGGCCTCACAGGGACGCCTTTTCGCAGGGCCCTGGTAATGCTACAACCGCGGCGCCCGCTGACAAGAGGTTGTGATGAGCTACGTTCTGGACAATCTGCTGAAAAACGAACGCATTCTGTACGAAGCCAAGCTCCACTGGATGGTGTTCTTCACCTGGCGGTCGCTGCTCACCCTCAGCATCGCGGCGTGGATCCTGCGCTCTTCCAGTGAGTTCGCCGTGACCAACCGCCGGGTGATGATCAAGATCGGCCTGATCCAGCGCCGGACCCTTGAGCTAAACCTGAGCAAAGTCGAATCGATTGAGGTCGAGCAGACTTTCTGGGGCCGCTTGCTGGGCTTTGGCGAGATCGAAGTCATCGGCACAGGTGGCACGCGCGAGCGGTTTGGCCAGATCGCCGCGCCGCTCGAGTTCCGCAAAGCCGTCCACGAAGCCGCGGAATCGGCCAGTGAACTGCGCTTTGCCAACGCGCCGCAGGCCCAGATCGCCAGTGAAGCACCGGCCGATCCGCTAGAGCGCATTGAAAAGGCCAAGGCGATGCTGGACAAAGGCCTCATCAGCCAAGACGAATTCGACGCGATTCGCCAGCGCATCCTGGCTGAGGTCTAGCTTGGTCGCTCAGGACTGCGTGCGAGTGGCCGTCTCCAAGCGCTGATACAGGTAGTCCTTGAGGTGGACGCGGCGCATCTTGAGCTCTTCCAGAAATTCGTCCGCCATCGGAGGGTTGTCGAGCTCGGCGTTGACGATGTCCTGGTCGGTCTTGGTGTACTCGACAAAGGCCTTGTGGAACGCTTCATCGCGCAGGTCCAGCTTGTGCAGCACATCAGCGAACTGCGGAAATTCCTTGGCCAGATCGTGGGGCTCAACGTAATACATCGCTACCTCGTAAGTCGGAGCAGATTGGACTCCCTCAGACGGCGAAGGTAGGTCTCAAGGCGGCCCGGGATCAAGATACCTGGAGCGATTTGGCGGAGTTCAGCGTCATCGCTGCGTCATGCCCGCGAGACACTGGGATGACACGGCGCCCGCGACGATAACCACATGAGATGAAAGTGCTATCCAGAGCGAACCCAGAATACGCCGCCGCTACATGGCAAGGCGCAGGGCCCCCGGCATCACCTCATAGGTCACCGGCGCCTGCCCCGGGCTTTCACCGTCCAGTTCCACCCACATGGGCGGCTGACCGGGCAACGGGCGCAGCTCCACACGGCGGCTGGGGCGCAGCTCCACATCGTCAAAGTCGGAGATATCCAT
>JBIKTV010000403.1:0-5407 GCA_044347905.1 Myxococcota bacterium
GGCGGCAGGCCCAGCGCGGTCCAGGTCGGGCCGTTTTGCCACGCGGTCAAGTCGCACTGGCGGTCGCCGTCGCTGTCCATGGCGGGGTTGCAGCAGCTCTGCGGCGGATTGGGCCCGGCAGAGGGCGGAAACTGGCACGCCGGCGCCCCTGCATGGGCCTCGCCGTACCACTTCACCGCCTGCTGGCCCAAGCGCTGGAGCTCAGCGGCCATCTCCGCGTCCCCCGTCTGCACCTGGGCCTCCTGCTGGCGGTTGCGCAAAAAGGCGGGCACCCCCACGCCAAACAGCAGCGGTGTCGCGCCGATGAGCGAGTTCTGCAGCGCCGCGTCGCCCAAGGTGTACAGCAGCAGGCCGTCGCGGTCCAGGCGCAAGGCCATGCCAAAGTACCGCGCGTTCTCTAGGGATTTGCTCCATTGGGCCAGCGCCTGGGCGTTCTTGACCTCACCGGCCGCCATGCCCGCCGCGGCTTTGAGGGCGTCCAGCAGCGGCAGCAGGTCGCCGACCGCGCTCAGGGCCACGTCGCCGTCCAGCGCGTCGGCCAATTCCGTAGCTGCCATCGACTGATCCTTGGCCCTCTCCGCTGCCGCCTGCAGCACGGTGGCGCTGGGGGCGATCAGGATGGCGTCGTCGAGCCGCGCGACCACCAGCGTCAGCAGGCCCGCGTCCAGCTGCCAGGCCTTCTTACCCTGGATGGTGATTTCGCTGATCTTCAGTTTAGCTTTGCCTCCAACCAGTTGTACCAGCTTGGCCAACAGCGCGTCGGCCTTGGGCGCGTCCACCACGCCGATCGCCGCCACCCAGGTGGGCTGGGTCTTGCCGCCGCTGGTCATCAGGCCCATGGCGGAAGCAATGTCGACACCGCCGCACAGATGCCCAGAAAACGCCTCGGTAATTTCGCCCCAACCCACGCCGGTAAAGGCCAACATCGCCGTCGCTGCGGGCAGGGCGGTGCGCGTCGCTGGCGGGGTCGAAGGCGGCAGCAGCTTGCCCACGCCCTGCATCAGGTCGATCAGGTTGACGGAAGCGCGCGCTCCGGCCCAGCCGGTCTTGGGCAGCAAGCGGGCACAGCGCGGCGGATTGCGCTTGGGCTTGATCACATCGGCCAGCGCGGCGTGGCCCCCCTCCGTCGTGCCCACGCGCCAGCCGCTCGTTGCGCCCAGCCAGGTGGCCTGATAGGGAAAAAGACTAGCAAAGAAGCTGATGTCTGCGGCAAGGCCCTTGTCCCCCTGCAAGGCGGCGACGGCGGCGGTGTCGACCCAGGCCAGCACGCGGCGGTCAGCCGACTCGCGCTGGATCTTGCGAAAACCCTCATGTTTGCTCAGCGGCGAGGTGGCAGGCCGCAGAAAAGCCTCAAAACCCGCGCGCAATACCGCCTGCTCTTGGGGCGATGCCGCGGTCGGCGCCAGCATTAGCGCGGTCCGTTCGCCGGCGCTGCCCAGCCAATAGGCCTCACTCTGCACAGAAACAGCTTGAATATTGCCAATCTGCTGGCCCAAGGTCACTGCAAGGCCGGTGCGTGCCAGGGCGGCTTGAAGCTTGCCGCGGTCGGTCACCCTAACGATCAGCACAGGCAGCGGCATGCGCCCATCGGCGCTCATCAAACGCCGGTCCGCCGCCACCGCCAGGCCCAGGGCCGGATCCAGCCCCCAGCCTTGCCACGCCGCCGGATCGGCCGGATCGCCGCCCATCTTGTCGCTCAGCCCCTTGCGCTGTAACTCGGCGGGAAGCGTATCTTTAGGAAGGGATTCAAGCGCTTGCCAGCCCTGGGCCGCCAGCTTGTCCAGGTCGCGCAGCTCCATCGCCGCCACGGTCTGGCCCGCGTCCAGCTCGCCCAGCAGGCTCTCGCCACTGCCGCCGTGCTGCCACAGCCACCACAGACTCGCCGCCGCGGTCACCACCGCCAGCACAGCCATCCCACCGATCATTGTCTTGCGCATCGCCTGCTCCAGTCCTGAGAGGATGTGAAAGAACGTCCGTTTCACGTCCTAGAGAGTTGAAAGACCCAATATTGTCAATCGCCGTTCTTTCGCATCCAGAATATTCTCACTCACACTGCGTGGACGTGCCGCTTCGACGCACTAGCGCCGCGACGGGTGTTTTTCTTGCCCAGATCCCGGCAGCGATGCTACAACCCGCCAGATTGCCGCGCAAACCGCAGCTGCTGGCCCAACGCCATCGGCACCTGACCGCGGGTCTGCCGATCCGTGCGCGCGGGGCGGATCCCTCCCACCTTTTGCTGAGGAGCCTCCCTCATGGCCGCCAAGCTCGCCCCCGTCCCCTACACGGCATTGTCCAGCGCCCTTGAAGACTTGCGCGGTCACTTTGACGCCGTGGTCATCGGCTCTGGCTATGGCGGGGCGATTGCCGCCTGTCGCCTGGCCCAAGCGCGGCGCAAAGACGGTGGCCGGCTGCGGATCGCCTTGCTGGAGAGGGGCCGCGAGATTGGCCCCGGGCAGTATCCAAAAACTCTGATGGAATTTGATGCCTTGGCCCAGTATACCCTGGCGGATATGCGGATTGGCCCAGAAGACGGCCTGTTCGATTTTCGCGCGGGCGGCGATGTCGCGGTGGTGCAGGGCTGCGGGCTGGGCGGTACCTCGCTCATCAACGCCAATTTGGCCGCCGAGCCGGTGCAGTGGGTGCTGCAGGACTCCGCTTGGCCCCAGGGCTTTCGCGACGATTTGCCGCGCTGGCCGGAGTTTGTGGCCCGCGCCAAGGCGATGCTGGAGCCAGAGCCCTTTCCGGCGGACCGTCCCCAGCCCGGCAAGCTGCGCGCGCTGGCCAAGTCCGCTGCTGCGTTGGGCAAAACCTGTGTCAGCTGGCCCGTCAACGTCAGCTTTGAGGCCCACACCAACGCCGCCGGCATGGCGATGAATGCCTGTGACGGCTGCGGCGACTGCGTGACCGGCTGCAACCGCGGTGCAAAAAACACTGTGCTGTTCAACTACTTGCCCATGGCCCGCCGCCACGGCGCCCAGCTGTTCTGTCAGGTGCAGGTGCAGAAGCTGGAGCGGCTGGACGACCGCTGGCAGGTGCTCTACCGGCCCATCGGCGCGGGTCGCGAGGCGCTGACGGAGGATCTGCCCTTTATCACAGCGGATCTGGTGGTGCTGGGCGCCGGCGCGCTGGGCTCGGCGGAGATTTTGGAGCGCAGCCGCAAGGCCGGTCTGAAGCTGTCAGCTAGATTAGGCAAGCAATTCAGCGGTAATGGCGACGTGCTGGGCTTTGGCTTCAACTGCGATGACCCCGTCGGCGCGCTGGGGACGGGGGACACGGTGCCGTCGCCCCAAGAGGCCCCCGGGCCGTGCATCAGCGGCGTGATTGACCTGCGGGAGTCGGAAAACCCCAAAGAGCACGGGATGTTCATCATGGACGGCGTGCTGCCTGCGGCGTTCTTGCCGGTCATGCCGGTGGCCCTGTCTGTGGCCGCGGGGACGCTGGGCAAAGACACGGATGGCGGCCTGATCGACGAGCTCAAGGAGCTTGGGCGCGAGGCGGCGATGGCGATCCCCGGTCTCAAAGGCGACGCGCTGGAGCACACCCAGACCTATCTGGTGATGTGCCACGATGCCGGCCAAGGCCACCTGCAATACGACGATGAGGGCCGCGCGAGCGTGATCTGGCCCGGCGCCGGCGACGCGAGCTACCTGGAGAATTGCGACGAGCGGCTGCAGCAGTGCACCGCGGCGCTGGGCGGCACCCATGTGCCCAATCCCACGTGGAATAAGCTACTGGACCACAAGCTGATTTCGTGCCACCCCATGGGCACCTGCGCGATGGGCGAGTCGGCACTCCACGGCGTGGTGGATCACAAAGGCCGGGTGTTTGCGGGCGAAACCGGCACTGCCATCCATCCAGGGCTGTATGTGACGGACGCGGCGGTGATCCCGCGGTCGGTGGGCGTCAACCCGCTGCTGACCATCTCCACCCTGGCGGAGCGCGCGCTGGACCACCTGCTGAAAGACCATGAATGGACGCTAGATTCGCAGCTGCCGCCCCTGCCGCAGCCGCCGCCCAGCAAGGTGGGGATGCGCTTTACGGAGAAGATGTCGGGGAGGCTGGGCCTTGGCGAAACCCAGGAGTTCCCAGAGGATTTGTGGGGTCCGCATGCTGTTGGCACGGACGCGATGTTTGTGGTCACCGTGCACAGCGACGACCTCGACGAAGTGCTGGACCAGCCCAGCCATCGCGCCCGGCTGACCGGCACCTTTCACGCCCCCGGGTTGCACCCCGACCCCATGGCGATCCAGAGCGGCGAATTCCGCCTGTTTGTCGACGATCCGCTGCGTCCGGGCGCCAAGACCATGAACTACGACTTTGAGGCCCTGGACGAGGCGGGCAAAACCTGGACTCTGCAAGGCGAAAAGCGCATCGAGGACGACGCCGGCCTGGATCTGTGGAACGACACGACCCACCTGTTCACGACGGTCTATGAGGGCGCAGGCTTTCACGGCAAGGTCGCCGCCAAGGGGCTGCTCAAGGTCCACTTTGGCGACTTGATGGTCGCCCTCAAGAGCATTGAGGTCCTGGGGGCTCGCTCAACTGCTGAGGAATTTGAGGCCCTTGCGCGCTGTGGCAAGTATTTCATCGCCACCCTAGCCAAGACCTATTTCTAGGGGCCGGCGATGATGGGCGAGTTCGGCCTCCGCTGCGGGCAATTGTGGCAGTGGGTGTGCAGCGCTGCGGCGTGGCGCTGGGTGGCGGTGCTGGGCGCGGGGCTCTTTGGCTGGGAATGCGCGGGGTTTGGCAACGCTCAGCAGCTGGCGCTGGTGCTCAAGTTCGTCGTGCTGGTGGTCGTCTCGCTGGTCTGTGGCTCCTGGGCGATGATTGCGGCCCTGGAGATCGCCTTGGCGCTGCTGTGGTGGCTGGTGGTGCGGCGGCGGCGGGCCAGCTTCCCCGCGCGGCTGGTGGTCGAGGCCAACCGGCTGATCGGCCACGTGGAGGCCCTGGGGCCGCTGCTGGTGCTGTCCATGGTGGCGCCGGGGCCCGAGTGGCTGCGCTTTGGCGCGGTGGCCTGGGTGGTGGCCTGGGGGCCGCGGTCGCTCTCTTGGCTGACCGTGCGTTGGCACTTGCATACCCGGCACTTCTACCCGACAGATCAATGGGTTCGCTCGGCACGGCGCCTGCCGATGTCCGGGGTGACCTTGATCGGCGGTGCGGGGCTGGTGGCGCTGGCCCCAGAGCAGTGGCGGGCGATGGCGCCGGTGGCGTCTGCGGTGCTGGCGGCGATGGCGCTGCGCATGGCCGTGACCTTCCGCCGCGACAACCGCCAGTCCGGGTTGACAGGCAAGCAGTGGAGCAATCTCAGTGACATGGGCTTGACCGTCGCGGTGCTGGCCGCGGTGGCCGGCGGCGCTTGGCTGCTCACGCGCATGCCCGATTTTGCCGACACCCGCGAGCGAATTTC
>JBIKTV010000404.1:0-5401 GCA_044347905.1 Myxococcota bacterium
AAGGGTGCTGGCAACCTCCCGCCGGCGTCGGCCGAGCCGGCCATGCCACACGATCCGGCCACGGAGTTGCACGTTACCAGGCACCTGTCCGATGAACTGGTGCGAAGTGGCTGACGCCCGCCCCGCAGGCCTGCCCTCGCCCAACCCGCGCGTCTCCAAGCCCTCCACCAGCCGCACCCAGCACGGCCCGCACAAGTTGCGACGTCGCAACTCCCTACCCAACCCCCTATTTCGACACCACTCCTCCCCTCCGTTCCCAGACCAGCCCCCCACCCGCCGCGTCAGCGATCCTGGCCCCAAAGGGGGGGCGGCGCGGCTGAGCGTCGCCACCGCCGGGAGCAGATCGCCGCGATTTCCGACCAAGCCCCCGTCGACCGGCGGCCGGAGCGCGACGGGCCGGCGCTGGCCCTCGCGTGAACTCGACCAGCCCCCGTCGCCGGCCCGGGACGCCCAACAAGCTCAATGCCGTCGACGAGGACCTGAGCGAACCGTTCTTTGACGACCTGCCGGCAGACGACTGGGCGGCCTAGCTGGGGGACCGCAAGGTCTGCTCTGACTGTCTATCACAACGCCTCCCTCGGCATGCCAAAGACCAACTGGATGGCATCGGCGCGCTCCGACAACCGGTCCCAGCCTTTCCAGAGCTTTGCGTGACCGGGCCTTGTACCCTTTTTGGGCATCCACCCGCCCAGCTTTGCCAGAGTCCGGCACGCCCAGGTGGCATCCGGCGGCGTCTTTGGCAGCGCGCGGCCCTTCTCGGTCGCCTGCCAGAGGCAGCGCCACAGCAGAGTCGTGAGCCACGTGGTACAAGGAGCCTTGGAACCATTGTCATGCGCATCAAATAGTTGTAGCAGTCGCACGGCGACGAACGCCCGCATCGCCGCTGTCCGCTCAAGCGAGTCTGCCGACCGCCGAACATCCGCTTTGCCCAATTCCTTTCGTCCAACTGCAGCATCTACTTCACCTCCGGGGCTACAAACCCCAGAGGCTGTTAGGAAATTCCCGATGCGATCGAAAGTCAGCCCCTGCATCGGCGGGCATGGCGCGCTACAGCCAGCGCGCAGGCCGGTCGAGAGAGAGCTTTCTGCTCGGAGTTCGGCGGTTGCCCAACGCCGTGCCGTCGGTTACTCTTCGGCGCCCGGAAGTTGGGGCCTGCGCGAGGATGGTATGAACGAGTCAATGGTCCAACTCTGGACGCGCCGCGCACGCAATATGACGAGGCGCGGCAGCCACTTGGTCAGGGATCCTCGGCATTTGGTCCTGCTCGGCCGCGACGCCAGCGGGCGCCTCCCTCACGCGCGGCCGCTGTTGGACCACGCGGCGGCGGCCATGACCTGGCTGCGCCGGGCCCAAGACCAAACCGGCACTGGCGGCGTGGCCGCAGCTTACAGCTTGATCGAAGGCTGGGCCGGCCCCTATCCAGAGACGACCGGCTACATCATAGAGACGTTCTTGGACTGGGCGCGCCACACCGGCGATCGCAGAGACGTGGACCGCGCCATCCGCATGGGCGATTGGGAAATCGAGGTCCAGTTGCCCTCCGGTGCAGTGCGCGGGCTCGCAGGCATCCACGCCCACCCGATTGTCTTTAACACCGGCCAAGTGATTTTTGGCTGGGTCGCGCTGGCCCGACACACCGGCGAACGGCGCTTCACGGACGCAGCCCGCCGCGCTGGCGATTGGTTGGTGGCCGGCATGGACGAGGACGGCAAATGGTCCAAAGACGTCTACAACGGCTGCGCCACCGTCTACCACACCCGCGTGGCTTGGTCATTGCACGAACTGGCGGCGCTGACTGGCGATTCCCGTTACGCCGATGCCGCCAACCGCAATCTGCGCTGGTCCCTGCTGCAGCGCACGCCCACTGGCCACTTCAACGCCATGGCCTTTGATCTCGATAAGGCGCCGTTCACCCACACGATTGCCTATACGCTGCGCGGCTTTCAGGAGTCTGCGCGCTTTGTGGACGGCGAACTGGCCGCCGAGATGCGCAAAACCGTGACGCTGGGCTGCGAGAAAGTGCTGCGGGCCTACGAGTTGCGCAAGGCGAGCCCTGAGCAGTTGCCGCGATACCTGCCCGGAACGCTAGACAAGAACTGGAAATCCAAAGACAAGTACTCTTGCCTGACCGGAAACGTCCAGCTGGCGGCGATCCTGATCCGCGAGTACCAATCTGGCGGAGACGTGCGCCTGTTGAACGCAGCTCTCAAGCTCATTGAGCAGACGGCCGCCACCCAGCCCATGGCAGAAAACGCCGTGGCCATTTACGGCGGCATCGCCGGTTCTTACCCCGTGTGGGGCGCCTACATGCGCCTGCAATACCCGAACTGGGCAGCCAAATACTTCGTCGACGCCGTGCTGCTCGCCCACAGTATCACGGGCGCGGGGCCCGCATGAATATCGCCATCACTACGCCCATCGACCGCAATCTTTACGTAGGGCTGCTGATCCAGCGGCTGGACCAGGTCGGACTCAAGCCCACCTGCATCCTGAGCCTGGGCCCCACGGACCTGCCACGCAAGCTGCGAGGTCGGGTCGGCGAGCTGGTGCGGTCGCGACACAGCATGGCGGCATCGCTGAAATTCCTGAGTGAATATGCACATTCCCACGGGTTGTCTGTGGACCCGGACCTCGCGGCGCTGTGCCGGAAGCTGGGCATCGCCTACGCCCGCGCGCCTTCCTTGAGCAATGCGCTGGCGGCCGAAGCGATGCGCCTCCACCAGATCGACCTGTTGCTCAATGGCGGCGGTGGGATTTTCCGCAAAGCACTGCTGGAGGCGGTGAAGGTCGGTGTTTTGAATCCTCACATGGGGCGCCTGCCGCACTACCGCGGCTACAACGTGATGGAGTGGATGGTGCTGGCGGGAGAAATGCCCTGCTCGACGCTGCACTTTGTGGATACAGGCCTAGATACCGGCGATATTCTGCTGCACCGGCCGATCCGCCGCGATGAGCTGCCGGCAGAGATGACGCTGCAGGGCATCCGCGATCGCATGGGTCCCGTGCACCTGGAATTGCTGGTCGAGGGAGCGCGCCGGCTGAGTCAGGGAACGCTGAAGCGCATTGCCCAGACGGCTGAACAGGGGCGCCAGTATTTCGTCATGCATTCCAAGCTGAAAGCCCAGGCTGAGGCCCGATTACGGCGCGGCGATGTGCGAGCTGTGGTCGATCCGGCGATCCCTTCCTTTCCGTAGCCATTCCACCGATCCTCCAGGAGCGCGGTGATGATCCGGGCCCTCTTGAACCATCCTGTGGTCGGCCGCGCCCAGTACGAGGAGTTGCACGTTACCAGCCACCTGTCCGATGTGAGACGCAAGCCCAGTCTGCCCGGCTCCGCCGCGAAATTCCGTTGCCAGCCCACCCCCCGCGCCAGGGGGCGTATCCCGAATGGGCAGAGGCGCGGCGGGGGCGAGATCGCTGTGCTGCAGTGGATCGCCCGCGGAGCCCCGGCCGCGTCTCTGGGCGCAGAGGCCGGCAGGCCGGCGCGCCAAGCACCCGGTGCCGCGCAGCGGCAGGCGCCCAACCTCCCCGCGCACACCTGCCCAAACCTGAGCCAAACCCTCAGCTATTTACCGCAGCTTGGTCCAGTAGCAGTGGACGTTAAAGCTGCCGCTGGAGAAGTCCTGCAAGATCTGGGCACTGGAGCACACGGGCACGGCCTGTGAGGGCTTCCAGCACGAGCCGACTGCGCACGGCCACAGCGAGATTGTGCGCCAATAGCTTGAATTCTAAACTTTGTTCCATCGCCTAGAGTCGTGGCCGGATCGGAGGCGACCGCCGCGGACGTTGAGCACCGA
The DNA here is from genome assembly GCA_044347905.1 of Myxococcota bacterium. Taxonomy (GTDB): domain Bacteria; phylum Myxococcota_A; class UBA9042; order UBA9042; family UBA9042; genus SXRM01. Next base: position 3,798 of record JBIKTV010000404.1, read on the forward strand.
AGCGCAGGGACAACGAAGAGTTGCGCCGAAAGCGGCGGATCCGGGCCAGCTGGCCCCCTTGACGCCACCGCAAGCCCCAAGCGAGACTGCACCGCATGACCACGCTCAAGCCCAGCGATCCCCGCCAGGTCAGCGCCTCGCCCACCCTGCCGTCCGCACCGGCGCAGGCCGCGAGCGGCTTTGACGTGGCCAGCCTCTACCAAGGGCCTGCCACGCCCGCCGAGGCCGACCGCACCGCCGCGCCCGCCCTGGACGACAAGCTGCGGCAGGCGTACTTCTGGATCGTCAACCACGCCATCATCACGCCGTACTACGACATCGAGTTCAACGACGCCTCGCCGCCGCTGCACAAGTTTGGCGGGGTCGGTACCGAAGTCCGCTTGCCCACGGCGCAATCCTACTCGTCCTTTGTGCTGTTGCCGCTGCTGACCTTTGCCAGCCGCAAGCGCTGCCTGTTCATCGGCGGGCCGGGGCGCGGCAAGACCGCCAGCGCTATCCTGATGGCTATCCTGGCCGGCTACTCGCTGGACGAGGTGCGCCGCGCCATCCAGCACGGCCAGCCGCAGATGACCATCGCCGACCTGCTGGGCAACCCGCTGCCCAAGGACCTGGTGGGCGCCGACAACATGGACGACATCCGCATCGCCTGGCGCAAGTGGCTGTCGATGCGGGTCAAAATCGTCGATGAGTACAACCGCATCCCCACCCGGACCCAGTCGGCGCTGCTGACCGTGCTGGCCGACGGCTACGCCGAGATCCTGGGCCAGACCATCGTAAGCCCGGACAGCGCCTGGTTCTTGACGGCCAACGACGACATGGGCGGCGGCACCTACCAGGTCATCGAGGCGCTGAAAGACCGCATCGACATCGTGGTCAAGGCCCTGAATTTCAACCCGCGCTTCCTGGACCAGCTGCTGGCGCGGATAGAGGACAAGGTCAAGCCCGAAGAGCTGGTGCCGCGCGAGATCATCTTTACGCCAGAAGAGTTGGACGCCATCCAGAAGGCCATCCTGCGCATGCCCGTGCCCCGGCCGGTGCGGCGCCGCCTGGAATTCTTCGCCGCGCAGTTCGACTTTTGCGACCTGGCGGCGCGCGAGCTGGAGTACAAGTCCAAGGATACCATCCGGTTGGCCGGCAAGACCCTGGGGCAGGTGTGCGCGGGCGACTGTGGGCGCGACAAGCTCAAGGCGCTGTGTGCCCAGACCGAGAACGGCCTGTCGGTGCGGTCGCTGATGACGCTGCTGAGTTTCGTCAAGACGCTGGCGTACTTCCGCGGTGCCAGCGAGGTGACCCTGGCCGACGTCCGCCAGATCGTGCCGTGGGTGCTCCACGAAAAGCTGGTGCCCAACCTGACCGCGCCGTTCTTCGACCAGACCGGCCACGACGTGTACCGCATCGACCGGGTGGCGTGGCTGCGCGAGCTGTTTGACCAGAGCACCGCCGAGTACGCGCGCCTGGACCTGGACAAGGTCGACCCGATTGCCGCCGCCGACGACGAGTTTGACGGCGGCCTGGACGGCGTGCCGGCGACCGAGGTGCGCGCGCGCCTGGGCCGCATCGAGGGCGAGCTGGCGCGGCTGGCCAAGGGCACCAAGCTTTACGCG
>JBIKTV010000405.1:0-5399 GCA_044347905.1 Myxococcota bacterium
TGGACGCCTGGCTCATCAACCCAGACCAGGCCGTGCGCTACCTGTTCTATGACGACGCCCAGCGCCTCCGCCCCGACGCTGCCCCCGTTCCAGGCGCCGATCAGGCCTTGGTGCTGACGACCAACTGGCGAAACACTCAAGCGATTCACGCTCATCTGGCCCTAGTTGAGCCTGCCATGGCCAGCGCTCGCTGCCTCGCACCCCCTGGCGTGGCCGTGCAGCACGAGCCGGGCCGCCCCAACCCGGGCCGGGCGCTCAAGCGCGTACTGCAACGGCTTTGCGGCGAAGGCGGCGTAAAACCCGCCGACGTGGTCGTGCTGACCGGTCGCTCGAGCAAGCAGTCCATCTACCGCGATTTTGAAGAGGTGCTCAAGCCCTGGAGCCTGCGGATCGGCGACACGGATGGGCAGATCCTGCTGAGCAGCATTCAGGCCTTCAAGGGCATGGAGGCGCCCGTCGTGGTGTTGACCGAGCTCGACCACCTGACCTCGGCCGAGGCGCGGGTGCTGCACTACGTCGGCGCGTCGCGGGCCACTGCTCTGCTGGTGATCATGGACGACGCTGAGGTTACCCCGTGAAAACTCGCTCCTGGGCTAGCGGTTTTGCCGTCGCGCTGCTCTTGGCGTCCTGTAGCAAGCGGGCCGAGCCGCCCGCGGTCCCGCCTCTCCAGCAGCCGCGTCCTGCCCAGGCGCAAGGTCAGGCCCAGTCTCCTGCCGATCGCCCCAGCGGCAATTGGCTCATCCGCGAGCTTCGCCTGACCCTGCAGGCCGATCCGCCCCAGCGGCTTGCGGGCGTCGATGAAGAATCGGTGCGCGCCCAGCTGCAGGCCGCTCTGCTGCAGGCGGGGCCGGTCCGCGGTGTCGGCGTTCAGTCCGGGGTGCCGCGCCGCGACCAGCTGGGTCTGGCCCTAGAGATCGGCTGGCAGCGCTTGGACGATCGCGGCCAGCCGCAGCCGCTGCAGAGTCCCGGCGATGGTCAGCTGCTGGTGGTCGCCGTGGCCCACGCAGAGAGCCCGGGCGCCAAGCCGTCGCAGAGCGAAGTGGCCGAGCACACCCGCCGGGCGCTCCTGCCGCTCTCCGGTCAGACCGAAGACTGGCCCGCGTGGCTGCTTCCGCGGCTGGAACGAGTCGCCGTGGCCGCGGCGATCGAGGTGATGGGGGAACTCTGGGCCCGCGAGGCGCAAGAGGCCGACCTCATCGCTCGGCTGGACAGCCCTGAATGGTGGCAAGTGGCCGCAGCTGCGCGAGAAATCGGTGAGCGCCGCCTGCAAGCGCCCCGGCCTCGCCTAGAAAAGCTCTGCCGAGACAGCCGCCGCGATGTCGCCGTCGTGGCGGTTTCTGCCCTGGGCCGCCTTGGGGGCGAGCAGAGCTTGGCGACCTTGGCGGGCCTAGTCGATCACGCCCCCGCGGAAGTGGTCGACGCCGCGTTGGTCGCTCTCTCGCTGCTCAAATCGCCGGCCGCCACGGCCCTCCTCCAGGAGATTGCCCAGGGCGATGACGCCGAAGTCAGCTTGCGCGCAAAACAATTGCTTGGGTCTCCCGCCGATCTCCCCGGCAAAGCCACCAGCTTCTAAAGCCCCGGTAGATCCTGCCCGGCGCTCGCGCGTCTGAACCATCCGGGCCCAGAGGGCAGCCGTTGGGCTTCCAAGGGCCACCCTGCGCAAGAGGTGCTTGACGCGGGGGAGAGGCAAAACTAGCATCGCGGGCCGGTTTGCGCGCCCATAGGCGCGATTTAACCCCTTGGTCCGACACCGCCGGTCGCAGAGGCTGGCAGCGCCTGGAGAATCATGAGCGGCGGAGCCATCCTCGCAATCATCGGCAGCTTGATCGCGCTGCTCGGTCCCAACCTCGGCATGGGCGGCGGGTCACCTGACTCCGAAGCTTCGGGGTTGAAAAACGCTTTCTCGATGACCTACATCGAGGAATTCAACTACAAGGCGCTCGGCGGCATCCAAATGCTGCCAGGGCAGGTCTCGGCGCTGTTGGCGATCGTCGCCATCGCCGTGGCGTTCCTGATCTACAAACAGCGCAAGCGCAAGCTCGCCTGGGTGGTGGTCGTCTCATCGCTCGTGCAGATCGCGCTGGCTTGGTGGGCTTACGACGGCGTGTACAGTCTGGCGCCGTGCGCCGGCGACGGCATGGTCTGCGCGGAGGGCGGCAAGCTCATCCCAGAGACCTACCTGCACATGAACGGTCTGATCTGGATGGTCACGGGCGGCATCCTGGCGTTCTTCGCCGGCCTGGGCACCCTGGCATCCTTTGACGAATACTCCAAGGACCAGCGGTTCTTGCGCCTCGCCGTGGCCTGGAACGACCAGATCGTCGCCGAGCAGGTGTTCTTCAATCCCAAGCCCGTCACCATTGGCGAAGATCCCAAGAATGTCTTCCAGCTCGCCGCGGGCGGCCTGGCCAGCCACGTGCTGTTTAGCCCCAGCGGCGCAGAGAAATACGCGCTTGAGGTGCCTGCGGCGTTGACCGGTCTCGTCACGGTCGGCGGCAATGAGCGACCGGCCACGGGCACCATTGAGATCAACCGCGGCGATCACGGTCACCTTTCGTTTGAGAACGGCGTCGACCTGCACTTCAACTTCACCGGCGCTCAGCCCGGCGCGCTGTTGGGCACGCACCACAACCGCAACACGGCGCTGTCGATCTCGTTTGCCGCGGTGTTCTCTCTCTTCAGCATCATGTTCGTCATGGTCAATTCCGTGGCCATCCAGGCGGAAGACGACATGGAGCGCGAGAAGATCGAGCAGAAGAACCGCGGCCTGATCGAAGTGGCGGTGGAAGAGAAAGAAGAGCAGAAGCCGGAAGAGATCAAGCCAGAAGGCGCTGACGACGACACGACGGCCAAGAAAGCCGGTGGCGAAGAAGGCAAGTTTGGCGACCCCGACCAGGACCCGAACAAGTCGTCCAAGGTGCCGCGCATGGACGGCCCGATGCGCGACAAGATCGACGTCAAGAACATCGGTATCGCCAAGGTGCTAGGTGGTCCGCAGGCCATGACCGGCGCGATCGGCAACATCATGGCCGGTGACACCGGCGCGATCTCCAGCAAGATGGCCGTCGCCATGTCCGGCGAAGGCGGAGAGCTGGTCATCGGTCACGGCTCGGGTGGTATGGGCTTCCGCGGCACGGGCTCGGGCGGCGGCGGCGAAGGCTACGGCCGTCTCCACGGCTTGGGCGCCATCGACACCGGCGGCGGCACGGGCCGCAATGCGGACATGGGTATCGGCCGCAAGTCCGCCAAAAAGGTTGCCAAAATCAATATCGCCCAGGGTCAATCCACGGGTGGTTGCGACAAGGGCGACATCAGCAAGAACGTCCGTGCCCGCGCCGCCTCCCTGCGCGCCTGCTACGAGACCCAGCTGATGAGCAAGCCCGACTTGGCCGGCAAGATCACCGTGCAGTGGACGATCAACGGCGAAGGCAAAGTGCAGAATGACAAAGTGGTCGACGACAGCATGAAGAACAGCGCCGTCACCGACTGCGTCCAGCGCACCATCCGCCGCATCAGCTTTATGAAGCCGGAAGCGGGCGTCTGCGTGATCCAGTGGCCGTTCGTGTTCAACCCGGGTTAAGCACAGACAAAAACTAGGCCGTTTGGCCAGTCGCGGGCACTCTTTGGAAGGTTCAGCTGAGCGATCGGCGACCTCCCAATGGGTGCCCGCGGTGCTTTTGGCTAGCCCACTGGCAGGGCCACGGCCGGGCCGTAATCAAGACGATGCGGTTGCAGAGTCCATTGAAATCCGCATCGCAAGCCTTGGGTTTGAACCCTTGCTGCTTAGGACCGCGCCAGCACCTGGCAGCCGGGGCACAGCCCAAACAGGTCCATGCGGTGGGCCTTGAGCGAAAAACCGTGTAGCGCAGCCACCTGCTCCTGCAGACGCTCGATCGCCTCGTCCTCAAACTCGACGATCTTGGCGCAGCGCGTGCAAATCAGGTGGTCGTGGTGATCCTCGACGCCGATCGCCACTTCATAGCGGGCCGTGCCGTCGCCAAACTGCCCGGCGTTGACCAAGCCGACGCGCTCCAGCAGCTTGACCGTGCGGTACACCGTCGCATAGCCGATGCTCGGATCGCTCTCGCGCACAGCCCGGTGCAATTCCTCAACATTTAGATGGCGGTGGTGGAACAGGGTCTGGGCGATCTGCCGGCGCTGCTTGGTCGGGCGCTGGCGATCGCGGACGATGGCCTCGTCAACGCAATTCAGCCACGCCTCTAAAGACAGGGGCGCGGGGAAATCCTGGGTTGACGGGCTGGTCATGAACGGCTCTCCACCTTGGGTATTGGGCGCCGGAGTGTCGCCCAAGGTCGGCCCGCCCCGCAAGGGCAGGGTGGGCAACTGCCAGAGATGCCGCGAGTCCTTCCGTCAGCGCTGGGCCAGTAAGCGGCTGAGGAGCCAATTCTGGGGGCATTTTTCTGGACCCCTGAACTGGAACCGCGCCGGCAATTCGCCCAATTCCTTGTCGCCGGGTGCCTGACCGTGGTACACCCCCGGCCGCACCGCTGGCGGAGTAGCCGCGGTCTCCAGACGACGGGGGCTCTGATGAACGTAATGGTGTTGGCAAGCGTGGCGGCGTTGTGCGGCTTGGCCGCGATCTGGTTGTTCCTACAGCAGTCTAAGAATCAGGAATTGCTGCGCAAAGCCCAGGACCGTGCCGACAAGGCCGAGGCCGACGCTCGCAAAGAGGCAGAGAAAGCCGAAGCGGCGCGCAAGCGCGTGGATCAACCGCGCGACGCGGCGCCCAAGGAAGACAAACTCCTCAAGGAAACCAAGGCAGTGGCCGTCGCGGCTAAGGAGGAGGTCAAGCGCCTCCAAGCGGCTGTCAAGCGGGTGGAGCAGGAGAAGAACGATCTCGAGATCAAGACCCGCCGCTATGAGGGCCGGGTTGAAGAGCTGACGCACGCCCTGGACGCTGCGAGTCACAAGAAGCCCGCCGCTGTGGTGGTTGCCCCGGCGCCGGCCCCGGAACCGATCGCCGCGCCGGCTGTTCGCGAGGCGCCAGCGGAAGTGGTGCTGGATGAGCGGGCCCTTCTGCGCAAAGCTGAGCTGGAGGCGGAGCGCGCCGCCCGCATGGCAGAGGCTGAAAAGGCCCGCACGGAGCGGGAGGCCGCCCGGGCCGCCAGAAGTGATGACAAGCTTCAGGAATTCGTCGAGAAGCTCAAGGCCGAGCGCGAGCGCCTGCGCCAGATGCTGTTCGATCGCGAGCTGGTCCTGCGCATCGAGCGCAAGAAGGGCGAGCACAACCGCCGCGCTTACATGATGACCATGGGCGCGCTGGATCTGGCGGAAGACGAGCTGTACCGCATCAAGCACGGTCGCGAGCGCCCAGAGCTGGTGACGCATCGCCATGACGAGACTGGCTACGACGCGGCGGAGCGCGAAGACGAGGGCAG
>JBIKTV010000407.1:0-5397 GCA_044347905.1 Myxococcota bacterium
GATTCCCGACCACGCCCCCGTCGACCGGCGGCCGGAGCGCGACGGGCCGGCGCTGACCCTCTCGTGAACCCGACCAGCCCCCGTCGCCGGCCCGGGACGCCCAACAAGCCCAGATGGCCATTCGATAAACCTGCGACTCGGTGCGCCGGCGGCAGGTCGTTGCCTCTGCGCCCACAAGGAATTCCCGCCGCAAAGTCGGGCGCTTCCGCCGTGCCCCAACGCGGATCACCGCCCCAGCGGCAGCCCCACCCGCGCCACCAAGATTTAGGCGCCAAAATCCTCCCAGACCCCAGACCCCGCCCGGCTCGACACGCCCCCACCCACCGCTAAATTCAAAACCCCGCTATTGGCACTAAAAGTGCCAATAGCGCCGCCCGGCGCAAATCATGCGAATCGCCCAACCTCTGGCCCGCCAGGACAGCCAAGACGCTCGCTTCGCCGAATCAAAGCGCGCACTCGCCGAGCTTGCAGGGCGCAGCCAGCGCGCCAGGCCATCGAGATCAGGACCCAATTCGGCGATCCCCCGGCGACGTCGGGCCTGACCGTGGGCCCCTGGCCTGCCTCAAAGCGACCGCGGGTCGCAATCTTTCTCAGCGAAGTGTACCCTTTGGCAGTGCCGATGTGCGGGCACAGGGGCGGGCGGAATGCTAGAAGTCAGTCACGATTTCGCTGAGGAAGACCTTCTGGCCAAGGCGGAGTGGCTGCTGGCGCTGACGCCAGTTGAACGCTACGAGGCGATGGTCGACATGGTTGAAATGTTGAAGAAAATGCGACCAAGCCTGGGGCGTGAGGAGGAAACGGATGTTCGGTGGCCAGGGGCGACTGTACGAGTGCTTGCAGCAGCACAACGTTGACTACGTCGTGATTGGCGGGGTGGCGGCAATCATCCACGGTGTGCCGCGGACGACGCTCGACATCGACTTGCTCATCGCGGCCAACGAAATCAATGCCCGTGCTCTGCTACTCGCTTTACTGGACGCGGGGTTAGGAACGGCGACGCTCACCGACGCCGCTGACATCCTTGCGCACGAAGTCACCATTTTTCGCGACCGGATTCGCGTGGATGTTCAAACGAGGACGCCGGGCATTGATTTTGAGCAAGCTCGATCGCGCGCGCTGGTGTTGGACGTGGACGGCGTCAAGATTCCAGTCCTGTCGATCGCAGACTTATTGGCGAGCAAGGAAGCGGCAAACCGTCCAAAGGATCAACAAGATTTGGTGGTTTTGCGACGCCTGGTCGCGAGGGACGCTATCTAGTCCCCAAGCCCAGCGGAAGGACACCGGGTGCAGGCCAGAGCGAATTGGCGGCTTTGGGCACTCGGTGCCGCTTCAGACTCTCGATTGCACCTAGAATATCCTTTTGGGTCAATGGCTTATTGCTCTGGAGGTCAGTTAAACGTTTTGCTTGAACGAACCGAAATAGCCGGAGTGGATGCTCAGCGAAGCCCTGCTGGGTGATGGGTGGCGGACAGACCGGCTGGACAACAGGGGAGCGCTGCGCCCAAAGGATGCTAATACCCGCCCCGTCCGGTCCCCCAGTCGAGGCACTCGCTCGACGGCCACCATAAAATCAGAACGCTAGTCTTCGCCCAACCCGGGCGTCTCCACCCCCTCCACCAGCCGCACCCAACACACCCCGAAGAAGTTGCGACATCGCAACTTCCTCCCCAACCCCCGATTCCAACGCCACTCCTCCCCTTCGCTCCCCTCGCCAGCCCCCACCCGCCGCGTCAGCGATCCTGGCCCCGTAAGGGGTGGCGGCGCGACCGAGCGTCGCCACCGCCGGGAGCCGATCGCCGCGATTCCCGACCAAGCCCCCGTCGACCGGCGGCCGGAGCGCGACGGGCCGGCGCTGACCCTCTCGTGAACCCGACAAGCCCCCATCGCCGGCCCGGGACGCCCAGCAAGCCCAGATGGCAATTCGATAAACCCACGACTCGGCCGGAAACACGCGTTCGATGCCCTACTTGCCGGGATCAGGCGGCACGGAGGTGCTGCACTGAAGCTGGGCGAACCAGTTGGCGGAGACGTACTCGAGCAGCAGCGCGGTGGCGCGGTACGCCTATGGCGGCGACGGCGAGGGGGTGGTCAAGCGGTTTGGGAGCCTCAGCGGCTCTGACCTAACCCCAAGCAAAGTCAAGGTGTATCTGCCGGGCGGCTTTGAGATCGCCGGGAGCTTCTCTGGCGGCGGGCTGCGGGTCGAGTGGCAGTCCCTGGCGCTGATGGACGACCGGGCCTGCGTGGCGCGGTTCGAGGTCAAGACTGTCGATGCCGGCGCGGCGACGGGGGAACCGGCGGTGCTGCGGCACCAGGTCGGCAATCCCTTGGCCCGCCTGGTCGTCAGCGCGATCGAAAAACCACGGCGGTGTAGGCCTTCAGCGGAATTCCTGGGGTGTTGTCTAGTCGTGGGTGCCAGGCGGCTAAAGCCGCGTGGCAACACCTGGAAAGCCCCTTTGGGGGCTCCGGCCGCGGCAATTCGCGACGCTGTCGCAGCCCGGAGGGCTTTGTAGATGTTGCGAGCGGCTTTAGCCGCCTCGCCCCCCGATGTCGCCAACCGTTGGGTTTGGCCGGCCTTTTGGCGGCACTCCGCAAGAGGCCCGTCTGTCGCGCTGCAGGTCGAGTGGTCAGCCGACAGGCGGTGCCGTACAATTGTCGGCTGGAGCTGCGGTGGCCCTGAACGGTGTCGCAATCAGCCCCAAGAGTATCCGCTTCAGCCAGACCTCTGTCGAAGGGGTGCAGGAGATCGCCGCCAGCATGAGAACTCACGGGTGGCAAGGTGCTCCAATCGATGTCGGCAGGATGGCGGATGGTGGTCTCACCTCGGTCGACAACACGAGGTTGTTGGCCGCGCATCGAGCAGGAATAGATGTGCGAGCAGTTGTCCACCCCAGCGATGAGGCTCTGCCTGCTGACCTGATCCAGCGGTTCACCACGAGTGCCGGGGTGCCTCAGACGTGGGGCGACGCTATTGGCCTTCGGATAGGCAAGCAAGATGCTCCATTCCGAAGAACATTCCCAAGTGGCTCTCCATTCACGGGATCGGCGGAGTAGCATGATGGACGTACTGAACCAAAGTGAACTTCCGCGGGGGATGCGCTACCCAGGTGCGTTCCTGCGACTCGTCGAGCGAGGGTTGACGCGATTCGAGCCCTGGTGGGTGCTCGAAGGCGCGCATCTGAGGAACCATCTCATTGGGTTGAGGGAAAGATATCCTAGCCGAATTCTCGTTCCATTCGCGCGTCGAGAAGACAAAGACGACTTAGCGTGTTGGGAGGACGGCCGTGGTGATCAGGTTATTATCATCCACGACTTTGCCGAGCGCGGAAGAGAAGAGAGGCATATCTACCCGGGCTTCTACGACTGGCTGCGCCAAGCGCTGGAGGACATGATCGAGTTCGATAGCCTCGAGGACGAAGGCTGAGGCCAGCCCCGCCAGTCCCCCAGTCGCCGCCGTAGCTCGACTGCCACCAAGAGATTAGGAAGCCAGCTTCTGCCCTGTGCGGTACCAACTCCCTAGTCTGGAACGGCTCTCGGCGACAGACCCGCAAGCCCGGACGCAGTTCCGCGTCAACAATCCAGGCCCCGCAGGGATGGCGGCGCGACCAAGCGCCGCCACCACCGCCGGGAGCAGATCGCCCTGCCAGACACTCCCCAGGCCAATGTCTAATCCCTGACATCTAAGCACTTTCACCACCAACCGCGTGACCCCTTACCCCCTCAGCAGCCCCTGAGCGATTTGGGGTCATCCTGGCCCCGCCGCGCCGCAAGGCGGCAGCGGCCGGCGCCAGGACCGCGCCCTATCGTCCGGCTTGCCAGCCGGCCGACCGAGCCCGCGAGCGCGCCGCGGCGGGTTGGCATTTGGTGCGCCAAAGTTCTTGAAGCCGCGCGACGCTCGGGGCTCGGCCCATTCGGGTGACGGTCGCTTGCCCGGGGGCGGCCCGGGCCCACCCCTCACGAGCTAAGCCATGGCTATCGCAAGCCAACGCGCGCGGGATGCGGACCCGAAGGGCGGCGTCCGACGCCGACGGCGCCTCGCCGTTCGCAGCCCGATCGCCGCTTCGGCGACGCGCCCAAACACCAAAGCCGCCCCCCCCAGGGCAAGGACCAACGCGCTTGCCGACCGCAGGGCCAACGGCCAGAAGCGCTGGCATTTGGGCGAGACCATTGAAATACATCCCCTTCGCCAAAAGCATTGGCAGAAGGGGTGGCGACGCAGCGCCGGGCATGAGGACCACTGTAGATTTTGCCAACAGTGTTGACAATTTCAACACACCCGTCCGCCGCCAACCCAGCCCCAGGGCCAACCCGGCGCCATGGCGATCGCCCGCGCAATCCCACTGATTCACTTGGACTTCGCCCGCATCTCGGCACACAGCGGCGCGACCCATGGCGTTTGGAACGAGCGATCTTTCGCCGTTTGATCCCCGGCCGGAGACTTGGCATCGTTCTTGCTTCCTGGGAAGCTGTAGGGGGCCCCGCGCCCACCGCTGCCAGTCGAGGACGCCATGACCAGAACACCGCTCGCCGTGACCTTTGCCCCGATCCGCGGGTCTTTTGCATTTCTTCTGGCGATGGTCGCCCTCCTGGGCCTGGCCAGCGGCTGCGTGGTCAACCCCGTGCCCACACCGGGCAGCGCCACAGGGTCCTTGGACAACGACCACCAAGGGGTCGACGCGGGCAAGTCCAGCGACACGGAAGCGGCCAGTGGCGGGGGCGACTCAGACACCGGCCTGAACGGCGCAGCTGACGCCAGTGCAACCAGTGACGCCGACACTTCTGGAGCCGCAGACAGCGACAGCGCAGGCCAGCCGCCCGTCGACGCGGATGCCGGCCAGGTCGAGTGCTGCCCGCTGGACCCGCCCGGCTGCGACTGCGTGTCGACCGGCGGCACCAAAGGCCCCCAGGGCTGCATCAAGATTTGCGACGCGGCGCCGGTCGGCTGGAAGAAGCTCATCGACGCCAATGGCTGCCCGTACTGGCAGACGGGCCCGCAGTCGTGCATGGTCGCCCCGGTCAAATGCGCAGAGAGTCCGCCCAGTTTTCCCAGCTTCACCAAGTTCTGCCAGAGCGACGCCGACTGCGACTATGTAGTCCACCAAACCGACTGCTGCGGCAATTCCACGGCGATCGGCGTGTGGAAAGAGGTCAAGTCGGCCTTTGAGACGGCCGAGAGCCAGTGCCGGGGCCAGTACCCGGGCTGCGGCTGCCCGGCGATGCCGCCCAAGGGCGAAGACGGCAACACCTCGGCCAAGACCAGCTTTGGCGTCGCCTGCAAGAGCAGCCAGTGCATGACCTTCGTCGTCCCCTGATCGCAGCGTCCTTCCAGCCCAATCTCCCGTCGCTGCGCCATGGTACGCCACGCGGACAGCTGGCCGGGCTTGCCGTGGGGCAGTTGCG
>JBIKTV010000406.1:0-5397 GCA_044347905.1 Myxococcota bacterium
CGCGGTGACGAAGATCAGCGGACCAGAGGCTCGGGCTGCCCATGCACCGCCTGCGCCAACCCCGGCAGCTGACTCGCCTCGCCGTACAGCCCCTGGACCACCGCCTGGAGATCCTCCGGCCACCCCAGCTCAAAGCGCATCAGCAGGCCACTGCGCGGATGCACAAACCCCAGGGCATACGCGTGCAAGGCCTGGCGGTGGATCTGCTTGAGCCACGGCAGGTCGCGGGCGGTCTTCTCGGTCTTGGCGTGGGGCCGCACCCCGCCGTACAGGGCATCGCCGGCCAGCGGGTGGCCCAGATCCGCCAAATGCATACGGATTTGATGGGTCCGCCCCGTCTCTAGCGTCGCTACCACCAGGGTCGTCAGCGGCGAGCGCGCCAGCACCGTCAGGTGGGTCACCGCCGACTTGCCTTCGCGCACCCGGCCAGAAAACCTTTTGCGATCCGTAGGATGGCGCCCGTGCAGCGTGCTCACCGTCAGCGTCTCGTCGCGCAACTGCCCCAGGGCGATGGCGGCATAGCGGCGCTCAATGCGGTGGGCGGCAAAATCGGCGGCCAGGCGGCGCATCGCCCGGTCGTTCTTGGTCACCACCATCAGCCCAGAGGTGTCTTTGTCGATGCGATGCACCAGCCCGGGGCGCACTTCATCGCCCAGCCCCTCCACCTCCGGCGCATGGTGCAGCAGCGCGTTGACCAGGGTGCCGTCTTCATGCCCCGCGGCGGGGTGCACGACCAGGCCCGGCGGCTTGTCGATGACCAGCACATCTTCGTCCTCGTAGACGATGTTCAGCGGAATCTCTTGGGCTTCTGCGGACATCTGCGGCCGCGGCTGCAGCAGCACCTCAAAGCTCATGCTGCGGTGCACCAGCAGACTGGGCTTGATCTTGGCATTGCCCGGACCGCGCAACAGCCGCACATGGCCGGAGCTGATGTGCTCGGTCGCGCGGGTGCGGCTCATATCCAGAATGCGCGTACACAGCCAAGCGTCCAGGCGCGCGCCGCCCTCGTGGGGCTCGACATCCAAAATCAGCGGCCCCGCCTGGGTTTTTTCGCTCATCGCCGCGGCCTACAGGGCGCTGACGGAGGCGATCAGCTGGTCCATCGCCGCGGGATCCTTGGCCTTGGCCCGGCTGGCCTTGAGCTCTTGCACCAGCGTCTCGCGACCGCCGCGGTCAAGCGCCACCGCCACTTGGGCTTCGTGCAGGGCATCGGTGAAGTTGCCCTTCTCGGCGAGCACGATGGCATAAAGCCGCTTGTTCTCTGGGAAAGCGTTGCGCGAGAGCTCGGCGGCCTTCTTGGCCCAGGGCAGGGCTTTGTCGGCCTGATCGAGCTTGCGGTAGGCCTCGGCGATCTCCACCGCGCGCTCGCGCCACTCTTTGTCCTTGGCGTCTTGCGAGCGGCCGTCGTTGGGAATGCCCAGGTCGTCCAAAATCTCCGACCAGGCTGCAATCGTCTTGTAATCGTTGATCTTGCGCGCCGCCTTGAGGCCGTGGTTCAGCGACTGCTTGTAGGCCCCCAGCAGCTGCCCGCCGTCGTCCACCGGCCAATTGCCGGATTTGCGGTAGTCCTGGTAGCCCGGCACCTGCTTGGCCACCAAGGCGATGAGCTTTTGGCTGTCGCCGGCCTCATTGAGCTTATTGAGGCGCACGTTCAGGGCGATGAGCTCGTCTGGCTTGAGCTCCAGAGCGCGATCGATCGCCTCGTTCATCCGCGCGGTGTCGCCAATGCGCGCAGAGAACATCGCCACGTTCACCCAGGCGTTGAGCAGGTTGGGGTACAGCGCCAGGGAGCGGTGCAGGCTGTCGATGGCCTCACTGGTCTTGCCCAGCGAATTGAGGCAGAGCGCCTCGATAAAGTGGTTCTGGAAGTCGTGGGGGTTCACGGCGATGGCCTTGCGGATCTCCATGAGTCCCTGGCCGGCCTGGCCGCTCTTTTGCAGGTTGCGCGCCCGGGTAAAGCCGCGCTCGGCGATCATCCAGCGGCCGTGCAGGCCCGGGCTGGTGCCCATGCCCTCTAGATAGATCAGCGCAAACAGGCCGGCGACAAACACGCCGATCGCCGCGCCCTGGGGCCAGCGCTTGGGCTTGTCGTCTTCGCCTTCGGGCCGCAGCAGGTCATCCGCCGCGGCGATGATGCCCAGGTGCAAAGCAAACAAGAACGTCGGAACAGGCAGTTGCAGCGGAAAGCTCGCCATGCCGTCGCCGCAGATCGCCAAGATGCCGATGAGCGATCCCATCGCGGCAAAAGCCAGGGTCGCCGCCCCGCCGTCGCCCAGCTGCGGGTCCTTGCCGCGGGCCGCCGCGCGCCGCACCACCCGAATCGTCACAAAACCCGCCGAGCCCAGCAGGGCCAAGAACGCCAGCAGGCCGTGCACGCCGTACTCGCTGCCGATCTGCAAGAAGTCGTTGTGGGCGCGGATCGGCTGCTTGGCGATGGTGAACATCTCGTTCTTCTCGCGCACCGTCAGGTACTTGGGATAGATCACCCGCCAGTTGCCCGCGCCGCCGCCCAGGGGCTCGGCCTTCATCGCCTCCCAGCTCGACGCCAGCATGCCAAAGCGCCAGCGGTAGTGGTTGGCGCCAAACTCGGTGAACGAGCTAATCAATTCTGGGACGGTCTGGGCGCGCTTCTGGTCGCCCACCTCAACCGCCGCGGCGGCTGGCCTCATGCGATCGGCGGCCATGCCAATGACGGCGTGCAGGGCGAGCACGGTCAGCAGCGGCACCAGCACGTGGTTGCGCGCGGCGCCAAACAGCCCGAGCTTAGGCGCTCCCTCCTGATCGGCCTGATTCTTTTGATCGCGGCGGGCGAGCAGCAGGCCCACGGTCCAAGACGCCGCGGCGCCGCCACCGCCCAGCAGCGCGCCCAGCCACGCCGAGCGGGTCACGGTCAACATCAGATAATACAAGAAGATATCCAGGCTCAGCGACGCAGCGACCAGCACCGCCAGGGCCAGCAGCTTCTTGCCGTGAACCCACCAGCGCACGCCGATGGCCATGGCCACGTAGCAGGCCGGCAGCATCGTCACCACCACTTGGGCGGCCATGTTGCGATTGCCAAAGGTGGATCCGGGCTTAGAGATCACCGTCCAACGCGGCTCTGGCAAGAGGCCCAAGATGTTGTGCTGTTCGCCGATGCCGATGAGCGAGACGATCAGGCCGCCCAGGATCAGACCGCCGACCAAGTACCAGATGTGCCGCGGCTTGCGGATCGCCACCAGCGTGACGCCAAACACCGCCGCCGCCGCCAGCCAGCGGTGGGCGTCGTATTCCGCAAACAGGCTCAGCACGCCGCCCGTGTGGTGCGGGGCGATCAGCAGCGACATCAGCATCGCCGCCATAAACGCGCCAAAAGAATAGACAACTGCCGATGGACGCGCGCGCAACGGCCGCCCCATCCACGCCAGCGCCCCCACCAGGGCCACCAGGATCGCCGCGCCCTGGGCCAGGTAGAGCTGCTTGGGCAGTTGAAAAAGGTCGCGGATTCCAGGCTCTACGGCGCGGGCCAGCACCATCGCCAAGACGCCCAGGCCCAGGGCCAACACGTCGTCGACAAAGCTCAGGCTGTCGTCCGCGGCGGCGCTGGGCTTGGACCCTGGCGAGCGCGGCTCTGCGGCTGCGGGCTTGGCCGATTCAGCCTTAGCGGTCACCACTTCGATTTTTGTAGCTTTTTTGCTGGACAACACTGCCTCCACGGGCCGGCGGACGGGCGACCCCGCGCGCAAGGGGCGGCAGCATAAACCAATCCAAACCATTTGTGGACTGTTGCAGACCTGTCACACAAACCGCCGCGGATCAGCCGGCCTGCTGCCGATAACTAGGATCAGAAGGGGCAGAAGGCGCCCCGGGGAGCCGGCGATGAATGTTCAGCACAAAGGGTGGCAACGGCAGCAGATCAACGGCCTGGCGGCCAATGCCGGCGAAGCGCGGCTGCGCTTGGACCGCGAACTCGACGAAGCGTGCGCTCTGCCGCGCAGTTTTGGCCAGCGCCAGCGCCTGGGCGATGAACTGCACCGCCTAGAGCGCCTGCAGCACTTGGCCCACCTGTGGCCCACGCAGTGGCAGCGCTGCATCGCCGACAGCACCGATCCGCTGGGGCTGTGGCTTTTTGGCGTGGCGCTGGGGGTGGCCGGGCTGGGGCTGCCCGAGGCCTCGCTGGCGATGCTGGATGTTCTGCCCGGCGTGGCCGGCGGGGCCCAGGGCCGGCGCGAGCTGCTGGAGTCGCTGCTGGCTGAAGCGGAGGAGCTGGCCCCCAATTTTGCAAACTCGCCGATCCAGCGCAGCGCTGCAGGAGGTGATCGATGAACGCCCGGCTGAACCTGGAACAATCTCCGGCAAACCTTGGACTCTTGCTGCCGACCCTGACGGGCTGGCGGGCCGTAGCGGTCGAGGAGCGGCTCAAATTGGGCAGTGCCGCGGGCGAGGGCATGGTCATCGGCCCTGGGGTCCTGGCGGAGCATTGCGCCGTCCTGCCCAGCGCCCAGGGCCTGCTGGTGATCGGCGAGCGCGGCCCGCTGACTCGCCCCGCTGACCCCTTGCCGTCGTCCAGTTCCCTGCGCTCGCCACAGCCCAAACACACCGCGAACTCAACCCACTCCACCTGCTCAACCCGCTCTACCCACTCCACCAGCCCAACTAGGTCTGCCCACCCCACCACCCCAACGCCCTCCCGGCCGCTGCGGGCGGGCGATGTGCTGCGGCTGGCGCGGGTGCCGCTGGTGGTGGTCGAGCACCGCCGCGACGCCCACGGCGACTGGTTTGGCCTGGGCGCCCTGGGATCGTGGTCGCCCTCGCTGTGGCCGCTGCTGGCAGAATTGGCCTTGGTGGCGGGATCGGCGTGGCCGGCGCTGCTGCTGGGCGAGTCGGGCACCGGCAAGGAGCTGGCGGCGCGGGCCCTGCACCAAGCCTCGCCGCGGCGCCATGGCCCGTGGGTGTCGGTCAACTGCGGCGCCCTGCACGGCGATCTGCTGCTGGCGGAGCTGTTTGGCGCAGAGAAGGGCGCCTACACCGGCTGCACGGAGCGGCGGCGCGGGGCGTTTGAACGGGCCGACGGCGGCACGCTGCTCCTGGACGAACTGGGCGAGCTGTCGCCCCAGGCCCAGGCGGCGCTGCTGCGCGTGCTGGAGGTCGGCGAGGTGCAGGTGCTGGGCGGGGCGACGCGCAAGGTCGATGTCCGGCTGGTCTGCGCCACCCACCGCGACCTGCACAGCCTGGTGGCCCGCGGGCAATTCCGCTTGGATTTGCTGCACCGCGTCGCTGTGGGCACCCTGCGGCTGCCGGCGCTGCGCGATCGCCCAGAGGACTTGACGCCGCTGATGGCCGATTGGCTAGAGGTCGATCACCTGAGCTGCGCGGTGGCCGAGCGCCTGCGCCGCCACCCTTGGCCCGGCAACCTGC
>JBIKTV010000408.1:0-5383 GCA_044347905.1 Myxococcota bacterium
CCACCAGCCGGTGGATCCGCTCCGACCCCTGGCTGGCAGCCACCCTGCTCTTCGCCATCGCCGCGGCGATCTACCCGCTGTGGATCTCCCCCTTGCTGCCGATGATGGACCTGCCCCAGCACTTGGCGACCGTGCGAATCCTGCATAGTTACCAAGACCCGTGGTACGCCGTCGCCAAATACCACGTCTTGGATTTCTCCAAGACCCAGTACCTCTCGTGGTACCTCTCGGTCGACGCACTCGCGTACTTGATGCCGCTGGAGACGGCCAATCGCCTGGTCCTCTCGCTCTACGCCGCCGGGCTGCCGCTGTCGATGCTGGCGCTTTTGCGCGCCCATGGCCGCGATCCGGCCCTGGCCCTGTTAGCGGCGCCCCTGGTGTACAACGTCTTCTTCTTTATGGGCTTTGCCAACTACATCACCGCGCTGCCGCTGATGCTGTGGGGCCTGGCCCTGCTGCAGCGCTGCCTGAACGCGCCGAATTGGCCGCGGGTCGCCGGCCTCAGCGCTTTGGCGCTGGTGCTGTTCTACAGCCACGCCCAGGCGTTTGCCCTCTACGGCCTGCTGGCTGGACTCACCGTGCTGCTGGGTGCGCCGGGCTGGCATCCGCGCCATTGGTGGAAGGCGGCCCTGCACATGGCCCCGGCGCTGCTGGCGATGGCGGTGTGGACCTCGCGGTCGCTGATCCTCGCGGGCGAGGCGGACTGGAAGCAGGGCCACGGCGGGCGCAACGCCACGTCTGCCAAGATGAACTTTGAGCCCCTGCAGGAGCGCCTGCACCACTTGGGCGACTGGTGGACCGACGTGTACCAGGGCGACAGCGATGAAAAGCTCGCACTCGCCTGGCTGGCCGTGCTGCTGCTGGCCCTGATGCTGCGCCGCCCCGTGACGCAGGCCTCGCATCCGCATTTCACCTGGGCCCGCCTCAAACTGCCCGGTTTGCTGCTGGTGGCAACCCTTGCAGTGTACCTGTTGAGCCCGGTGTCGTACAAGTGGATCTGGCCGATTTCCTACCGCTTTGTCCCGGTGGTTGCCCTGCTGTCCGTGCTTGCCGCCGCCGGCGAGGACTGGCTGGGGGCCACGCCGACCCAGCGCCAATGGACCCGTCGCCTGGGCGTGCTGCTGCCGGCCCTGCTGCTGATGCTGTTTGCCGCGCGGCTGCACGGAGAAAAAGCCCTGGCCTTTAGCGCAGAAGCGGGGCCGATTCGCGAGATTGTCGCCCGGGCTGAACCAGGCAAGAAGCTGATCTCCCTGGTGTACGGCTCCGGTTCCGCGGTGTTACAGCAAGCGCCGATGATCCACCTGGGCCAATACTACGTGGTCGATCGCGGAGGCCAGGCGAGCTTTAGCTTTGCCGATTTTCCCCAGTCGCCGGTGCTGTACCCCAGCGTAGACGGGCCCCCCAAGTTTCCCGCGCGGTTTGAGTGGACGCCGGAGCGCTTTACTTGGGCCGAACACGGCTATTGGTTTGACTATGTGCTGGTGCGCGGCGGCGGCGATCCGCTGGCCCGCGACGCAGACAAGGTCGAACTGGTCGCAGAAATGCCGCCCTACCGCTTGTACCGCAATAAGGCCCTGGTTCAGTCGCCGCCACAGCGTTAAGAAACGCAGACGTCGTTCGAATTGTGCTGCCGGCCGCTGACGGATCCGCTAGGCTATGGCGCCCCCATGAGCCGTGGGGCACAGAGAGCCGCCGATGCGCCTGACCGCCCTTGCCCTTGTGCTCGCCGTCGCCCCTGCGGCAGCAAATGCCTCCCCTAGCGCCGCTTCAGCCACCGCCCACCGCACTCCAGCCGCTGCCGCCGCGCAGCATCCGGCCGCTGGGCGTTTTGCCCAAGTGCGCCGCGCTGCAGAGGCTCAGGTCGCGCAATGGAAGACCCGCGCGCCGCAGCTGGATGTGAATTGGCGCGCTGACTTGGCCGGCCCGGCGATGATTCTGGACACCGGCGAGCGGCTGGACCTGGGGCGCGCCCAGGAGCAAGGCCTGACTTGGGCGCAGAACCATGCTGAACTATGGGGCATTACTGCCGCTGACCTGCAGGTTTTGCAGCTCCAAACCGTAGCCCAGCGCACCACCCTGCGGCTGACCCAGACCGCGCTGGTGGCCGGCAAGCGCGCGCCGGTGCTCGACCGCGGCTTGAACCTCACCTTGGACGCCAAGGGCCAATTGATTAGTGTTACCGCGGATCTGCTGCCCGTGGCCCAGCTGGCGTCGCCGCGCGTTGCCCAAAGCGACGCCAAGAAGGCCGCGGTCAAAGCGGCGTTGGGCGCTCGGGACGACCACAGTCTGCCGGTGGAGCGCGTGCAAGTGTGCGAACTGGCGGTGATCGCCGGACCAAGTGAGGCCAAGCTGGTGTGGGCGGCCGACGTAGTGGTCCAGCCGCTGACCGATCGCCGCGCGGTGTTGGTGGATGCGGAGACCGGCGCCGTGCTGAGTCAGCGCCAGACCGTCCTGCACTGAGCTAGCTCGCGCCGCCCTTCCTCCGCCCCGCCCCGTCCGTTCCCCCTGCGAACTCTGGAGAATCTCATGCGCAACTCGCATCTTCTGCTGGCCCTCGCGAGCGCCTGGGCCCTAAGCGCCTGCGCTGCGGATGACGCCGCGACCCCCACCACCGGCACGTCGTCGACCACTGGCGCAGATGTGCAGAGCCTAGCTGATGGCGCGGGCGCAGGCAGCGACACGGGCCAGACCGCCCCCGACGTCAAGGGCTTGGCCAAGGTCTACCTGCACGACCCCATTACCGACAACAACGTCACGAGCCAGGTGCCGCTGCAATACCTGACGGATCCAGAGGGCAAGCTGACCGGCCAATACGCAGAAGTGCGCAATTGTCTCCAGGAAGATGGTGGCGCGGCGATGAAGCGCGGCGGCTTTACCATGGGCAACATGTGCGTGGAGCAGCAGACGGTGGTGCCGGGCGCGGATGGCAGCTACCTGCAGTACGAGCCGCCGGCCGATTCCGCAGAGCCCGGCGATGCTTTTGCCGAATTGATGATGTACTACCACGTCAACCAGATCCACGACTACTTTGCCGACCAGCTGGGCCTGCACGCCCTGGATGGCAAGCCGCTCTATTCACTGGTGAATGTCACCTTCAATTCCAAGTTTGGCGGCGGCGGCTGGCAGGGCTTTCCCAACGCGGCGTTCATGCCCAAGGAGGCCTTTGCCCAGTTTGGCCTGCCCGCCCGCGACGAAGGGGCGATTGTCTTTGGCCAATACGACAAGACCGACTTCAGCTACGACGCCTCGGTCATCTACCACGAGTACACCCACGCGATTGTCGGCACTACCCGCCTGACCGGCGTGCTCATCGACACCTACGGCCTGGACAACCTGACCGGCGCGATGAATGAGGGCTTTGCCGACTATTTCTCGTGCTCCCTGCGCGAGCAGTCGTCGATTGGGCCCTACGCCCTGACTTTTGCCGGGGAGCACCTCCAGCGCGACCTAGCCAAGCCGCGCAAGTGCCCAGAAGACCTGACAAGCGAGGTCCACGCCGACGGCAAGATCATCGGCTCGGCGCTGTGGTCGCTGCGCACTGCCCTGGGCCGCGAGCTGGTGGACCCGGTGATCCTCGCGGCGCTGCAGCAGTTTTCCATGCAGACCAACCTGGAAATGGCCAGCAAGCTCATTTTGAAGGAAGCCAAGCTGCAGGTGCCCGATCGCGCCAAGGAAGTCGAGCAGATCCTCAACGATCACGGCATGCTGGGCTGCGTGCGCGCCAAGCAGTGGCAGGACTGGTACTACAACAACACGGAAGACAAGCTGCCCTACTCGTTTGAAGGCAGCGACGCCACGGCCCAGGGATCATTTATGAAATTCCCTGACGGCGTGCCGGCCGATGCCAAGGGCGTGCAGCTGGCCTGGCAGGCCCAGGGCGAAGGTTTCAGCATGTCTGCGCCCAAGCTCAACCTGGCGATCAAGTCGGTCAAGCCGGTGGTGCTCAACATGATGGACGGCGGATCGGTGGCGGCGGACGCCAAGCTCACGGTCAAGGCCGATCCCGCCAATGCCGCAGGCCAGAAGGTCACGCTGACGGGCAAGTGCATCCAGCCGGGCAAGCGCATGTACCTGATGTTACTGAATAAGGGCAACCGAGCTTCCGTGACCAACACCAGCGTCAAGTTCCTGACCGACACCGCCGGCGCGGCCAATCTCACCGCCTGCGAATAGGCTCGGCCGCTCACCGCGGAATTCTTCTGCGGCGGTCTGAACGGCGCCGCAGGCCTACGGGCTCTCCGTCCCCCGCTCCTGCCAGTCAAACTCCAAGCTGCCCTCGGCGTCCATGACCACGTCCGCGTCCAGCTGCATCCGCCCAGTCAGCGGCCCGCTGGTGTGACACGCGGCGTCAATGGAGCGGGTCAAGTCGCGGCGGCAATTGCCCTCCATCTGCCACTGCAGGCCGTCCGGGATCACGCCGATCGGCAGCTCGCCGCGCATCTGGCCGCTGAAGGTGACAAGCCCGCAATTGTGGCTGCCGCAAGGCTGAACCTGCACCAGCCGCCCGCTGACCCGCCCCGTGGGATCGGAGAGCATGCCGCCCGCCAAGGCCTGCAGCGCTTCGCCTTGGAGCGTCCAGGTCGCGCCGACGCTGACGGGCTTGCCGGCGTACTGGCTGATCACCGGCCGCGGTTCTTTAAGCATCTCCGCCTGTTCTGGCGTAGGCGCACCGCTCTCTAGCCGGCGATGGTAGAAATCGCCCTTGAGTTCGGAGATCACCACCTCGCCCTGCAGGGGCAACGCGGAACTGGGCAGCTGCTGGACGCGCTCCTGACCGTCAATGACCGCGCGAAGCTCCATTGAAATCTGCAGTTTGTCGTACGTGGTGCGCATCTTGGCGGCGCGGCCGTCGCGGACCTCTAGGATCTCTGTGGTGCCAGAGAACAGCGCTTGGCTGGTGATGGTCAGGCCCAAGCTGTGGCCGTCGCGGTCGATCGACGCGGAAAGGGTGAGGGTGCCGCGGCCGTCTTCGCGCTGGCTGGAACCTGCGGCGGGGACAGCCTCTAGATCGTAAAGGACTTCGCTCCCGGCTCTTGCCTCTGGCACGGCTGCACCGGCCTTGGTCCCTGGGGCAGCCCTGGAGGCGCCGACGCGAACGTTGCGCTCCACCTCCGGCCGCGGCGTTGGAGCCGAGCAGGTGGTCAGCAGCAGCAGTCCAGGCAGGGCCAATTGCGGCGCAGCCAGCGGAAGCCGGCGAAAAAACCTCGGCGCGGCGCGAGAATTGGAGGGAAACATCGGGCTCAGCGCTCCAAGGTCGATGCCGGCACAGTCATCCAAGCAGAGCAGCGGATGGGCACGGCCGGTCTAGATCTCAGCGCGATTCAGCCGGGCGCGGCTACTGCTCGACCATGTCGGCGGCGCTGGTGGGGTCGATCTTGCTCGC
>JBIKTV010000409.1:0-5365 GCA_044347905.1 Myxococcota bacterium
GTGCTGGTGCTGTTGATCGGCGGCGGTCTGGCGTTTATCGGCTACGACTCGACCAAGACGTCGCTTGAGGACGCCTACAAGAAGAAGATCGAAGAGCAATTTGGCGGAGCCGCCGCCGGTACTGCCCCGGGAGCGGCAGCTGCGGCGGAAGGTGTGGCCCAGGGCGCCGCCGGCGCCGGTGCCGCCAACGCCCCAACCGCCCCTGCGGCGCGGCCGACGGGCGAGTGCGGCAAGCCGATGGGCAAGAAGACCGAAGACGGCTACACCATCTACGAACCCTGCCTGGATGAAGAGGATCTGCGCGACGCCTATGGCCCCAAGGACGCCAAGGTCACCGTGGTCAAGTACTCAGACTTTGAGTGCCCGTACTGCCGCTACCTGGCCCTGACGATGGAGCCGCTCAAGACCAAGTACAAGGACAAAGTCCGCTTTGTCATGAAGCATTTCCCGATGAACCCGGCGTGCAACAAGTACATGGCGGGCTATGACAAGCACCCCAACGCCTGCAACGCCCACAAGGCCTCGTACTGCGCCGGTGTGCAGGGCAAGTTCTGGGATATGCACGACAAGCTCTACGCCAACCAGCCCAAGCTCGATCCCGAAGCCAACCGCAAGGCCGCGGAAGAATTGGGCTTGGATCTGGCCAAGTACGACGCCTGCCTGACGGGTCCAGCGGCCCAGGCCAAGTTCAACAAGGACATTGAGGCGGCGTACTCCGCGGGCATCTACGGGGCGCCGCGCACCTACATCAACGGCCGCATGGTGACCGGATCCGCTTCGACGGCCATTTTGGACTATTACATCCAAAAAGCCTTGGAGAACCCCACTTCTGCCGCCGCCCAGGCCGCAGCTCCCCTGGCCCCCAAGCCGGACGGCAGCCACATGATCGCCGCCAAGTCCAGCAAGGGCCAGTTCTTTATCGATCCCTACGAAGCTTCGCTGACCCGCGACGGCAAGGCGGTGTCGCTGCCCGACGTTGAGCCGGCCATGGCCAGCTGGGTAGAGGCCGATGAGGCGTGCAAGAAGGCCGGCAAGCGCCTGTGCGCAGAAGAGGAGTGGGTGGCCGCGTGCTCCAACGCCATCCCGGTGGACAACAACAACAACGCCCAGTTTGCGGATGACGACGTCGAAGGCAACATGTATCCGTACGGCACCTTCTACGAGGCGGGCACCTGCGTCGATCAAGAAGACAAGTACAAGGGCAAGGCGGGCAAGACCGGCATCAAAGCCGGCTGCCGCACCGCTTCCGGGATCTTTGACCTCGCCGGCAACATGGGCGAGTGGTCTGGCGTGAGCAAAGAGACCGCGGGCCTGATGGGCGGCCACAACAACTCCGGCGAGCGGGCGGCGTGCAACCAGCGCTCCGCCAGCTTTGGCACGGGCAACCGCAACCTGACCACGGGCTTTCGCTGCTGCGCGGACAGCGATGTGGCTCAGGGCAAAGTGGCGGCCAGCGATCTCAAGGGCAGCGACGCCGATCTGGTGGGCAAGCCGGTGCCGGCCTTTAGCGTCAAAGACTCCAACGGCCAGACCATCGACACGGCGCAGTTCCAGGGCAAGGTCACGCTCATCAACTTCTTTGCCTCCTGGTGCGGTCCGTGCAAGAAGGAGTTCCCGGAGCTCGTGAACCTCTACAAGGAGCACAAGGCCAAGGGCTTCCAGGTGGTCAGCATCGGCGTGGACCGCGAGGCTGATCGCTCACTGGAGTTTGCCAAGGGCTTCGAGGCGCCCTGGGGCATCATTGCCGACCAGGAGTCCGAGCTGATGGGCCGGTTCAACGTCTACTCCATGCCGGCGACGTTCATCATCGACCGGCAGGGCGTCATTCGCTACTACGACACCGGCTTCAAGCCCGAAGAGCAGTTGCAGAAGCTGCGCGACGGCATCGCCAAGCTCCTGTAGGCCGTGCAGCGGCGCACTTGGCTGATTGGCGCGGCGACGACCCTAGCGGCGGGGATCGCCGGCTGCCGCCGTGCCGAACCCGAGCCGCCGCTGAGCTGGCAGGTCGCCCTGCCCGGTCTGGACTACGCCCGCGGGCTGTCGCACGCCGCGGGGGATCACCGTCCGGCGGCGTTCCACCTGCTGCGCCTGCGCCTCGCCGAATTTGAGTTGCGGGTCACGCGCGCGGCGGACCTGGGGCAGCCCCTTGCCACCGCTGAGGATTTTCGCAAGCACGCCGGCGGTGTGGCGGCGATCAACGCCGGCTACTTTGACCCCACCTATAAGCCGTTGGGGCTCTTGGTGAGCTCTGGGCGGGAATTGGCCCATTTGCGCCGCGTCGACCACGGCGTTTTTGCAGTCGCCGCGGGCCAGGCCCTGCTGGAGCACGCCAGGGCCTGGCAGGCTCCGCCCGATCTGGAGTTTGCCGTGGAGTGCGGGCCGCGGCTGCTGGTGGACGGAAAGGTCCAGCAGTTTCGCAGTGCTGAGCTGGCGCGGCGGGTCGCCCTGGGCCGCGATGGCGAGGGGCGGGTGGTGCTGGCGGTGTCTGAAGGGGTGCTGTCGCTGGCGGCGTGGGCCCAGACCTTGGGGCGACCGCCAGAGCAAGGCGGAGCGGCACTGACCGACGCGCTCAACCTGGACGGCGGCTCTTCTGCGATGCTCGACGTCGCGGCGGGGCCTGTTCAAGTGCAGGTGACGACAGCGATTCGTGTCCCCGTGGGTCTCACTGTCGTGCGGCGCGGGCCGGCGTCCTCCGGGCCCACGGGCACGGCCGGACCGCCATGAGCGGGGTGAGCTAAGCACCGCGGCAGCAGCAATTTGCCGGGGTCACAGGCCAAAGGTTTGGATCTCTGCTGCGGTTGAGGCACACTATGGGGTCGAAGTCCGCTATCCCAACCGGGAAGGGGCGGACGCGCCGGGGATCAGCCCCTTGACAGTCACGAGGTTACGGCAATGACCGCGATCAACTCTGCCGCCGTGGGACAAATTCCGCCGGCGGAAAAGCGCCTGCAGACGCAGTTGCAGCCTGGCCCCTCTTCGCCTCTGGCGGCCTTGCGGCGGCGTTTGCGCCCCGTGGCGATCGCCCTGCTCGTGCCCACGCTGTGGTTGGCGACAACCCTGCCGGCGCAGTCGCCGATGGGTGCAGAGGCCTACGCCGGCGAGGACGACAAAGCCTCCTTGGGCCTTGTGCCCTTTGTGAAACGCGGCGACGTGGGCAACGTGGCTGTGGCGCGCATTGAAGAATACCTGCGCCAGATGGTGGACGCGGGCGGCTCCTTTAAGGTGCTGCCAGAAAAGACCATGGCCACGGGCAAGGCCTCGGCTTCCGCTGCAGCGGCGACCCCAGCGGCGGCCCGGCCGACTGCGGCGAGCCCAGCGCTCAAAGCCTTGGACAAGGCTGATAAACTCCTCCTGGCCGCCCGCGACATTCTCACAGAGGGCGAGGCCTTGGACGACGCCGCCAAGCTGCTGCGCGCCGCTGCCGACCGCTACGAGCAGAATTTTGTCGAGCTCGTCGATTTCAACAAGCTGGTGGACTGCTATGCCGCGCTGGCGCAGATCGCGCTGACTCAGGGCGACGCCAAGGCCGCCGGCGATTGGGTGGCCAAGGCGATCGCCATCCAGCCGAGCTTTGTGGTCGACGGGCGCAAAAGCAACAAGGAACTCAAGGCTTTGGTGGACAAGACCCGCGAGGGCCTGACCGGCAAGCCGACGACCGAACTGACCGTCGAGTGCCGCGAGGCCGATGCGGTGGTGTTTGTGGACGGCGTGAGCATTGGGCCGCCGCCGGCCGTGGCCAAGGAACTGCTCCAGGGCACCCACTATGTCCAAGTCAAGAAGGGCAATGCCGCGCCCTGGGGCCAAGTGTTTGTCGCCAAAGGCAAGGCCGCATCGATCCGCGCGGCGCTGCAGGTCGAGGTGGATCCCGAGCACGAGATTGCCGTGGGTGTGGGCCCTGAAGACCTGAAGGATTTTGCCAACAAAGGCAACTTCAACGACAAGCTGTTCCGCAACTCCGCCGGCCTATTTGCCAAGCAGGTGCGGGCCAACTACTTGCTGTTTGGTCTGGTGAACAAGCGCAACGCCAACACCCTTGAGCTGTACATGTTCATGTTCAACGCCAAGGAGCGCCGCACTTGCGCCCTGCCGCGCATCGACTACGCCGCCAACCTGGGCAACCTGCAAATGCAGACCCTGGAGGCCGAGGGCAAGGTCCGCGAGGCCCAGAGCTGCAGCAGCGATCTCACCAAAGTGCCGGAGATCTTTACCACTGCTCAGGCGGCGGAGGAGCCCGAGGCGCCGGAGATCGTGCCGACGCCGCGCGAGGAAGACCCGAGGATCGAGCCCAAGGTGGAACCCAAGGTCGAGCCCAAAGTGGAACCCAAGGTCGAGCCCAAGGTTGAGCCCAAGCGCGTGCCCGATCCCAACCTGGGCGGCATTGAAGACCCTTACGCCAACCTGCTGCAGAAAGACAAGGATTCCACGCCGGTCTACAAGACCTGGTGGTTCTGGACGGCGATGGGCGTGGTGGTGCTGGGCGGTGCGGGCGCGGGAGCCTACGCGGCCACGCGGCCTGCGGTGGAAGCGACGGGATTTGGCGCCAAGGTGGTCCTGCCGTAGTCGCAGGGGAAACGGGCCCTGGACCATGCGGTCCAGCTTCGCGCGTCCGTCCGGCCAACTGCGGCTGCGGCGGCGCGGGGTGAGACAGAGGTAGGTTGCGATGATGGTGAGACGTTCTACGGTGCCGAGCCGATTTTTGCTGGTGGCCCTGTTGCTGGCGGCAGCGGCGTGCAGCAGTGAGGCCCCGCCACCGGCCCAAGGGGCAAATCTGCTGGTGCGCCGGCCCTTGAGCCCTGCGGACGACCCGTTTGGTCTATCGGGGGACAAATTTGTCGCCGTGACCGCAGAGGTGCCCGGCAAAGTCGACGGCAGCTACCAAGTGGTCAAGCCGTATGTGCCCGGCGGCACCTCGCTGACCCTGGAGTGCGGCCAAGAGGGTTGCACAGGTATCCCCTACGGCTTGGGGCTGCAATTGCGCGTCGAGCTGTGGTCGGTGGACCCGGCGACGGGCAAGCCGGCGGCCCCGGTGCTGGCGCGCGGCAAGACCGTGCCGTTTGACCACCAAAAAGGCGGCTCGATCAAGAACCTCACCCCGTACGTCACGCGGCTCAACCGCTTCTCCCCCCTGTACGGCGAAGACAGCACCGTGGCGGAAGTGGAGGGCCTGGCGGGGTCGACCTCCGTGGCCCTGCCGCAGAACACTGGAGAAGTGCTGATTATTGGCGGTGGCCGGCCGGCTGCGGGCAAGAAGAATGCCTATGACCCGGCGTCGTATGAGTTCTTTTCCGATGGTGTGGCGCTGTACAGCCCGTCCAACCGCTCCGTGCAGATGATCAGCGACGCAGGGCCGGAATACCGCCTGACC
>JBIKTV010000410.1:0-5357 GCA_044347905.1 Myxococcota bacterium
TGACGGCGGGGCTGTTGGTGCAGTCGCTGATTCTGCCGGCCGTGGCCTTTGGGCTGGCGCATGGCCTGGCGCTGCCGCCGGAATTGGCCGTGGGTCTGATTCTGCTTGCCGCATCGCCAGGTGGGCCAACCGCCAATCTGTTTAGCCACTTGGCCGGCGGCGACGTAGCGCTCAACCTCACTTTGACCGCGATCAACAGCTTGCTGGCCATCGTCAGTGTGCCGGTGCTGGTCGGCCTGGGCATGAGCCACTTTATGGCCAAAGAAGCGGCGATTCCCCTGCAGTTTGGCAAGGTCATCTCGGTGCTGGCGGTCGTGCTGGTGCCCGTGGCCCTGGGGATGGTGCTGCGCAAGCACAAGCCCTCCATCGCCCAAAAGCTCGACAAGCCGGTCAAAATCGCCTCCGCTCTCTTCTTGGTGCTGGTGATTTTTGCCGCCGCCTGGCAACAGCGCAGTGGCCTGGGCGATTGGTTTATCAAGGTGGGCCCCGCGACCCTGCTGTTCAACCTGGCGAGCCTGGGCATCGGCTATGCCCTGCCGCGCTTGATGCGCCTAGATGAGCGCCAGTCCGCGGCGATCGCCTTTGAGATTGGCATCCACAACGGCACTATGGCCATCGCCATCGCCGGCAGCGTGCTTGGCAACCTCAACCTAGCCATTCCCGCTGCGATCTACAGCCTGATGATGTACTTTACCGGCGCGGCCTTTGCCGCCTGGGTCAAGACGCGCACCTCGGCCGCAGTCGCGGTGGGGTCGCCAGAAGCCGCGGTCTCGTAGCCGGGCTCGCCGCCACTGGCGATCTGCAGAATCTCGCCAGTTTGGCGCCGCGGGCAGATCGGCTATCGCCCGAGATCGGCGGGATATTCGGCCTCTCTGTTGTAAAAATTACCCTTGCATCGTCCGCTTTTACGGCAGGCCGACCACGCCAACCACCGCAGACTTGCTCACCGTGGTCGTGTCGCCCAGCCCGCCAGTGCCGTTGTAGCCAGTGCACTTGACGCCGCCACCGGCCACGCCAAAGCAGCTCGCCAGCGACTGAGCGGCGACACTGCTCGCGCCGTTCAAGCCAAATACCGGTGTGGCCATCAGGCGTTGGGTCGTGGTGTTGTCGCCCACCTGACCGTAGAGGTTGTAGCCCCAGCACTTGGCGGTGCCGTCGGTCGAGATGGCACAGCTGTGGTTGGTGCCCAGCGAGATCGCCGCGGCGCTGCTGAGTCCCGCCACAGAAATCGGCAGGTTCCGCGCGGTCGTCGAGTTGTCGCCCAGCTGGCCGTTGCCGTTGCTGCCCCAGCAGCGCGCCGTGGCGTTGCCCAGTAGGGCACAGGCGTGGTTGGCAAGGGGCCCGCTGGCCAAGCTCGCGACCTGGCTTAACTGAGCGACATTCATAGGGGTCGTCGCGCCCACGTTGCCGTTGCCCAGCTGCCCTGAGCCGTTGTCGCCCCAACATTTGACCAGGCCGTTCTGCTTGAGCGCGCAAGAACTCGTTTTGCCCGCGGCGGTCGCGATAACACCGCTCAGGTCCATCACGCTGACCGGGGCCACCCGCTGCAAGAACGTGGAATCCCCGAGTTGGCCGCTGCCGTTGCTGCCCCAGCAGCGCGCCGACCCGTCGGCCAAGGCCGCGCAGGTGTGCGAGTAGCCGGCACTGATGTGGATAGCGTCGGCGAGCCCCGGCACCGGCGCGGGGGCGTGGCTGAGCAAGTCGACCGGCATACCCAAGCCCAACTGTCCGTTGCCGTTGCTGCCCCAACACCAGACCGCTCCGCCGCCGACCAATGCGCAGGCGTGGGTATCGCCGGCCGCGATCTGCACGGCCCCCGCCACGCCCTTGACCGCGACCGCTTTGGTCGAACTGGTCAGCGTGCCATCGCCCAGCTGGCCTTTGCCGTTGCTGCCCCAGCAACTGACGCTGCCGCTGCCCGCAATGGCGCAGCCAAAACCCGTGCCGCCCGCCAATTTCGCCGCCGCCACGCCGCACAGCAGGGTGCCGCCGCAGCCGTCGGCGATGCTGCCGCTGGTGACTCCCTTGGCTTGGCAGGTGGTTGGGGTGCAGCCGCAGACGACCGATGTCCCGCCGCCGCCACAGGGGAAATGCGAGACAGCGGTGCCGGTCAAGGTGCTGACCGAAGTCTCATTGCCCAATTGGCCAAAATTGTTGTGGCCCCAGCACTGCATGCTGCCGTCCTGCAAGCGCGCACAGGTGTGGGTGCTGCCGCCTGCGACCTGAAGGGCCCCGCCGACTCCGGAGACCGCGGTGGGCAGGGAGCGATTGGCGGTGGTGCCGTCACCCAACTGGCCGTAAAGGTTGTAGCCCCAGCATTTGAGCGTGCCGTCGCCCAGCCGCGCGCAGGTGTGGCTGCTGCCGGCCTGCACCGCCGTGGCGCCCTTGAGCGTCAGCACCCCCACCGCCAGCGGCCGGTAGGTGGTGGTGCCGTCGCCGAGCTGGCCCAGGCTGTTCAGCCCCCAGCACAGCGCCGTGCCGGCCGACAACAGGGCGCACGCGTGCTGGCCCAACGGCGCCACGGTGAGATCCACGGCTTCGCTCACCCCAGCGACATTGCGCGGCACCAGCGAGCTCAGCGTGCCGCTGCCCAATTGGCCGTTGGCGCTGTCGCCCCAGCACTTGACCAGGCCGGTCTGGGTCAGCGCGCAGGTAAAGTTGTAGCCCGCGCGCACCGCGATGACCCCGCTGAGGCCGCTGACCGCGGTGGGGATGACGCGCTGGACCGCAGTGCCGTCGCCCAATTGTCCGGTGGCGTTGTAGCCCCAGCACTTGGCGCTGCCATCCGCTAGGACAGCACAGGTGTGCAGGCGACCTGCGGTGATGCCCACGGCGCCGCTGACCCCGTTCACCTCTAGCGATTCAAAGTGCGGCACGCTGTCGGCGGCGTTGCCCGTGCCCAGCTGGCCGTAAGCGTGGCTGCCCCAGCAACGGATTTTGCCTGATCCCAGCAGCGCGCAGGCGTGGGCCTCGCCCGCAGCGATAGCCACGGCGTCGCTCACGCCAACCACCGCCATGACCGCGCCGTCGACACTGGTGGGCTGATAGCGCACGCGCACGCCGCCGTCGCCCAGCTGGCCTTTGTCGTTTTGGCCCCAGCAGCGCACGCCGCCATCGCCGGGTAGGGCACAGGAAAAGCCGTTGCCTAACGCGATCGTCCCGTGGGCCACGCCGCACACGAGGCTACCGCCGCAATTGTCGCCGACACTGCCGCTGCTGACCTTCTGCGCCTGACAACTGCTGGGTTTGCAGCCGCTGCAGGTGTTGCTGGTGCCGCTGCCGCCGCAGGGCAGGTGAACCGCCGCCACCGGTGATGAAGCGTTGATCGTTGTCTCATTGCCCAATTGTCCCGACTGGTTGCGGCCCCAGCACTGCACGGTGGCGTCACTCCGCAGCGCGCAGCTGTGGTCCTGCCCCGCGGCGATGTCGACCGCACCGCTCACCCCTGGCACCAAGGTCGGCAACATGCGGTTGGTGGTGCTGCCGTCGCCGATCTGGCCGTACAGGTTAAAGCCCCAACAGCGCACCGATCCGTCCGTCAAGACGGCGCAAGTGTGCGTATTGCCCCCGTCGATGCGCTGGATGCCCGTCAAGCCGCTCACGGCCACAGGCGCTTTGGCCACCGCTGTGCTGCCGTTACCAAGCTGACCATTGGCGGCCAGGCCCCAGCATTGCGCCGTTTGCCCTTGCAGAACCACGCACGCGAACTGCCCCAGCGACGCCACACTCAGCTTGGTGGCCGTGGCCAGGTTGGAGACAGCGGCCGGCAAGACGTGGCTCACCAACGTCCCGTCGCCCAGTTGGCCCCAGTAGTTGTCGCCCCAGCACTTGACCGAGCCGCTGTCCAAGAGCGCGCAGGTAAAGTTGTAGCCCGCGCCAATCGCCTTTGCCCCCGCGAGGTTCTGCACCGTGGCTGGGGACACGCGCTGCGCCGTGGTGCTGTCGCCGATTTGGCCCGTGGCGTTGTAGCCCCAGCAGCGCGCCGTGCCGTCAGAGAGCACCGCGCAGGTGTGCAGCCGCCCCGCGCTGATCTGCACGGCGTTGGAAATTCCTGAGACTTTGACGGGTGTCGTGCGCCCCGTGGGGGAAGCCGCGGCGCCGTCGCCCAGTTGGCCGTTGCTGTGGCTGCCCCAGCACTGCACCGTGCCGTCGCCCAACAAGGCGCAGGCGTGGGCATCGCCGACGGCCAATTGGATCGCGCTAGAAATCCCCTGAACAATTGCCGGGGTGCCGTCGACCCAGCTCGCTTGCCATCGATCCACGTAGCTGCCGTCGCCCAGCTGGCCCGCGGCATTGGCTCCCCAGCAGCGGATGCTGCCGTTGTAGAGCAGCGCGCAGGAAAACCCATTGCCCGCCTCGATATTCGCCGTGCTGCACGGGCCGCAGTCGAGCGTGGCGCCGCAGCCGTCGGCCACCTTGCCGCAGCCGATGCCGCAGGCCTTGGGCGTGCAGCTGACGCACTGGCCGTTCTGAATCACCTTGCCGAGCTCGCACTGCGTACAAACGCTGGGTCCACTGCAGGTTAGGCAGCCTTGGGGGCAAACCTGGGTGCAGGTCTGGCCGTCGCCGCTATAGCCGCTGGCACACGCACAGGCGACGCCGCCGCCGCTCTTGGGCGCGCACACCGCGTTTAGGCCGCAGCCGCCCGTGGATTTGCACGCGCCGCCCTGGCAGATGTCGCCGCTGGTGCAGCCGTTCAAGTCGTCGCATGCCGCGGTGTTGTTGGCAAAGACGCAGCCTTTTGCTGGGTCGCAGCTGTCCGTAGTGCAGGGATTGCCGTCATTGCAGGGGGTTTTGTCGCCCGCCTTGCAGGTGCCCGCGCTGCAGGTGTCGCTCTGGGTACACGCGTCGCTGTCGCTGCACGGGCCGGCCGCGCCCAGGTGTACGCAGCCCTTGGCCGGCTGGCAGCTGTCCGCCGTGCATAAATTACCGTCGTCACAGCCCACCTTGACCGGCCCCACGCACCCGCCGTTCTTGCAGCCATCGCCATTGGTGCAGGCGTCGCCGTCGGAGCAGGGCAAGCCGTTGGCCGCGCTAACGCAACCGAGCTTGGTGTCGCAATTGTCTGTTGTGCAAGGGTTATTGTCGTCGCAATCCGTGGCCTGACCCGGCAGACATGCGCCGCCGCTGCACACGTCGCCCGCGGTACAGGCGTCGCCGTCGCTGCAAGTTCCGCCTTTGGGCAGGGAAACGCAGCCTTTGGTCGGATCGCAGCTGTCCGCGGTGCAGGCCTGGCCGTCGTCGCATACCACCGCGCTGCCTTTGCACGCGCCGTCGCTGCACAAATCTCCGCTGGTACAGGCGCTTGCGTCGTCGCAGGCCCCGGTCTTGGGCGGGTGCTGGCATTCGCCGCCGAT
>JBIKTV010000411.1:0-5345 GCA_044347905.1 Myxococcota bacterium
CCGCGGCTGACCCGGTGCTGCAAGACTTCCGCCGCGAAATTCTGCGCGAAATCCTAGAGATTCAGCTATGGGATGCTTACCATGGCGGCCAATACATGGGCGATACGGCCGACCGGCGCCTCGAAAGTCTGGCCACGCCAGAGGAGCGGCAGTGGCTGTTGACTGAACTCTTCGCCTCGTTCGCCAGGTATGGCGGGCGGGACTACCACTTTGGGCGCCAGTGCGTTGGGCGAATTGGCTTGAACATGGCCGGAGATAGCCTGTCTGGCGAGGCATTGGAGGCGCTCTTGCGAGAGGCCGGTCTGTCCACAGATCTGGCTGCCACCCTGTTGGGCCGGGGCGACGTCGATGGCGCGCTCGCTGTCCTGCGCGGGGCGCACGGCAGCCACTTGGCCGGCGTTGTCGAAGCATTCAACGCGGCTGGGCACGGACAGATCGCAGCCCCGGCGGCGCTACTGCACCCGGCGCTGATGGATCCAGAATGCGATGGGCTGGCGAGAGAGCTGGCAACCGAAGGCGTGGCGGTACCAGCGTCGCTAGCGGCGTTGAGTTCGGCGGTGTCCAGGCTGGTGGGCCATCCGGGGCTGGCCGAGTATCGGCGCCTGCGCGAGCTGGCCATGGCGTGCGGGCGCTGGCCCGCAGTCTTGGATTCCGTGACCTTTCGCAGCGAAAACTCCAAAGTCGTGCCGCTGCTGGCGCGGATTCATGCGGCGCGAGGCGATGCGGCGTCGGCCCAGGCCGTGCTCGCGCGGTTGGCAGAAGCGGCCTGGAGCTCAGCGGCGCTGGAGGTTGCAGAGGAGTTGGCGACACTGCAGCCCCTGGCCGCGGCTGAACTCTTGCGCGAGCTGATCGCCTTGTATGAAGCGAAGCGGACCAAGCCGGGGCGAGAAAAAGCGCGGGAGTTGCAGCAGCGCTTGGCGGAGCTGGCAGCGACGGCTTGAGGGGGCCGCCAAGGCCGTGAGGGCCACGGCGGCGACCAGCGAAACCGCAGAGCCCGGCGAGTGATGCCGGTGGCCGCCGCTAAATTCAAAACCCCGCTATTGGCACTAAAAGTGCCAATAGCGGCCCAGGCCCTCGCCAACCGGTCAGTGCCCCGCCTCAAGAGGTTCCGCGGCAACGCGCCTAGGTAGCGCGGCAAAACGCCTCGAACAGTCGCACCGGCGCGTCTTCCCTAGGCCATCCCGCAAGACCGCGAAAGGCTTCGGTCCGTCCAAGACCGCCGAATCATACCTGGTCCTTTCGGTCCTTCCTGGTCTTGCCGCCCACCTTCGGCGCTTTGGCAGCACGCGCACTCGGCAGCTGCTTTGCTACTTCTTCCAGTGCGCGCGCGGACGCGTCAGCCCCCTGCACTTCAAGCCAAGCGCGCCGGTGTTCCGCGAACGCTGCGTATTCGACCTCGGCCTTGGCCGTGGCCTCCCTGTTGCTCACCGAACCTGCGTCGGGCAGCACGTTCCGCTCGTTAAAGCGCAGGAACGCGTTCAGCTTGGACTCCCAGTCGCGCAAGAAGACCTGCTGTCGGCGGCGCGCCTGGTCCTCGGCGTAGTCGAGCCACATGACCACGATGCGGTTCAGTTCGTCGATTTCGTCTTGCTGCAGGTAGTTCTTGGCGGTACCTCCCTTCGCGCTGGCGGACTGCGTCGCCCTTCCAAATCGTCAGCCCTATGTTCGGCTGGGTGTGTTGAGCGAGTTCGGCGATGATTTCGGCCGCCGTCTTGCCAGTGGCGGCGAAGTGCAGCTTGTTTTGCATGACCTTGAAGAACTCGGTCGTGTCCGCAGCTGATGCGCCATAGTCCGCCGCCATCGCGAAGATTTCCTGCACGCGCAGGTACATGCGCCGCTCGCTGGCGCGGATGTCGCGGATGCGTGCAAGGAGCTCGTCGAAGTAGTCGGGCACGCCCAGGCCGGCGGCGGGCGGATTGCGCAACCGCTCGTCGTCCATGGTGAAGCCCTTGACCAGGTATTCCTGCAGGCGCTCGCTGGCCCACCGCCGGAATTGCGCGCCGCGCGGCGAGCGGACGCGGAAGCCAACGGCAAGAATCGCCTGCAAATTGTAATGCTTGACGGTGCGCTGGACCTCCCGCGTGGCGGCCATCTCATCTTGTAAGGATTGCTTACCAGTTGAGATTCGTGCGGCAAGTCCGCGACTGTGAGCCTGAATCTCATCTATCCGGAATTCCCGGATCGATGAGGCGGGGTCGAGCTCGCCGTCGGCGAAGATGTTCTTGAGGTGCTCGTTGATGGTGCGGACGTCTTTCTGGAACAGCTCTGCCAGCAGCGCCTGGGTCAGCCAGATGGTCTCGCCGTCAAAGCGGCACTCCACGCGGCTGCGGCCATCGTCCGTGGCGTAGATGAGGATTTCGCCCCCAAAGGGCCCGGCATTGCCGGCGTGCAGGTCAGTCGTCACTGCAGGCTCCGCGCACCGTTCTCGCCGATCAGCACATTGACGCGGCCTAGCTCCAGTTCCACCGTGGCCAGAGACTTGAAGCCGTCGATGCTCAGCTTGCGGATCATGTCATTACCCTTCGGCTGCCTTCGGCGGTCGGCGTTGCGGGCGGCGTGGCCGCCAAGGTGCGACCGCGGCCAGGAGGCTAGGCCGGTCCGCTGTGGTCGTCAACACCATGGCGGCGCTGGCCGCCCCCGCCCAACCCGCCCCAGCGCAACGGACACAGACCCGAATGGGCGGCGTCCGACGCCGGTTTGGGCGACAAGACTCTGCAATTCCGCACCCCCTCCGTCGCCCAAACTCGTGGCCGGGTCGCCGCTTCGGCGATGCGCCCTCCCTCCACCAAAATGCAAATCGCTCATGAAGAGCGGCATCGCCTTCAACGACGGCGCGGCCCCCTTGACACAACCCGCAAAACCCGCAAAAAGCCAATCCAAGCACCTCACCCTACCCACCGGAGCCCCCGCCATGCCCACACCCGCCAAGCCCGAGCCAGCCACCATCGCCGACCTCCTGGCCCAGCTGCCCGAGCCCGGCCCCAAGCAAACCGCCGCCACCTACATCGCCCAGCTCGCCACCACCGGCCATCAGGCCCAAGTCCAGGCCAACGCCTACCGCATCAAGCTCGGTCTTGCACTGCTGGCGGCCAAGCCCGTGGCACGCAAAGGAGTTTCCGAGTGGGAAGCGGCGAGCGCTGAGCGCCTGGGCATCGAAGTTCGCCAGCTGCGCACCTACTGCGCCACCGCCAAGACCGTGAGCACCACGGCGGCGACCATGCCCGTGGCGGTGCTGGACCGGGCGCTGAACAAGGTGGTGGTCGAGGCCAAGCGCCTGCAGGCCGGCCTGCCCAGTGACAAGCCGCAGCGCAAGCCGCGCGATCCGCGCCAGGATGCCGTCCACGCCGTGGTGCGCTTGCTGATGCAGGTGGCGCCGGAGCAGCAGGTGGCGTGGCTGGGGCAGTTCACCGTCGATGTCGAGCTGGCGCAGGCTGCGGCGTATGGCCAGAACGCGCCGATGGATTAGGCCCTGGGCTAGATGCCAAGCCCTTGCGGATGCTCCAAATCCTGGTGGCCATGCTGAACTCCCAGCAGATCGATGGCGAAATTGAGCAGATCCACCGGCTGCTGGAAACAGTCCATGCTGAACAGCGGGTCTCAAGTGAACTGATGGAAAGACTGACGGTTCTTCGCTGCGCTTGGCGCACAGACCGCAGCGGCTTTACCTCTGATCATGTTGCGTTCCTTCAGCGGGCCCGGGACATCGAGCAATGCGTCGCGCGCTTTATCGTGCTGCTCGATTTCTTGCCAGAGATTGAGGAGGCCGAAGAGGCATCGACAATTATCGAAGAGTTGAATGACCTTCGCCGAATAGTGAAAGGCTGCGCGGTCGAGAAGCGCATGGCCAAGGAGGTCCGGGGCCTGGGCGAAAGACTGCCAGCTCTGTCTGTGGCCAACGGCGAGTCCGTGCGGTTGGAGCGCCAACGCCGGCTTGAGCGGTCGGCGCCGACGTGCTCGCGGGGCCACGCAATGGAGTCAGGCAAAACCGGCAAAGTGGCGAACTATTTTGGGGATGCAGCCGCTTCCCCTTCTGCATGGCCCCAGCGCGTGAAATGAGCCCGCGGCACCAGGCGTTCCTGGACGGCGAAACCGCAGAGCCCGGCGAGTGATGCCGGTGGCCGCCGCTAAATTCAAAATCCCGCTATTGGCACTAAAAGTGCCAATAGCGGCAACCGGCGGCCCGAATCCGGCGAACTTCTGAACTTTAGCAAAGCACCACGACCCAAACCAGTAGTCGTTCTTGCCAAAGTTCCTTAGCCACCGCCTCTCAAGCCTCTTTCTGCGCCGGAGCGCCGGCGAGTCCCAGGCGGGCTTGGACCGCGGCAACCAGCGCTGTGTCTGCGGAGGCACCGGCCTGGGCGGCGGCGGCGAGGTAGGAGGAGAGCCAATTTGCCAAGGTTCGCTTGAAGTCCTCGCGATTTGCGAGCGGATCGCCGATGGCGAGCCGCAGGGCTTCGCCCGCAGAGGCAAACGCTTGGTCGAACTGGCCAAGCCGGGTTTGGATGGCGCTCAGGTTGACCAAGCTCTGGCAGAGCTGTCGGTCGTGCGCGCCAGGTCGACTTGACGCGAGGCCGCGAAGCAATTCCACCGCTTCGCGAGTCGCGGCTAGGCTTTGCGCGAGTTGATCCGTGGCTACCAGCGCCGCGCCGAGCAGAATGAGGGCGACCGGGAGCAGTGGACTGGCCGCGTTTGGATGCTGGGCCGCGAGCCCGCGCTGAATTTCCACAGCCTCTTGCGCATATTTTGGAGCGTCGGTCGGCTTGCCCAGCATCAGGAGCTGGGCACCCAAGTTGTGCAGTCCTGTCGCCAGGTTGGGCAAATAGGTCTCCGGGCGGGTCCGCGCAAGATTGCGGTACAGGTGGACTGCCTGGCGCGTCGCCTGGAGACTCTCCGCGCTGGGGCCGGCTCGGTGAACGAGATTGCTGGCTAGGTTTTCGTGTCCATGGGCCAATTCCGATTCGAATTCGCCAGGTCGATTCGCTTGGAGTCCACTTAGGATCGCAATCAGCTCGCGCCCTGACTCGATCGCTCGGTCCAATGTGCCCATGCTGGCCTGAGCGGTTGCCAGGTTGCTGAGACTGCGCGCCAATTCTGGGGCAAATCGGTGGGGCTGCTGTAGGTGGAGCCGCCGCCAGAGGGCCTCGCACTCCGTCGCCAGTTCAAGGGCATCAAGCCGGCGACCTGCGAACAACAGCCGCCCGGCCGCCACGCCAAGCGCCGAAGCCAAAGCAATCACATGCACTTCAGCCTGGTCCTGCGCCAACCTCTTGCGGGCCAAGTCGACCTGCGCAAGCGCCCGTTCTAGCTCCTCGCCCGAAGAGACCGAGACCGGCAGATCGGCAAGC
>JBIKTV010000412.1:0-5335 GCA_044347905.1 Myxococcota bacterium
TCTTGGTCTTGTCGGTCGACGTGCCGATCAAGATGTAGCTTTTGGCAGCCACCACGGTCTTGCCCGGGATCACAAAGGGCTTGGTGTCGCCCGGGCTCTTGATGAGCGCGCCGCCCAGATCAACCGACTTCTCTAGCGTGTTGTAGAATTCCACCCACTCGCCGTTGTCGTCCGAGACGAGCCCCGCGCCGTAAGGGTTGAACATCATCTCTGTGATCACCAGATCGCCGGCCTTGAGGTCCGGGCCGATCGGCGGCAAATCCGTGTCCGGCGTCGTCGCCGTGTCGGTGTCGGTCTTGCCCGCGTCAACGTCAGCGGCAACGTCGCAAGTCTGCTTGCCTACGCAGGTCCCGCCCTTGCACTGATCGGAGGTCGTGCACTTGTCGCCGTCATTGCATTGCGCTGCGTTGGCGAGGTTCTGGCATTTCTTGGAGATGCACAGGTCGTCGGTGCAGGGGTTGTTGTCGTCGCAATCAGTAGGCACCACGCAGGCTTTGCCAGAGACGTCGGGGACAGAAGTGTCGATCTTGCCCGCGTCGCCGTCCGACTTGGCCACATCAAAGCCTGTCGTGGCGTCCGTCGGCAACGTCGTCGTCGTGCCATCCGTGTCGGCCGAGTCCGAACAACTCGCAAGGCCAAGAGATGCCACGGCAACCAAGGCCAGCGAGGCCAGCATGGGGGCGTGGGCGGTCGGCGCGATGGCGCTGCGACGGGGGAAATTTCGGCGGATCATGCACTCTCCTGGGCTAGGCGGCCGCTGGGCCGACCGCAGAATTGTAGGGTTCGTCGGCCAAGGCGGCAATGAGCGAGCGCCACCTTTCGCACGTTGCGTGCATCTTTCTCGTCACGGCTCGGTCAAAACCGCGATTCTCCGGGGTCTTGCCGAGCCAAACAGCGTACCGGCCGAGATGTCCGGGGCCACGGCTTGGGAATCGCCAAGCGGCTCGGCGGTTTGACACGGCGCGCGAGGTGCGCACACTTGTCGCCTAGGTCGACCACTGAGCTCTGAGGGGAAGAAGATGTACGCAATTCGCAAAGGCTGGCTAGGCACCCCGGCAGCCGCCGTGTCGATCTGGCTGATTTCCAGCGGCGCTTTGGCCAATCCCGGCGTCGCAGGCAAGAGCGCAGAGGACTACTTTCGCGAAGGCATTGAGGCGATGCAGGGCGGCAAACTGCCGGAAGCGACTCAGGCTTTTCAGCTCTGCACCCAGCTCAAGCCCGATCTCAAAGAGTGCTGGTTCAACCTGGGCATCGCCTACGGGCGCCAGCGCGACTATGCCCGCGAGGCGTCGGCTTATTTGGAGGCGGTCAAGCTCGCCCCAGCGTATGGCCGCGCCCACTTCAATCTCGCGGTCGCCTATGAAGATTTGGGCCGTCAGTCCGATGCCTTGCGCCACTACGATCTGGCCGTGCAGGCAGAACCGCAGGCCATGGACGCGCTGCTGAACCGCGCCATGCTGCTGCTCTCTCTGGAGCGGTTTGACGACGCGATCGCCGGGTTTGAGAGCGCCATCAAGCTGCAACCGGAAAACGCAGAGGGCTACTACGATCTGGCAGAGGCCCAGCACATCAAAGGCGGCAAGCTGCAGGAGCCCGAACGGACCCAGTGGCTGCGCAAAGCGATCAGCAGCTATCAGCTGTGCCTGGCCCGCGATCCGCTGCATCACCGCAGCTGGTACAACATCGGCGTGGTGCACCACAAGCTCAAGGACCTGGAGTCGGAAGTGTCGGCCTACCAAAAGGCCTTGGCGCTCAAGCCCAAATATACGCCCGCCCTGTACAATCTGGCGTTTGCCCTGCGAGACAAGGGCGAAAAAGACAAGGCCAAGGCCGCTTTTGACGCCTACATCGCCGCCGCGGGCAACGCCAAGCAAGAGCAGCGCTTTGTCGAAGTGGCCAAGCGCGAACTGGCCAAGCTTTAGGATCCTGCAGCCCAAAAGGGACCGGCGAATTCCCGCGCCCCAAGCGACAGTTGCGCGGGTCGAGCGGCGAGCGCTTGGCGGCCCCTGCGGCTAATGTCCGCCCAGCTTGGGAAATTTCACCTGATATTTCTTGACCCAGGCGTCCACTTGCGGGTCGTCCTTGACCTCCAGCGACAGCGCCCCCGCGGTGATCTCTGCGGTGGTGGCGTCGGGCGGCAGCTTTTGCTCGGTGCCCTCTAGCTGCATGGTCAAGCGCTGGAGCCGCGCCCGCGCACCGGTGAGCTGGGACTCCATGATTTTGCGCGTCTCGTCGGTCAGGCGCAGCGCCGAGTCGGGGCGATTGGAGGCCTCTAGCTGGGCCGCCAGATTCTGCACTTGGCTGGCCGCCTCACTGCGCTCTGCCATCAGCGCTTCGCGAAGGCGGGCCGGGTAGATGCGGGTGCGATTGCCGCGGACGCTGATCGCCACCTCGGCGACGTATTTGCCCTTGGTAAACGCGTCGACAAACAGCGTCTGGCGGCCCACGGTCACCGGTTGCAGGGTCAGCTCGGAGTCCATCGACCCCAGCACCAGGTCGATCCCCGGCACCTGATTCGCCACCGCCTCAATGTCCGCGCGACGCAGCTGGCTGAGCAGCACCACGGCGTCCACGCCTTGCTTGCGCAGTTCCGGCACGATTTCGCGAGCTGACGTCACGGCGTCCTGCATCCGCAGACCTTGATCGACCACCAGCTTGCCGATATCCAGCGGCGCCGCAGTCAGGCCAAAGATGCCGATCTTGAGCGGCCCCACCTGGCGAATCACGTAGGGCAGAAACACCGCTTGACCGGTCTTTGCATCGCGGACATTGCTGGAAATCAGCTGCAGTTTCGCATCCTTGGCAAAGCGCCGCAGCGGCTCTAGGCCCAAGGCAAGCTCGTGTGCGCCCACATTGAGGGCAAAGTAGCCCAGGCTCGCGTATACTTTGGCAAAAAGTCCTGCACGGGCTTGGATCTCTCCAGGCCTCTCCGTGCCGCTTGGGTTTTGCACCAGCAGCCCGCCTGCATCGAGCAGCAGGGCATTGCGGTAAGAGCTGGCGCGATCGCGGTACCAACTAGTTCGCCGAGCAAGACCGCCCAGCGGGTTGTGCGCTCAACCGCACGGGTCAATTTCACCAATGACTCCACTGGTAAGCACCAGATGGACCATCTGCTCTGGGGCAACGGGCGGCAGCGGCGGATCGCCTACCACCACCGCAGGGGCCGCATCGTGCGAGGGCGCCGCCTGGACCACCGGCATAAAGTCGGGCGCGGGCAGCTTCTTGGTCTCCTGCAGGAGCGCCTCGTGGTTGGCCTGCATGGCCGAAGCCTGAGATTGCACAGGCGCGACCTGGGGTTTTGCCTGGGCAGCTGGCGCGGATGTGGTGCGCTGGCAAGCGGCAGCGGTGAGGGCCAGGCCCAGGGCCAAGGCGAGAATCGGGTGCTTCATAAGCGGACTCCAGAGCAGCGACGGCGCAGGGCCGGGCCAATAGGGGCGCTGGCGCGGCGCAGGCCGCGATCCAGGTCGAAAACGCTAACAGGGCCGCGACCAGGGCGCAAACTTGGGGAGGTTGCAAAGCAGTGGCGAAGAATGCGCCCGGTCGAAACCTAGCGCCGCGCCCGCGGTGTTCGACGCGCCCTGCCGCCTGCGCTACCCTTTTGTCGCAGCGCGGGCGCGCGGGGAGGCACGGATGGCAAAGGTTCTGGTGACGGGCGGCGCGGGCTTTATCGGCTCGCACAGCGTGGACCGCCTGCTAGCCCTGGGCCATCAGGTGCGGGTGATCGACGATTTCTCCAGCGGTCATGCGGAGAATCTCCAGGCACATCCCATGCTTGAGGTGCAGCGAGGCGACATCCGCGACCCGGAGGCCGTCGCCACCGCCATGGACGGCTGCAGCCGAGTGCTGCATCTGGCCGCTCAAGTGTTTGTGCCGGAGTCGATCGCCCGGCCGCTGCACTCCGCATCGATCAATGTCAGCGGGTTCCTCAATGTGATCGACTGCGCGCGCCGCCTTGGCGCAGAGAAGCTGGTGTACGCGTCCAGCGC
Source organism: Myxococcota bacterium (assembly GCA_044347905.1). Lineage (GTDB taxonomy): Bacteria > Myxococcota_A > UBA9042 > UBA9042 > UBA9042 > SXRM01. The sequence goes on from JBIKTV010000412.1 coordinate 3,987, forward strand.
TGCGGTCTACGGTTCTTCTCAGGATTTGCCGCTGCGCGAAAGCTCGCAGACCGGGCCCGAGTCGCCTTACGGCCTAGAGAAACTCATCGACGACCAGTACGCCGGTCTGTTTGCCCAGCTCTACGGCCAGTCCCTTTGCGGAATGCGCTATTTTAACGTTTACGGTCCCCGGCAGGATCCGCGATCGCCGTATTCTGGGGTGATCAGCAAGTTCTTGGAGCGCGCAGCGGCCGGCCAGCCCTTGACCGTGTTCGGCGATGGCCTACAAACCAGAGATTTTGTATCGGTTTTTGATGTGGCCCGGGCCAACGCGGCGGCGCTTTTCAGTCCGGTGTGCGGAATCGTCAACGTCGCTACCGGCCACAGTGTCTCGCTCCTGGAGCTCATTGACGCGCTCAGTCAAGCCCTGGGCCGCCCCCTGCAGGTGGCCATGGCCGAGCCGCGGGCCGGCGAAGTGCGCCACAGTGCTGTCGATCCCCGGCGTATGCGCGGCGAACTAAACCTGGACGACCTGCTGCCCCTGGCCGATGGCCTGCGCCGCCTGCTGACCTAATGCCTTGCCGCTCAGGCATTGCACCGCGAACCGAGCAAAGAGGTTGACCGTCGCGTCGCTGGCGCCTAGTCTTTTCGCCCCCCTGGCCAGCCAAGGCGCTTGCGGAGCTGCGATGATCGCCTCGACCCTGATCACCCCTCTGCGCCGCCGCCTCCTGCTCGTTGGGCTCGTGGCCGCCGTCGTATACGGAATTTCTGCTGGCAAAATGCTGCTTCAGCCGTCGCCGCACTTCCACTTTGTCGACATGGCCTGGAACCTGCTGCACGGCCGCCTGGACACCGACACGCCGCGTCGCTGGGCCAGCCAGCCAGTCAAGCCAGACGATCCGCCGGGTTATCAAGCGGCTATCGATCGCCACCTGCTGGGCAAAGACGGCAAGAACCTCGGATGGAATGACTGGGCCTCGTACCGCGTGCTGACGCTCAAAGGCGGCCAAGTGGTGCGCGGGGTGTTTCCGTGGAAGGACCAGCCGGGGCCGCGCGCCAAGGAATTCAAGACGCTAGACGGCCAGCTGATGGTCATCGACGTGGAGAAAGAGCTCAAGCTCGGCTGCCAGCCAGACCGGCCTCAAGATCGCTGCGACGAGGTGGTCCACCAGGTGTCGTTCCCGCCGCTTCCGGCGCTGATCATGATGCCGCTGGCGGCAGTCTTTGGCTATCGCGTCAACGATGTATGGGTCACGCTGCTGTTCGCCGTCGCCTCGGCGATGCTGTTTGCGGCCTGGCTCGAACGGGCCGCGCGCAGCGGCCTCATCGCCACCGCGTCCGCCGATCGCTGGTGGATGACCGCGCTGATG
>JBIKTV010000413.1:0-5331 GCA_044347905.1 Myxococcota bacterium
TGGCATCTTCTGCGCACAGCACGTTGTTGCTGCCGCAACCCGGCACGCATTGGCCGGTCTTTGGGTTGAGCACCGTGCCCTTGGCGCAGCCCGCGGCGGCGTCTTCGACTTTGGCGTCGCTCAACACAGTGTCGGCAGGGCTCGCATCGCCGCTCGAGGTCGCATCGCTGTTCGAAGTCGCATCACTGTTCGCGGTCGCATCAGCGCTCGAGGTCACGTCGCCGGTGGTGGTTACAGAGTCGCTGGCAGGCGCTGGGGATTCCTCCGCTGCGCACGCTGCAAAGGCCAGGCCGCCGGCCAAAGCCAGCGCCGACCATCGGGAACCGGGGGGAGGATTCAGGGTACTCATGGCGTCGCTCTCCTTGGGCGACTCAACGAGTCGGTCGCCGCAGAGCACAGCCTACGCACCTGGGCACAGCTGTGACCTGTCGCCGACCTTTCGCCGACCGCGGCGGGCGCCGCTATTGTATCTTCAAAGGTTTGGGCCATGAGTGCGCGACCATTGGTCGGCCTGCAGCTTCCAGCGTGCGGTGGCGCCGCGCAGCGCCGCGTCGTCGCTCAGCAGCAGCTGGCTCAGGTCCAGGCGCCGCAGGGTGCCGTCCCAACTGCCGGCCCACAGCGCCTGACCTTGGGGCTCGGTCAGCAGTTCTGCGACGCGCTCGCGCTGCAGGTGGGTTCGCGCCGTCAGCGCCAAGTCGCTCGCCCGGTAGATGGCAACGCTGCCGTCGATGAGCCCGGCCGCCACCCAGCGCCCGTCGACCGCAACGGCGAGGTCGCACACGCGGGCCGGCGCGACGGCCCGGGCGGCTGCCGCAGAGCTCGCGCCGCGGAACCAGGCGATGTGGTTTTCGTCGGCCACGGCATAGCCGCTGTTGACGCTGGCGGCGGCGATGTTGCGCCAGCTGCCGGTCGCCGCGAGCCGCACGCGCCGCAGCCCCGTCGCAGGCGCCGCAGCCGAGAAATCCAGTTGCCAAAGCGCCGTCCCCGGGCTCTGAATCCCCACGGCGCCGCTGCGGTCCGCCACGGCAGCCAAGTCCAGCCAGTCTTCTGTCGCTTCGCCGATGGGTTTGGCCGATTCGGGCGCCGGGCCAGCACCTGCCGCCGCGGCCCAGGCGTACACCCCCTGTCCGTAGGTCGCGCCGACCATCCATTCGTCGTCGCCCCTGCGCAAGCCCACCAGGCGCCGCACATTGACGACCGGCAATTCCCCCATGGCGCGGCGCGACAATTTCCGGATCAGCGGTGTGGTCGCCGTGCTGGCCAAGACCACTTCGCCCCCTGCCTGCAGCGCCACGGCCTTGATGACCGAATTGGCCGGCGCGGCCGACCACAGCAGCGCACCGTCACTTGCCTTGCGAACTGCGATTCTGCCGTCGTTGCCGCCCGTGGCCACTAGACCCGCGCCGACGTCAAACGACGCCAAGCTCGTGCCCGCGGGCGAGGTCCACTGGGCGATTTGCGCAGTCTCGGGGAGGCTATAGGTGCGCAGCCTCTCGCCGGCGATGGTCAGCCGTCGGCTAGACAGGTGGGCATCGCTGGGCGCGCCCCACAGGGTCGTCATCACCGGCTCCAGGGCGTCTGAGGTCAGAAGCGCGACCTCGCCGCGGTCCGCCAAGGCCATCAGCCACGGCCCGGCGACCTGCAGCTTGCGGATCATCCCCGACACCGCGGCCACCGGTGGGCCACAGCTGCGCAGCCCGACCTCGCAGCGCACCACTTGGCCGCGGGCGCTGGCCAACCACACGCCGCGGTCATTGCCCACCAGGGCAGAGATGTCGCGCGCCGCCAGCGGCAGGGCGCCCAGGGCCGTGCAGGGCTCTGCCAATGCACAGGCATAGAGCTGGCCATCGCCACAGACTGCCAGGGCCGTTTGACCCTGCACGTCCGCGGCGACAATCGGCTGCCCAACGGGGCACAGGGGCCAGCGGTGTTGCGCGCCACCGGGTGCGGTCACATGGGCAAAATCACCCGACATCTGCAGCACGTCGCGCCCAACGCCGCGCTGAATCGGCACGGTGGCCGAGGCGGCGAGCCCGTGCCACATGGGCACACCGGTCCGCAGATCCAGGGCCTGCAGCCGCCCGGGCTGGCGGAGGTAGACGAGCCCCAATTCGCCAAACACCACGCCGTAATCGGCGGTGTGCTGGCTGCGCCAGAGCTCGCGCAACGGCCTAATTTGCCAAAGCGACGATCCTTCAGCCGTCAGGCACAGCAGCTGCGCACCCTCGGGGTCGACATAGCGCCGTTGGCAGTTGGGCAAGGGGTCGTCGCTCAAGACCGCCGTGGGCCCAGCGGCCCCGGCCGCAACCAGAACGCCGCGCGCATCGGCCACGGTGGCGGCATCACCCGCTGTTCCAAGGGCATCGGCGGCAAGGACCGCCGCCTCGGGCCACGCGCCGCGCTGGGCCAGCACGACCGCTTGCCGCACCTGCAAGTCTGCGCGAGAGCGCCGGGCGCTGGCCAAAGCGACTTGCCCGGCCTGTTCGGCCTGCTGCGCCCGGTCGCGCTCGCTCACGACCCGCTGCGCCGCCATCCAGGTCACCGCCGCCAGGGCCAGCAACGCCGCCGCCGCCCCCAGCAGCTGCCAGCGCCAGGCAAAAGCCAAGCGCCGCAGCAGCTGGTTGGGCGTATAGGTATGGGCAGAGACCCGGCGGCCGTCTAGGTAATTCGCCAGGTCGCTGGCCAAAGCCCCGGCATCGGGGTAGCGCCGCTGCGGATCGGCCTGCAGGCAACACGACACAATCGCGCACAGCTCGGCGTCGCGCTCTTGCGGCCAGCGGGGCGCTTGGTGCTCGATGGCTTGGCGCACCGCCTCTGCCGCCGTGGCGGCCTTGCGCAAGGGCTGGCCGGCCGCTACCTCATAGAGCATGGCGCCCAGGCAGAAAACGTCGCTTTGCGGAAGCAGTTTCTGCCCGCGGGCCGCCTCGGGACTCATGTACAGCGGCGTGCCCAGCACCGCGCCGTCCAGCGTGTGCTGCGGAGCCAACAGCGCCGGGGCAGCGACGCCCGCAGGGTCATCGCTCAGCTGGCAGGCCAGGCCCCAGTCGATAATCTGCGCGCCGCCTTGCGCGTCGACCAGGATGTTGGCCGGCTTGAGGTCGCGGTGCAGCACGCCGCGGCCGTGGGCGTGGGCCATGCCTTGGCAAACGGCCAGCAGGGTGCGGAGCAGGGGGCCCGTGGGCTCGCCGGGCGAACGCCTTTGCAGCAATTGCGCAAGGGTGTCGCCATCGACCAGCCGCATCGCCAGCCACGGCAGGCCGTCGGCGTCCATGCCGCTGTCAAACACCGGCACGATGGCCGGATGGGTCAGCTGCGCGACCGTCGCCGCCTCTTTTTGCAGGCGCTGAGCGCTCTGTTCAAGATCGCGGGTGGCCTTCTTGACCGCGATATGCCGGCACAGCAAGGGATCCCAGGCCACGACGACGACGCCCATCGCGCCTTCGCCAATCGGCGCACCGCGGACATAGCGGCTGGGTAGAGCCGGAGAGGCGATCCCTTCGCCGGGGCTCATGTCGCCGCTGACGGCGGACCACGCAGGGGAGCTCGCACCGCCGTCGCCTTCAGGCCGCATCTTCAACACTGTCGAACGGATGGAGAAACAGCTCCAGGTGGCCCGTACCGGTCGACCGCACCAAGTCGGGCCGCACCCCACTGGCCCGCAGCCGCCCGCGCAGCCGGGTCAAAGCAACGTCTAGCCGCTGGCGCTGCAACTGGGCATCTGCGCCGTCTTGCCAGAGCTCGTTGGCCAGGGCGCGCCAGCCGATGGGGCCGTTGACCAGGGCCAGCTCGGTCAGCAAGCGCGCGCCCATGCCTTCGAGCGCCGCCACGGTCTTGCCGTTGCGCTGGATGTGCGCCGTGTCGAAGCGCACGACAATGTGCAGAGGGGCATCGCCAAACTGATCCAAGACGGTCTCGCCCGACTTGGGCTCCACCTGCACGGCAACCACGCGAAACACGGTGTTTAGCACCGGCAGTTCGTCGCCGACGGCCAGGGGATGCGGAGTCAGCCCAGGCCCACTGCACAGCCAATCGCGGCCGTCATTCCACAGCCACAAGGCGGCATCCGGCCTCATGCCGCTGACCAGCATCGCCACCGGCGCCGCCACGATCGAGCAGACCCCTTGCAGGACCTGAGCCGGCATGCCCGGCCCTTGCACGCCAAGCACGGCCGGCGGCACACACAGGCGCATCACGGTCAGCGTCAGCCCCTCCGCCAGCGTGATTTCTTGGCCGACGCGCAGCGCCAAATCCGTGGACTGCTGCCCTTCGCTGTGAAAACGCCCGCGCAGCGCCAGCAAGCGCAGCGTCGTGCCGCGCAAGCTCAGCAGCGCGTGGGCCTCTGAAATCCGCGGATCCTCAATGGCCAGCGCCGCCGTCCACAGCCGGCCGATGATGTCGCCGTGCCCCAGTAGGCGCAGGCTGCCATCTGGCGCAAGGATCTCGGCATAGGCGAGCATGGCGACCGTCTGCGGGGCGCTAAACAACCACCGCGCGACCCCAACTGCCGGTGCCGCGCATGATGTGCGAGGTGGGCCCCCCCTTGAGCCAGCCACCGCAGGCCCCGGCCGATAGGGCCCGACACCTGGCCCGCACTATCCACGGCGTGCCCCCATCGGTCAAGCGCGAGGGGCGGAGGTCGGGGCGGCGCGGAGGGCATTTGGCGCGGGGGCGGGGCACAGGGCATCGCAGAATAACAACTCGATCCCATGAATGGCGAGCCGGCACCGTTACACGACCGCGGTCCGGTGATAGCCTGCAGCCGCAACCGGTGATGGCGGCTGGCAGTTGCCGGTATCGCGATCCAGAGGGCAGGGCATGAAGGCAAGGGAAGGATTCGTCGAGGTGGAAGGCCATCGCCTAGCCTATCTGGCGGTGAACGAGCACCTCGCCCGCGCCGATGAGCCGGCAGTGGTATTCATCCACGGCGTGCTCGCCTCCGTGAACTTCCATCGGACAGGTGCCAGGCACTTGTCTGATCTATGATATTGCGGAGGAATATCGGAACTGGCCGATGAGCGCGGCTTTGCCGGGGGCACCCCCCGCCTCGCGAGCGTCCTCAGCCGCAGCCAGCCGAGCACCCGCGAGCTTTCCGGTCTCAATTCCAGTCTCCGGTTTGCCCGGCTGAGGCTTTGATACCGCCGGATTCAGCGCAACTGCATGATTTGTCAGTACCTCGCTTTGGCACGCTCCCCGCAGTTCCCCCGGCAGACCGCAGCCGCTACACTGCCCGCGGAGGTGCAGCATGAGCGGCGAACGGCGACTGACCTGGGAGGACATCGTGCACCTGCCTGAGAAGGAAATGCCTGAGCTTATCGATGGTAAGCCCTACCT
>JBIKTV010000414.1:0-5329 GCA_044347905.1 Myxococcota bacterium
CGCAAAATGCCGCGCGTTTTGCCCCTTGACCGCGGCCCCAGCGCTGTTTAGGCTGGCGCCATGAACATCATCGACCAGATCATCGACTTCTTTGTCCGCCTCCTCCGCGGCCGCCTCGACAACGTGCAGATGCAGGTCAAGGCCAAGGGCATGGCCGTCGAGGCAAAGGTCAAGGGCGAGGCCGCCAAGCGCTTCAACCAGGCCATCGACGGCAGTGTCAACCAGGCCAAAAGCGCGGTCCAAAAGGGCCCAAACCAGCCGGCGGCGAACCAGAACAGCCCATCGCCCCGGGATAAACGCTAGCCCAAACCAATCGCTGTCAAAGCCGCGCGCCGGCCAGCCGTTGCGCCCGCGCCACAGGTTTGCTTTTGCTGCGCCGGCGCAGGGGGCTCGCCATCCCCGCCGCGACAGTACCTGCCGGATAGCTGAAGGCCGAGACAGCCCCGCCCAGGATCATCCCATGCAAATCCATAGGTTCGCCATGGGGGTGGCGAGCCTACGCCCGGCGACCAGCCCCGTCAACCGCGAATTTTCGCGCGAGTTCAAGCCATTCTGGCCGGTGCGCCAGGGATGGCGGCCCGAAGGGGGGCGTCCGACGCCCCTTTTTGCCAGCGCAGGGGCGCCCTTTGGGGCGCATCCGGCCGCGCGCAAAAAGCCCCAGCCCGGTCGCCGCAGGCGAGGCGCCCACACCCGTCGCCGCTGAAGCGAGCAGGACCGGCGTCGAGGAGGTCGGGCGATGCCGTTCAGAGAGCCGCGAGCTGTGGGCAACAGAGCGGCGGACGCGCTGGAGGTTCTGGGCGCGGCCATTCGCAAAATTTCGCCGTTGACGGCGGCGGTTGGCCTGCGTAGGCTCGCCGATGCGCAGCTCCTCAGGTTTCGCGGCAGCCCTTGCAGACAACGCGAACGACGGCGAAGCGAACAGGTTGCCGTGGACAAACGCCTGCCGCTCTGGATCGCCGCCGCGCTCGCCCTGCCCTTGCAGGCCTGGGCCGCAACGCCGCTGCCGCAGCTGCGCGACGCCCTTGCGCCGTTCGACACACCGCAGGCCCAAGCCCAGCCGGGCGACTGGCGCAGTGGGCACTCCGAGGAGCGCCAGACGCTCGAGCAGTTTCTGGCGCAGACCCAGCCGCTGCCGGCCGAGCAACGCCTCTATGTGGTGGCCATCGGCCCGTTTGACGCGGCGGAGGCGCGCGCGCTGGCGCTCACCGTGGATTACCTGGGCCTGGCCTACGCCCTGCCGGTCGTGCGTCTGCCAGACGTGGGCGAGGCCGCGGTGCGCGACGAATGGCGTCTCCAAGGCCAGTGGCACGCGCCCACCGTGCTGCTGCGGGTGGTGGAACCCCTGCGGCCCAAAGACGCCGCCGCGCTCCTGGCGTTTACGACCGCCGACTTGACCCTGGGCCAGGGCTGGAACTTCCTGTTTGGCCAAGCGATCCCGCAGTACCGCGTCGGCATCTGGTCTCTGCACCGGCTGGGCGACCCGGATGCGGCGGTGGCCCTGCGGCGCACCCTGGTGGTGGCCACCCACGAAACGGGCCACATGCTGGGGCTGGACCACTGCGCCGGTCCGCGCTGTCTGATGAACGGCGCCAACCACCTCGGCGAACTCGACGGCACGGCGCTTTTGCCCTGTGCCGACGATGCCGCGCGGCTGGTGTGGCGCCTGCCGGTGCAGCCCCAAGCGCAAGCCCAGGCCCTTGCAGCGTTTCTGCGCGCCCACAGCTTGGAGGATGATGCCGCAGGCTGGCAAAAGCGCGCCGAGAGCCTCGGCCTGCTCGGGGCTGTGGAACTGCCGCTGCGGCCAACGCCGACGGATCAGCCCGCGCCGCGCCCGCAGCTTGCGCCCCTGCCGCCTCCGGTGCCGCGATTGGCGCCACAGAAATCGCCCGCAGACTGGGCGGCGTGGCTGGTGGTCGGCGGCTACCTCGCCGGTGCGATTGGCTTTTTTGTGTGGGCGGCGCGGCGGCAGCGGCGGGGCATCGAGCCTTGAGCGAGGGGTGCGCGGGCAGGAACTGCTGTTTCGCGGAAGTGGGCTGCGGGGAGCCGGTCCTGGACGACAGGTTTTTCGCTATGCATTTGGGGGCATCCTGGTCCGCGCCGCATGCCCCGCCTGCAGGTGCGCCGTGCCGCTGGGCGGGTGTCCTGGCAGTCCGCACGGTGGTCGGGCGCGTCCTTCGGACCGGGCTCTAGTCCGGCCGCGCTGCCGACGCGGCTGGGTCCGCAAGGGTCAGGCCTCGCTCCAATTCCTCTACTGTTGGCAGACTTGCGCGCAGCTCCTCGGGAAGCATGCGCGTCAATTGCGCTGTCCAACTTGCAACGCCTATGGGCCGGCTCAGCCCTTGCAGGGCGTATTCGACCATCAGTCGGTTCTTGGCGGGGTCGCGGACCAACAAGAGGCCAATCGCGGGATTATCCGTGGGATGGCGCAGTTGGGCATCGGCCGCCGCCAAGTAGGCGTTCAGGGTGCCGGCGAACGCCGGGTCGAACGGCACGGCCTTGAGTTCGACGACCACGAAGCAGCGCAACTTGAGATGATAGAACAGCAAGTCGACGATCAGCTCATCGGGCCCCACCTGAAGATGGACCTGACGGCCGACAAAGGCAAAGCCGGCACCGAGTTCGAGCAGAAATCGCTGCACCTGCTCGACCAGGGCCTGCTCCAACTCGCGCTCGCGGCGGGCGTCGATGGTACCCAGGAAATCGAACAGGTACGGGTCCTTGAAGATCTGGGCGGCCATGTCTGAGTCGGGTGGCGGCAATGTGCGGTTGAAGTTCGAAAGCGCTTTGCCCTCGCGGAGGTGCAACTGGCGTTCGATCTGATGCGTCAGGATGGCGTACGACCAGCCTTCCGAAATCGCCTTGCTGGCGTACCATAGGCGGTCGTCGCGAGCGGGAAGTCGCTCTAGGAGTGCCAGGTTCTGCGACCAGGGCATTTGTGCAAGAGCCTCTTGCACAATTGGCCGCTCCGGCCACGCCTCAGCGAACTTTCTCATATATTTGAGGTTTCGCGATGATAGACCCTTCATCGCCGGAAAGGCGCGCTGCAGGTCGGCGGCCAGCCGGTCAATGACCTTGGCCCCCCATCCTTGTTCTGACTGGCGCTGCAGGATGACCTGGCCGATGTCCCAGTACAGCAGCACCATCGCAGAGTTGGCGGCGACGACGACGCGCACGCGCTCTTGGACAATGCGACCGTGCAGGTCAGCGAGGAGCTGGGCGTAGTCGGGGGGCAATTGGCTATCTAGTGGAATCAACGGTGTCTCCGGCTGCGAGGGCCGGCGAACTCGACCGGCGGTCACAGGTTCAGGGGCGTCCAAACGCGACAGGTCCGCCGGTGTCCTGGCGTACATCGGTTGGTACACGGTCGTTCACAATGCGTGGGGACTTTGCAGCGGCGTGCATGGGCCCGCAAGCGCCAAAGCCGCCCATTCGACCACCCGCTAGCCCCAAGCAGCGCCCGACCGAGACCATCCCAGCCGTCAACCGCGAGGCTACGCCGGGGCACCACCAGCGTCAACCGCCAGTAGTCACGTGAGTTTAGTGCGATCCACCGACCGCGACCGACTCACCGCTTCAACAAACGCCCGGTCGGTCGGCCCCGGCGCCTGCGCATACGCCGGAACCTCCGCCAGATACTCGCCGGTCGACTGGGCGGCGATCAGCGGATTGCCCAGGCTCGGTTCACCGGTCCCAGCCGCAATCGGCCCCTGCTTGGCCTGCTGGACCGACCCGGACTACAGGTATGCCGTGCCGCTGGGCCGGTGTCCTGGCAGTCCGCACGGTGGTCGGGCGCGTCCTTCGGACCGGGCTCTAGTCCAGCCGCGCTGCCGACGCGGCCGGACCGGAGACGCGTTTTTGGCCGCCCAAGGGTCGGAGCCGCCCAAAGGCTGGGCAACGCGGCCAAAAACCCGCCTCCGCCCTCTCGGGTAACGATCCCTCGCGCTGCTGGCGGGTGGAACTCGCTGAGACCCATGAGTGTTTTGCTTCCACTATCCCCAACCCTTCGTCCCCTACCCCAGCTTCCCCTCCAAAGCATCCAACTGCCCGCGCAAAGTCGCCACCGCCAGGCGCACGCGCTCGACCTGCGCCCGGCTCAGCTTGCTCGCGTCGATGCGGGCGAATTCCTCTTGCCAGGCCACCACCTCTTCGCTCCACTTCTCCGTGCGCGCCACCAGCCGACCGGGCTGCGGCAGCGACTCGGGCTTGGGCGCCGGCAGCTGCAGGCCAGGCGATTCCGGGTCGGTGTCCCACACCCGGCCGTCCTGCGCTTGCGCCACCACTTCGCGCACCTTGCCCAGAGGCCAGCCTTCGCTCACCGCCGCCATCGCCAGCCGCGCCCGCAGATTGACGTCGCCCAGGGCGCTAATCGCCAGCATGGCCGACCAATTGAGCCGATCGCGGCTGGCCGGCGGCAGGCTGTCGTGGCAGATCTTGACCCGGACGCAGCGGCGCAAGGTGCTGGCAGAGAGGTCGAGTTCGGCGACGTCGCTGGCATGGACGGTCAGAAACTCGTCGAAGCTCGACAACTTCGTCGGGTCCTTGCTGCTGAACTGCGCGGCGCTGCCGCCAAAGAAGCGCTTGAGAATCAGCTCGCCGACTTGGAGGCGGTAGGTCTTTTCGTGCTGGTTGGTCAGGGCTTGCAGGCCTTGGAGGACGTCTTGGTATTCACTTTGGACAATCAGGGTTTGCGTCAGGGTCATGCGGGGCTCCGCTGATCGGTGGGTTGAGCTTTTTACTTTGGCACATGTGCCAAAGTAAAAAGCTCGGGTGGTGCGGGCGAGGATAGGGGGGCTTTTGCGGGGGTTCAAGGGGCGGGTTCCGCGCTCTACAGGCAGACTGCTGCGCGAGTTGGATACAGCCTTGCCGGCGCTGGCACTGGCCGAGTGGGGTCGACTTGGATCGCGGTCGGCGATTTTGGGGGCCTCCTGGTCCGCGCCGCCTGGCGGCCGCGCGTCGCAGGACCGCGCCCTATCGTCCAGCTTGCCAGCTGGCCGACCGAGCCCTCGGGCGCGCCGCGGCTGGGGGGCTTGGGGTGCGCGCAAGTAGCCGCAGCCGCGCGACGCCCGAGGCTCGTCCCTGCGGGTAACGGTCGCTTGCCCGGGGGCTGGCTGGCGGTGGCGGTGGGCGAATTCCGTAGCTATCATGAGGTGTAGACAATACCCTGGCACCTGTCTGCAGCCAACGCGCCAGGGATGGTGGCCCGAAGGGGGGCGTCCGACGCCCCTTTTTGCCAGCGCAGGGGCGCCCTTTGGGGCGCATCCGGCCGCGCGCAAAAAGCCCCAGCCCGGTCGCCGCAGGCGAGGCGCCCACACCCGTCTCCGCTGAAGCG
>JBIKTV010000084.1:0-16434 GCA_044347905.1 Myxococcota bacterium
GCGGTGGTCCTGCCGCAGGATCTGAGGCCCACGGGGGGCGAGGGCGACAGCGATGCGCTGCACCTGGGGCTCCGCCGCGAATTGGCCATCGAAGTGCCGGTGTTCGGCTGGCAGGGGCGGCGAATTCTGCGCCTCTCGGCCCAAGCGTACAACAGCCCAGAGCAGTACCAGTGGCTGGCGGCAGCGCTCAAGCGCCAGGCTATAGCAAGCTAAATCAGCAGCTTACACCAAGTGCTTGTCGACCACCCGGCCAAGCCCCGGCACCGCGGTGATCACGTGGTCTTTGGCCGACGGGCGGAGCTTCTCATACGCCGCACCGACCGCGCGATTCTCGACCTTCTTGGCGCGCGCGTCGGTGACCTCAAGCAGGCGATCGGCCACAGCGCTGGCGTCCTTGCTGCAATAGCCGCCAAAAGTGCCCGCGCTGCCGGCGTCTTGCCAGCGCTGATAGTGGGCCTCGAGCTTCTCAATCCACGCGTCGAGCATGTGATCGACCGCAGAATCGATAAAGCCCGGCTTGACGCCTTTGACCACCTTAAAGCCGCCCTTGATCACCAGGCCGCTGAGGCCGGACTTCTTTTCAACTTCATCTTCAACGAGTTGCACGCAGTCGCGGATCAGCTGCGGGCGATGGGCGGGGGTCAGGAGCTTGTCTTTGAGCAGGGCCATGGGGACTCCAAGGGGCGAGAAATGGTCAGGGCGCGAACTCTACGCGCGGCGCAAGGGATTGCAAGAGGGCGGCGCCCTAGCTATACCGCTCGCGCGCAGCAATTGCGCCATGGAGAGCACCAGATGAGCCAAGGCCAAGGGCGCGCGCCCCAAGAACGGATGCTGGGCGGTCTGCAGACCCTGGTGGTGCCAGGCGAACCGGGCGGGCTGGTGGTGGCGATGCTCCACGGCTTTGGCGCGGATGCTTGGGATCTGCTGCCTTTGGCCGATGCGGTGCCGGCGCCTCCCGGGACGACATGGCTGTTCCCCCACGCGCCGCACGAGGTCGAGCTCGGCCCGCATATGACGGGAAAGGCGTGGTTCCCGATTGATCTGATGGCTTTGCAGTTGGCGATGATGTCCGGGCGCACCCGCGACTTGGCCCAGGACATGCCGCCCGCGCTGGCGGTGTCGCGGCAAATGGTCGCGCAGATGATCGCCGATTTTGGCGCGGAGCTGAGTCGCACGGTGCTGGCCGGCTTCTCGCAAGGGGCGATGACCGCGACTTCGCTGGCGATGCACGCAGACCAAGCGCCGGCCGGCCTGGCGATCCTGTCCGGTACGCTGATTGAGGCGCCGCAATGGCAACGGCTAGCGCCTCTGCGCAAGGGCCTGCGCTACATGCAGAGCCATGGCCGCCAGGACCCGATGCTGGGCTTTGCCGCGGCGGAAGCGCTGCACCAGCTGCTGGAGAGTGCAGGCTGGCAGGGCGAATTCGTCGCCTTTGGCGGGGGCCATGAGATCCCGGGGGCGGCGCTGCGGTCCCTCGCGGAGCTGCTGACGGCTTGCCAGCCCGTCAAATAGCTGAACCAGCTAGGGAATTAGCGCAATCCCGTCGATCTCAACCGCGGCATCTCGCGGCAGCCTCGCCACTTGCACAGTCGCCCGCGCCGGAAACGGCGAGCTCAGGTAGCTAGCGTAGACCTGGTTGACCACGGTGAAATCGCTGAGATCCTTGAGAAAGATCGTGGTCTTGAGCAGATTCTCCAGGTCGCCCCCCGCGGCCTTGAGCACGGCGCGCAAGTTCTCCATGACCTGCCGGGTCTGTGCGGCGACATCGCCCTCCACCATCTGACCGCTGATGGGATCGAGCGCGACTTGGCCGCTGCAAAATACCCAACGTCCAGGCCCACCTGCAGCCATCGCCTGGCTGTACGGGCCAATTGCCGCGGGCGCGTGGACAGTGTGAATCGGAACCGGCGTGCTCATGGAGCCTCCTGCTTGCCGTCGCCCCACAGGTCATCGTAGTCGACGTGGTGATGAAATCGCGTGGGATCGCGGCGTCGCAAAGCCTGCTGGTAGCCGCTCCAGGCCTCTTGGACCAGGGCCTTCTTCTTGTCTTCGCTGATGAATTGCGCGTCTACATGAAAGCGCGCCAGGTTGAACGGCACTTGCCCGACCGTCTCCGGATCGATAGCCGCCTCTCGCAACCACTGTTGCACGGTGGCGTGGTCGACCTTGTAGCGCCGGGCGCAGTCGCTCACGTTGCGGAATTTGTAGCTGCCGTCGCTGTCTAGCCCAAGGTGATAGAAGGCAAACAGCTCAATCGGGCTTGGACGCATGGCTAGTTCTCCATTGCAGCGCCAGTACTCCAGTGCAGCGCCATTTCTCCGCGACGTTGCGGAAAAACCCCAGCGGGCGCCGCCAGAAGATTCCGACCGCGCCCGCTGAGAATTCCTTGGCTGAGTCAGACTTTCTAGAAGTCCATACCGCCCATGCCGCCCATACCACCCATGCCGCCCATGCCGCCGCCGTGGTCGTGACCGTGGCCGCCCTTGTCTTCTTTCTTGGGCTTGTCGGTGATCATCGCGTCCGTGGTCAGCATCAGGCTGGTGACCGAGGCGGCGTTGATCAGAGCGGCGCGCACGACCTTGGTCGGGTCGATGACGCCCTGGGCCAGCAGGTCGCCGTAGGTCTCCGTGGCGGCGTTGAAGCCGAACGAGCCTTCGCCCTCGCGGACCTTGTTGACGATGATGCTGCCTTCGCACCCGGCGTTGGCGGCGATCTGGCGCATCGGCTCTTCCAGGGCGCGGCGCACCACGCTGATGCCCAGCTGCTTGTCGCCCTCGGCAGTCATCGCGGAAACGGCCTTCTGGGCGCGCAGCAGGGCCACGCCGCCGCCGGGGACGATACCCGCTTCCACCGCAGCGCGGGTGGCGTGCAGCGCGTCTTCCACGCGGGCCTTCTTCTCCTTCATCTCCACTTCGGTGGCAGCGCCGACGCGGATGATCGCCACGCCGCCCGACAGCTTGGCCAGGCGCTCTTCCAGTTTCTCGCGGTCGTAGTCGCTGGTGGTATCGCGAATCTGCTGCTTGATCTGGTTCTTGCGCGCCTCGAGCAGCTCCGCGTTGCCATCGCCGTCGACGATGGTGGTCGCTTCCTTCTCGATCAGCACGCGCTTGGCGCGGCCCAGCTCGGCGATGCCCACGGTCTCAAGCTTGTAGCCCAGCTCTTCGCTGATGAAGGTACCGCCGGTCAGCACGGCGATGTCTTCCAGCATGGCCTTGCGGCGATCGCCAAAGCCCGGGGCCTTGATCGCGCACACCTGCAGGGCGCCGCGGAGCTTGTTCAGCACCAGCACGGGCAGAGCCTCGCCGTCCACGTCTTCCGCGATCAGGATGATCGGCCGCTGCTCGCGCGCCACCGCCTCAAGCACCGGCAGCACGTCCTTGGCCGAGCTGATCTTCTTCTCGTAAATCAGGATGTACGGGTCGTTGAACTCGCACTCCATCGACTCGGCGTTGGTCACAAAGTACGGCGAGATGTAGCCGCGGTCGAACTGCATGCCGTCCACGACGTCGAGGGTGGTCTCGATCGACCGCGCTTCCTCTACGGTGATCACGCCTTCTTTGCCCACGCGCTCCATGGCTTCGGCAATGATGTCGCCGATCGTGTCATCGCCATTGGCGGAAATCGTCGCGACCTGGGTGATCTCTTTCTTGCCCTCCACCGGCCGCGACTGCTTGTTCACTTCGTCGACGACCACGGCCACGGCCAGATCGATGCCGCGCTTGATGTCCATCGGGTTGGCGCCGGCTTCAATGAGCTTGCGGCCTTCGCGGTACAGGGCCTGGGCCAGCACGGTCGCGGTGGTCGTGCCGTCGCCGGCGACATCGGAGGTCTTGGAAGCGACCTCGCGCACCATTTGCGCGCCCATGTTCTGGAACTTGTCCGCCAGCTCGATCTCTTTGGCCACGGTCACGCCGTCTTTGGTCACGGTCGGCGAGCCAAAGCTCTTCTCAATCACAACGTTGCGGCCCTTGGGCCCCAGGGTCACCTTGACCGCGTTGGCCAGGGCGTTGACGCCGGCGAGAATCTTGTCTTTAGCCTCTGAGCCGTAAATGATGTCCTTCGCTGCCATGTGATGTGCTCCTCTTCGTCGTTCTCTTGCCGACCAGACGTGTTGTCCGATCTGGGTTGCGGTCCGGTCAGATTTGGCGCCCGGCCAGGGGCTCTATGCCTCCTGCCGACGCGCCAGTAGCTGGGTGAAGGTGGACTCTACTTCGCCGGCTGGACAGCCTATGCGTTGAGCACGGCCAGCACTTCTTCTTCGCGCATGATGAGATAGGTCTCTGCGCCCAGCTTGACTTCGCTGCCGGCGTACTTGCCAAACAGAACCTTCTCACCGCCCTTGAGCTCGAGCGGAACCAGGGTGCCGTCATCGATCAGTCGGCCGGTGCCGGCGGCGATGACGATGCCTTCCTGGCGCTTCTCCTGGGCCGCTTCGGGCAGGAAGATGCCGCCCGAGGTGGTCGCTTCGCCTTCGATGCGCTTGACCACGATCCGGTCGAAAAGCGGTTTGATTGCCATGCTTGTCCTCTAGCCCGCGAGGGTCTGCGGGCGGTTCTGCGACACCGATCTGTGCGGATCGGGCGCTGTGCGGTGAATCGCAAATTGCTGCGAAGTTTGCCGGACCGCCGCCGCCAGTCGCGACCGGGGGCCTCGGCGAAAGGCAAACTAGGATGGGCAGCCCCCCTGTCAAGGGCGGCCCTTTGGACCGTCGCCCGGCCAGCAGCGTCAGGCCGCCCACGGACGCGGCGATGTGCTATGCTCCGGCCCCAGCGACGACCTCTAGAGGTATTTGATGGCCCCGATTCTGGTCCCTGTCGATTTTGGCGACGCGTCTTTTCAGGCGCTGCTGACCGCAGAAAAGCTCGCGGAAACCCTGCAGTGCGATGTGGTGATTGTCCACGTGACCCCGCCCGGAGCGGCCATCGGCGAAGGCCTGGACGCCAGCGCGGCCCATCTGGTGGTAGACGGCGTGCGCAACGCCCACTTGGTGCGCAACCTCCGCGACCAAATGGCAGATTTCCTAAAGCGCGCCGGCGGCCACAAGCGCGAAGTGCTCTTTCGCAGCGGTGCGGCGGCGGCGGGGATCGTCGCGGCGGCGAGCGAGGTGGGCGCCCAGCTCATCGTGATCGCCAGCCACGGTCGCCGCGGTTTGGCGCGAATTGTCCTGGGATCCACCGCAGAAGAGGTGGTGCGCCATGCGCGGTGCTCCGTGCTGACCCTCAAGCCAGACGCGGCGCTGCAGTTCGCGGAATAGCCACAGCTCTGCAGATCGCTTGGCCTGTTCGGGCGTCCCAGCGGGGCGCGGCGACTCGCTTAGCCGTACGGCGCAAAGCTCAAGAGGCAGAGAGAGAGGACGAAGATGCCCAGAATTCCAAAGACCTGCAAAACGATGTTGGCGACCCTGCTGGCTGCAGTGCTGGGGGCGAGCGCCCTGCCCGCCGCGGTGGCCCGCGCAGAGACACCGATGCAGGCCGCGCCCAAGAAATTGGCCCTGCTGGTCGGCATTGACCACTACGGCGCCCGCTTCACCAAAGACGTGCCGTTTGCCGAGCAGTGGTCGTCGCTGGACGGCACGGGCAATGACGTGAAATTGCTCAAGGCCGAGCTAGAGCGCCGCGGCTTTGAGGTGATGACGCTCATCAACGATCAGGCCACAGGCCAGGCGATCGTCCAAGGTTTTCAGAAGCATCTGGTGGATAAGGCCGACAAGGGCGCGGTGCTGTTCTTCCACTACTCGGGCCACGGCCAGCAAGTGCCGGATGACAACGGCGCCCCGGACGAAGCCGACGGCTATGACGAAGCCCTTGTGCCCTACGACAACCGCGGCACCAAAGACTACAGCAAGCACATTCGCGACGACGAGATCGGCCGCATGCTGGGCGAGGCCGGCAAGAAGACCGACAACATCGTGATCTCTCTGGACAGCTGCCACTCCGGCACGGCCACCCGCGGGGCGGTCAGCGATCCCAAGAAGTTGCGGACCCGCGGCAGTCGGCCCATGCATCCCCCGGCGGAGCGGCGCGGTGAGGCCCAGGACGGCAGCGGCGCGTGGATGCCCAGCGGCGAGGCAAAGGGCGCGGGCTACGTGTTCTTCTCGGCCGTGCGCGCGGATCAAGAGGCCAATGAGGACTCAGACCCAGTTTCTGGAGCGCCCATGGGTGCTTACTCGATGCTGCTGGTCCAGGCCTTGGCCGATGCGGGGCCGCGCACGACGTATCGCGAGCTGTTGGAGCGGATCGGCGCGCAGATTGTCGTGCGGGTGTCGGACCAGAATCCCCAGGCTGAAGGGGATGTGGACAAGCGGATTTTCTCTGGCGAATGGGCGGCGCCGGCCAAGTATTTCCGGGTGCGGCCGCTGAACAACGCCGGAGAATTGCCGATTGAAGCCGGTTCTTTGCATGGCTTGGTGCCCGGATCAGAGCTCGAAGTGATGGCGCTGGGTTCGGCCAAGGGCGACGACTTTGAGGCCTCGGCGCGGATCAAGCTGGTGCGCGTGGAGCTGGGCATGGCCTATGGCGTCGCCGTCGATGAGGCCAAGCGCTTGGATGCCAAGGTGTTTAAGAACGGCGCCCAGGCCCGCGAAGTGCTCACGCAGGTGCAGCCGGCGCGGCTCAAGGTGGCGATTGGCGTGGAACAGCAGCGCTTGCAGCCGGTGGTGGCCAAGCTGCCGTTTGCCCAGATTCTGCCGCAAAAAGCCCTGAGCGCCGCGGTGCCCACGTGGGATCTGCTCCTCACCCGCGACGCGGAAGGGGCCCTGCGCATCCAGCGAGCCGACGGCAGCGCCCTGCCCATCCCGCGCGGCAAGAACCAGCCTATGGCGAGCGCTGTGGCCCTGGACGACCCCAACCTGGACCTGCGCGTCAGCCAGGCCCTGGAGGCGCAATTCCGCCGCACCCGCCTCATGCAGCTTGAGAACAGCGATGAGAACAGCAACCTCGACATGGGCTTGAGGATCCACCGGGTTGACGCCGTGGTCGAAAAGCTGCCCGGCGGCGGAGTGCGCCCCAAAATCACCCAGGATCACGGTCCTTTGGCCAAGGATGGCAGCGCAGAGGTCAAGGCCGGCGGCATCGTGCAGCTTCAGGTAGAGAACCGCTCGACCAAGCCGTGCTTCTTTACGGTGTTTGAGCTGTCGGCCGATGGCAACATCAGCGTGCTCTATCCGCTGCCCAACGTGCCGGGCGACAACAAGCTCACGGCCGGAGAAAAGCGCGTCCTGCCATATCCTTACAAAATGACGCCGCCCTTTGGCACGGAGATCATCAAGGTCATCGCCAGTGAAGACGACATCGACTTCCGCGCGCTGGAGTTCAAGCTGCGCGCCGGTGAGACCCGCGGGGCCAAGTCGCCGCTCGAACGGCTGATGGGCGAGGTGATGGGCGTCAAGCGCGGCGAGCCCTTTGGTTATGCCCCAGAGAAGCTGTGGGGTACCGCGGTGTTTCGCTTTGAGATTGTCGCGCCCTGAGCTGTGGGTCCGCGCTATCTAGGACCTGTCCGGGACCGCTCCGTGTCCAACAAGCCGATCGACTTCTTTCAGGACACCCTCTTGAGCATCCGCCTGGCCCGTAGCACCCAAAGGGCCGATTTCTACAGGCCGTTGGACATCTGGACGGTGTAGTACGCGCAAGTGTTGGCCACGCCTTGCTGCCGGTAGACCCGCACGTAGTACTGAGCGGTCTGGTTGGCGCAAATGTTCATGCCGGGCACGCCGGGCGCGCTGGTGCACTTGCCTTCGCCGGCCTTCTCGGGCTGGGGCGACGCAGCATAATCACCCGCAATCGTTCCCTTCTTAGCGTCGGGCCCGCTGGGCGGAGCGCCATAGAACGCCGTGGACCAGGAGTGCTCCGTCGCCGCCGTGCAGATTTGCTGGCTGCCCGCACAGCCGCCGCGGAACACGTCGATGGTAAAGAGGCCATCGGGGTTAGACACCAGCTTGACCTTGACGTTGAACGAATCGCCGCCGATATCGGTGTTGTCGACCGCGTTGAAGGTGTACCAGTCGCTCTCCCCCGGCATGATGTTGCCCAGGCGCACAGCTGATTGGCCGTTATCCGCGAGATTGCCGACGTTTTCCGCATTGCCGCAGGTGGTGCCGATGACGTTGTACTTGGCGTCGGCCTGGCACTCGCAGCCGTTGCCGTATTGGGCGTCCACATCGAACCATGGGCCCTCGCACTTGAGGGAGCACTTGCCGCTTGTGCACACGGGCGAGGAATTGGCTTGATCCTGGCACAGTTGCGTGGCTGCGGCGTTGTCCACGGCGGCGTCGCAGTTGTCGTCCTTGCCGTTGCAGATCTCCGCTTGGCTGGGATTGATCTTGCCATCCGAGTCATTGCAGTCGCCCTGGGTCAACACCTCAAACGTGGCGTTGGGGGCGCAGAGCGTCTGGCCGGCCCCGGTGCCAAAGCCGTCATTGTCCGCATCCGTGAAGTATTTTTTGGCGTTCGCCGAGTCGGTGTCGGTGGTGCCATTGCAGTTATCGTCAATGGAATTGCATAGTTCTACGGCTCCGGGCTTGACCGCTTTGTTGGTGTCGTCGCAGTCGCCGGGCTGCGTGGTGGTGTAGCCGGGCAGAGGGCCGCACTGGCACTGGCTCTTGGCCAACTGACCGTAGCCGTCCTGGTCATTGTCAAAGAAATACGAGGTACAACCGACCGATCCGATGTCGTCCGCCGTGCCGTTGCAGTTCGTGTCGATGTTGTCGCACAGCTCTTTAGCCGCGGGGTAAGTGATCTTGTCGTTGTCGTTGCAGTCGCCGCCCTGCAGCGCGGTGTACATGCCGGTGGCTTTGCAGAGGCACTGCGGCCCCACTTCCAAGTCGCCAAAACCGTCCTTGTCGCCGTCATAGAACTGGTTGGTGCAGCCCTTTGCGTTGATCTCGTCGATCTGGCTGTTGCAGTTATCGTCAAAATTATTGCAGATTTCCGCAGCGCCCGGGTAGATGGCCGCGGCCTTGTCATTGCAGTCGCCGTCCTTGGTGGCCGTCCACGTCGCCCCGGGGGCGCACAGGCACTTGGTCGCACCGCTGGCGCCAAAGCTGTCGCCGTCGCTGTCTTGGAAGAAGGTCGAGCAGCCGCTGGCGCCTTCCTCATCGGTCTGGCCGTTGCAGTTGTCGTCCGTGCCGTTGCACGCTTCGGTTTGGCCTTCAAAAACCTTGGGATTCTTGTCGTCGCAGTCCTTGGCGTTGTCTGAGGTGTACGGCGCCGTCTTGGCGCACATGCACGCCTTCTGGGCCGGATCGCCCGCGCCGTCGCCGTCCAAGTCCGCATAGAGCGTGGTACAGCCGGCCGCGCCGACCTCATCAGCTACACCATTGCAATTATTGTCAAACCCGTCGCACGTCTCTTTGCCCTTGGGGTTAATATCGGCTTTGCTGTCGTCGCAGTCGCCGGGCGAAGTCGCGGAGTGGGCCGGCTCTGCCTTGCACAAGCACGCGCTGTCCTTGGGATCGCCGTACAGGTCCGCGTCCAGGTCGGCATAGAACAGGCTGCAGCCCAGCGCGCCGACTTCGTCCACCTTGCCATCGCAGTCATCGTCCATGCTATTGCAGGCTTCCGTCATGCCGGGATTGGCCTTGGCGTTGCTGTCATCGCAGTCGCCGTCCTTCTTGACGGTAAAAGTGGCATCCGGGGCGCAGAGGCATTTGGCCGCGCCCGTGCCGTAGCCGTCGGAGTCCTGATCGCTGAAGAAATTGGCGCAGCCCTGGCTGTCCGGTTCATCCTGGGCGGCGTCGCAGTCGTCGTCTTTGCCGTTGCTGCACACTTCGCTGGCGTCTGGGTTGGCCTTGGGGTCGTTGTCCAGGCAGTCGCCCGGCTTGCTGGCGGTAAACGATCCGGTCGGGGCGCACAGGCACTTGGGATCGTCTTTGCCAAAGCCGTCCTTGTCTCCGTCAAACCACAGCGCCGTGCAGCCCGTGGCGTTTTCGTCGGCGTCGGTTTGGCCGTTGCAGTCCTCGTCAATGCCGTTGCCGCACATTTCTTTGCTGCCGGGATAGGCGCTGGCCTGGTCGTCGGCGCAGTCGCCCAAGCCGTTAAAGCAGACCTTGGGTTTGCCGATGATCACCGCCTTGACCGCGCACCAACCGTCGCCGTCGCCGTCACAGCCTTCGTCGACTTTGCCGTCACAGTCGTCGTCGATATCGTTGCAGATCTCTGCGGTCGACGGCTTGACCAGCTTGTCGTTGTCATTGCAGTCGCTCGCCGTTGTGGCGGTGTAGAGGCCCACGGGCAAGCACAGGCACTGCTTCTTGCCGCCGCTGCTCTCCGCCTCGCCAAAGCCGTCGCCATCGTTGTCTTTCCAGTAGGTTTTGCAGCCTTTGGCGTCGACTTCGTCGCTGGTGCCGTCGCAGTCGTCGTCCAGGCCGTTGCAGGCTTCAGCCAGCGGAGTCTTGGCATTACAAGGGGTTAATCCGGCCTCCGTGCACTTGCGAATGCCGTTGCACACGCCAAATTCATTGGCCACGGAGCAGCCGGTCTGGACGCCCGCGGCGATTGCTTTGGGCGAGCAACCGCAGTCGCCCACCGTTCGCACGCACTGCTTGCCGGCGCCCTTGGTGCCCTTGGCTTCCTGGCACTGGTAATCGGCGGGGCAGTCGCCATTGGTCTCGCACTTGGCGCCGCAAAACCGCCCCTGGATTCCGTATTCGATGCACAGGCCGGCCCCGCCTTGGGTGGCACAGTCGGCGTCGGCCTCGCAGGGCATGCAGGCCAACAGCGCCTGGGGCAAGCAGGCAAACACCGGGTCGGCGTCGCCAAGCTGGGTGCATTTCCAGGATGTGGGGCAGCAGTCGGAGCACTTGACCGTGCAAACCTTGCCCTTGGGCCCCTCTACGCACAGTCCGGAGTCACAGTCTTCTGCCTTTGAGCACGCGCCGCCGGGCTGGCCAAACTGAGGACTTGCCGCAAATTCACAGGTCTTGATGTCAGGGGCATCGATGGCGACATCGGGTTGGGCCGTGTCGCTGATGGCGGTGTCGCCCGCGTCCTCAGGCGAACTGCCGCTGTCGGTCTGACCTTCGCTGTCCGTGGCGGTGTCAAAGCCGCCGCTGAAGAGATCCGTCGTCCCTTCCGCGTCTTGCCCAGCCACAGTCGAAGGCGGTGCGGCGTTTTCCTCGCTGCAGGCCGACACCAGCGCGGCGGTCAACACCGCAATCCAGACCGCAAAGGCCTTGGGGCGGCAGAGGGCGCTGGCGCGGGAGCGGTGGGTCGGCTTCATGGGATCTCCGCTTTGGCTCGCGTGGGGATGCGATCCAACTGATCAGGTGCAAAACTAGCTACTATAGCAGATCGTGTAGCGGCGCGTGCAACCGGCGTATCATTTTCCGGGTGAGGATCCAAAAAGGGGGGCCAGGGCTCGCCGCGGCGCTGCCGGCCATGGAAGGGGTGACATTGCCCAATTTGACAAGGCCAACAGGGGGACATCGTGCAGGGCCGGAGCGCTTGCGGCCCACCTAGCAGGGGCGCGGGTCCATGTCTTCCGGGGTCATTCTATGGACCCCGGAATTGGAACCGCGCCCTCACGTTGCGGGCAAACGCGACAGCTAGCAGGCAGATTTGGCCATGTCAGATCGGGATTTTCTCTGCCCGAATCAAGGCTTCTTGCTCTTTGCCTTGGCTCGTTTGCCGGTTTCCGTCGCTGGCGTGGGCAGATCGCTGGCGCGGACCTGGCGGCGTTCCTGGGGGGCGGAGCTCCGCACTGTGGGGTCGGTTTGCCCGGCGCCGCTCTGATCGCCCGACAACAGCTCCCGGCCGTGCTCGCGGGCCTGCTCGACGCGCTGCTGCAAGTTCATGCGCCGCGGACGCAGGTTGAGCCACAGCACCACCGCGGCAAGAGCGAACAGGCCTAGGGCCAGCAACCAGGCGCCAGCAGTGGACTTTTTGGGACGGCGCGGCAACGGCTGGAGCGGGTCCATGACCGTGCTGATGGGCCGCGGCAGGCTTCGGGTGACGCGCTGGGGCGATAGGCTGGGCGCCAAATTGGCCGGCGGCTGCGCAGGCGCGGGTGGGCGGGCGGGTGTGGCCGGCGGCGCTTGATCGGCTGAGACTGCCCCTGCGGTAAAGAAACCGCTGGGATGTTCCGAAGATCCGTGGACCGGGCAGACCGACTCTGGGCGAGTCGAGCCGCATTGGGGGCAGAATGTCGGCAAGGGCGCTCCGCGGACAGGGGCTGGCATTTTTCAGGCCGAGCGATGCCACCCTGGCGCCCGCTCGCGTGCCATCCTAGCGTGAACGAAGGCGCCGCGCGAGTCAGCAGCGCTGCGGAGCCGTATGGACCCCTGGATCATCCTGATTGTGATTGGCATCGGCGCCGCGGTTTGGCTGCCGATGCGCCTGAGCCGCGTCGATCCCCTCAAGGCGGAGCAGCTTGTGGCCCAGGGCGCAGGCCTGATTGACGTGCGGAGCCCCGGCGAGTTTGCCGCCGGCCATCTGCCCGGGGCTCGGCTGGTGCCGCTGCAGCAACTATTGAGCAACCCTAAGCAATTGGGCGACACCCAGGCCGAGTGGGTGCTGTATTGCGCCAGCGGTGCGCGCAGTGCGTTGGCCCTCCGCGCTCTGCGCCGCGCCGGGTTTCGCCACGTCCACGATCTGGGAAGCCTGGGGCGGTGGCCGTACCGCCCTGCGTTGGCGGAGGCTGCAGCTGAGGAGCCGTCGATGGAACAGCCATTGGCCCATGAATCACAAGGCGAATACCGGAGCGAACGGGCCGATCAACCGGAAACTCTGCGGGAGACTCTGCCGAATCCGCCGCTCAATTGACCGAAGCGGGATCCAGCAAAGCGAATTCGGCAATTTCGACGTCAAAGGGCTCACCGTCTGCGTCCACCATCTGGTAACTGCCCTTCATTGAGCCAAAGGGCGTGTCGAGCGGGCAACCAGAGACGTACTGGAAGCACTCCCCGGGACGCAGCACAGGCTGCTGACCCACCACCCCGGGGCCGCGAACATGCTCGATTCGCCCGTGGGCGTTGGCAATTTCCCACCATCGGCTGATGAGCTGCACCTGCAGATCGCTCAGATTGCAGATGCGGATCTCGTACGCAAACACCCAGCGGCGATCGGCGGCGCGCGCCTCTTCAGGCGTGGACTGATCGGCCAAATAGTGACTGCGAACATCGACTTGGATGCCGCGGGTGAGGGCGGAGGAGCTATTCATCAGGGGCTACCGCAGCAGTAAGGCGCTGAATTGCCGCGGAGCCTTAGCGCACCGGGCGAGCCGCAGTCTTGCCAGGGACGCCAGCTTTGGCAAGGCGGGCGCCTGCAACTGCGCGCGCAGCCTGCGGAGCTTTGGCCTGCGGTCCTTTGACCTGAGCCGGCTTGGCCTGGGGAGCTTTGCCCTGTGGCGCGCCCTTGGCGCCGGCTTTGGCAGCGGCCAAGGGCTTTTTCGCCGCAACCACGGGCTTGGCCGCAACCACTGGCTTCTTCGCTGCAGCCACGGGCTTGGCCGCAACTACAGGCTTGGCCGCAACCGCGGGCTTCGCCGCAACCGCAGGCTTCGCCGCAACCACGGGCTTCGCCGCAACCACGGGCTTCGCCGCAACTACAGGCTTCGCCGCAACCACGGGCTTCGCCGCAACCACTGGCTTCTTCGCTGCAGCCACGGGCTTGGCCGCAACCACAGGCTTCGCCGCAACTACAGGCTTCGCCGCAACCGCAGGCTTCGCCGCAACCACAGGCTTCGCCGCAACCACAGGCTTCGCCGCAACCACGGGCTTCGCAACAACCACCGGCTTGGCCGCAACCGCAGGCTTTACGGGGGCTACCGCCTGAATGGGCGTGGCCATCGCCTTGGGCGGGGCCGCTTTGGCCTGGCGGGCGGCGGCTGGCCGGTCCGGATCGGCGGCGTTGGGGGCGATCACCCGCTCTAGCGGCCGCGAATCCCAGAGATCGCGCTCTACGCCTTCGTCGACAAGGCGCTGGCTGCGCTTGGCCTCGCGCTCTTGGGCGGCGGCGAGTTCTTCAGCGCTGGGCTTGGCCGGTTCCTCAGGGGCTGCGGGCTCGGCGGCCGGCTGAGTCGGTGCAGCGGCAACGGCGGCGTCTGCAGCCTTTTCGCCGGCATCTGCGCTTTGAGTATCGCGATCCGTCAGTTCGCGCGGGGTGGGCGAGCCGGGGACGCGCTCCAGGATCGGCGGTGCGGGATGCAGCGGTGAAACGGCCTGACCGTCATTGCCGGACGCCGGGGCGTCTTCGTCAAAGAATGCGGCTACTGCGCGCTCATCGACCTGCGGCAATTGCGGAGTCCAGCCCACCACTTCAAGCAGAGCCGTAAAGAGGATGAACGCCGAACACATCCAGGCGGAGGCGCTGGCGATGGTCGCGCCGCGGCGGCGATCGGCTTCCGCGCGGCTGATCTTGGAGGAGGTTTGGGCTGAAGAATTGCCGCTTGGGGCGGGCGAGGCCTTGGCGGATTTGCCTGCGGACTCGGCTTTTTCCGCTTGATCGGCCCTGTCATTGGCGGCGCGAACCAGCACGTCCGGCGGCGAATCCCCAGACGGCGTGCCAAATTGGTGGGGGTTGAGCGCCGGTGATCCGCCGGAAGGGGCCAGCGCCGCGATCTTGCCAGAAGGTGCTGCAGCCACTGCGTAAACCTTGCCGGAAGCGCGCTCCGCCGGGGAGAGATCGGCGGGCCGCGGGCGGCGACTGGGCTCTGCGGGATTTCGGACTTCCGTGCTGGGGCGCAATTCGGGCTCCTTGCCCTGCCAAGCCACAGATTTGCCAAAGAGCCGGCTGCTCCTTTCATCTGAGGGCAGATCGACGTGAGAGCGCGGCGCACCCGCGGGCAGGGGCCGCTGTTCAGAGGCGTGCGACGGGCTGGTGACAATGGCGCCCTTGGCCCGGCCCAGCGCGATGGCGTCGTCGCCCACAAAAAGCGGCCGCTCGCGCTGTTCGCGCTGAAAACTGCGCTTGGACTCCGGCAGCTCCAGCAGGGCCGCCAGGGCTTGAGGACGGTAGCCGTTGCGCGAGGCGCGAACCAGCAGCTCCATCGCCCCCAACATCGCATCGGCGCTCTGAAAACGCTCATCGGGATTGCGCGCCAAGGCCTTGCGCAGCCACGCCTTGACGTCATCGGGCTGGGCCTTGAACTTGGTGCCAAAGTCGACCTCGCCGTCGATCGCCCGGCGGTGCAGCACTTCGGTCGGCGCAGGGGCAAAGGCGGGCTGGCCCGTGAGCATCTCAAACGCCACGGCCCCCAGGGCATACAGATCGGCGCGGGCATCGACCCGCAGACCCGCGGCCTGCTCCGGCGCCATGTAGTGCATCTTGCCCTTGATCGTGCCGGTGAGGGTGCGATCGGAGCGGTGCTGGCCGCGGGCAATGCCAAAGTCTGTAATCTTTACCTTTGGTTCTGTAGAAATCAGAATGTTCTGCGGGCTGATATCGCGGTGAACAATGCCCTGCAGCTTGCCTTTTTGGCCCTTAAAGCTGTGAACATAGGACAGCGCGGTCAGGGCCTGGCGCAGGATCTCAAAGACGATGCTGGCGGAGACCGTGGTCTTGTGCGCGCGCACGGCTTGCAGAACCTGGGCGAGATCGCGGCCTTCGACGAACTCCATCACCAGGAACTCATCGCCCTCAAATTCGTCGACGCCGTACACGCGGACGATGCCGGGGTGGTCAAACTGCGCGGCGATGCGACCTTCGTCGCGGAACATCCGCACAAAGTCTTCACTTTCAGCAAGGTGACCGTGCAGCACCTTGAGCGCAAGCGGCCGGCCGTGCAGGGGATCGCCCGCGCGCGCCTCGGCCAGATAGACCGTGGCCATGCCGCCCGAGGCGATCTTGTTCGTCAGCACAAACCGGCCAAATGGCTTGGGTTGATCGAGTTTGCCCGTGATGATCACAGACGCCTCCGCGTGCCTGCCCGCTGTGGGTTCGCCCAATTGCCCTGCCCCTCCGCTGGGATGGGGAGGGTCGCTTGCCGCGGCAGACCTTTGCTGCGCCGGCCAAATACCGCCCTGAGCCTAGGCGAGTTGGCGGTTCTGTCCAGTTTTTTGCAGGTGCTCGCCTAGCCCTTGCGTTCCCCGGCGGGGCGAATTAGACTTACCTACGTTCTCCGCAGACATTAGGATAATCACCCAAGGGAGCCGGACGTGCGTATCACCCATCGAAGTCATCAGGCGCTGGCCTCGCTGATCCTGCTCGGGCGGCAGAATCCGGGTTCGCGGGCGCGCTTGCAGGATTTGGCCGTCGCGACCGTCGTGCCGAGCAAGGTGCTGGAGTCGCTATTGGCGGATCTGCGCCGCGCAGGGCTGATTGAAAGCCGCCGCGGTCCGGACGGCGGACATTCTCTGGCGCGGCCTTTGGCGGCGATTCGGCTGATCGACGTGGTTGAAGCGGCGGACGGTCCGCTGGCCATCGATCGCAGCGCGGCGGGTGGCGCGGATGACGGTCTGTGGGCGCTGCGGGCCCTGAGCGACGAGTGGGTCGATGGCCTGCG
>JBIKTV010000085.1:0-16421 GCA_044347905.1 Myxococcota bacterium
GCAATTCGTCCAGCGTCGCCTTGGCGCGCGAGCAGAACGGGCACTGGAAATCGCTAATCTCGATGATCGTGACCTTGGCATCGGCCGGGCCGAGCACCGGATTGGTCAGCCCGGCCGCAGCAGCGGGCTCCTTGGGCGCTTCCGCGGGGGCCGTGACCGGAGCCGCGGGTCCGGGCGTCGGCGCCGGCTTCTTGATCAGGTAGCCGCCGACGAACGCCGCGACTGCGACGGCGACGACGGCAATGATAGTCTTGTCGTTCTTCATGATTCCTCGGGTTCGACGCGGGGGACGCCGGCAGGTGGCCACCTGGGGCGCAAAGGGTCAGTAGTTTACCTGCAGAGCAGACCCCTTGCAACGCCACCAGCCGCCACGCTATTCCAGCGGACCGGTGGGTGTGCCCTTGCGCTTGTGACTCTAAACAGGTGCAATTGAACCCAGCGCCCACCGTGGCGCTGCGAGCCCGCCGTGTCGTTTCCCCGCATAGCCTGCGCTGTCACTGCTGCATTGGCCGCCACCGCCGTCGCATGCCAGCCCGCTGCGCCCGCCTCGCCCAACGCAGCCGCAGCCCCCGGGACCTCTCCCGCCGTTGCGCCGCTCTCTCCCGCCGAGCTACACCGCCAAGCCCTGCAACGCGATCCAGAGCCCACCGATGAGGCCCTGCGCGATCTGCTCAGCGAGCTCAAGGACCGCTTTCGCTGCAACGCCATCTCCGGCTGCTCTGTGCACCAGCGAATCGTCCAATATGGTTGGGCGGCAAGACCTTACCTAGAGACCCTGTTCAGCAAGGCCGGCTGGCAGGCCGCCTATCGCGCCC
This sequence comes from Myxococcota bacterium, assembly GCA_044347905.1. Lineage (GTDB taxonomy): Bacteria > Myxococcota_A > UBA9042 > UBA9042 > UBA9042 > SXRM01. The sequence goes on from JBIKTV010000085.1 coordinate 816, forward strand.
GCACGGCGCAGATCGTCGCTGAGCTGGCCGATCCATTGGCTGAGCCGTTCTTGGTGCGCTTGCTTGAAGATCGCGACCCGGAGGCGCGCGCCCACGCGGCAGTGGGGCTGGCCCGGCTGGGTGCCGTTCAACACCGCCAGAGACTGGAGGAATTGCGCCACGCCGATCAGCTCTGGCAGGCCCCGGCGCGCCTGGGCGCGCTGTTCGCCCTGTGGCGCCTGGGCGATTCAACAGCGGGCAGCGAGTTTTCAGCGGCTTTGGCAGCGCTCGCCCCCCTGCACAGCGCCGGGCCCGCTCTGACCCTTGGCGCAGACCTGTGCCGCCAGCCGGACGCGCCAGACTGCAGCGCCGCCCTGCCGCTTATTGCCCACCATCCTGGCTTTCAGCCGCGGCGCGCGGCGCTGCACGCAATGACCTCGCGCCTGCGCCCCAGCTTTGCCCCGGCGTTGGTGTATTTGCTTGGCGACCAAGCTCGGTCGATCCGCGATGAAGCCGAAGGCGCCCTGGTGGCCCTCACCGGCGATCACCAGCGCTCGGGACGGCAGGCCTGGCAGGAGTGGTGCAGCGCCGGTGGGTGTGCGGCTCTAACCGGCCCGCAGCAGCGGTAACGTCAGGCAGCGAGGCCCGCCGCGGCCCCGGGACAGCTCCGATCCGCCCAGAGCCACCACAAAGCGCCGCCCGCCCTGCAGCAGCCACTCCGCGTTGGCGATGAACTGGGCCGGCGTCAAGACCTCAAAACCGCGGCGGTTCAGCTCGCGCAACGTCGCGGTATTGCGGCCATACAGCACAATTCTCCCGGGGGCCAGGCACACCGCGTTGGCGCCGTCAGACCACTGTTCGCGCGCCGCCGCCCGGGGGTCGCTGCCGCCGCAGGGCACCCATTCCACCGGCGAGCCGGCTTCTTGCAGGGCGCGGTCCACGCCATAGGGCAGGGCGCGGCCGCCGTCCAGCAGATCGACGACCCGCAGTGCCTCAGGGCCCTGCAGCGCCGGCAAATAGGCCAGGGCCAGCCCGCGGTCGACAAAGGTCATCACCGTGTCCAGGTGCATCATCGCCCGCGCCAGGGGCAGCTGCACGCCCAGGACGTGGCGAAATCCTTGCCCCTGGAGGCCGCGAGCCACAGCCAGCGCTCCCCGCAGGGTTGTGCGTTCGCCGATGCCGATCAGCACGGTGTCCGGCGTCACCACCAGCACATCGCCGCCTTCCACACAGCGGTCGTCGATCAGTTCCTCAGGGGCCAAGCCACCGGGCCGGCCGCGGTGATCGGCGCGAATGTCCAGCAACTGCGCGCCAGCCAACCGCGGATGGTGGCGCGCTACGCAGCGGGCCAGCACACCGTCGCGCTTTCTCGCCCGCGCCCGGGGATAACCAAGTACCAACTGCTGGCCGACGATAGCCCATAAATCGCGTGCAAACAACACGTTGGGGCAAGGTCCCCCCAGAATCTCGGCGTCGTCGCGCGGATCCAGGCCGCTGAGCAGGGCCTCGCTGAGTTCGTGCGGGGCCAATTCGCCCAATCGGCCGCGCGCCAGGCCCAGCTGACCTGGGTTCGCGCCCAGTTGCACCTCCAGATCGAGGATTTCCTCGGTCAACGCCCCGCGCACCCCGGGCAGCTGGAGCACTTGATCCAGAAGATCGCGGAAATCCAGACACTGGCGGTCGCCCGTCGCAGCGGCAATGACCGCCTGTAACTGAGCATGCTCGCTGGCTAACTGCGGCAGCAGCACCAAGTCATCAAACAGCAGATAGTCGGGATTGGGCTGCCACTCTTCGCCTTGGGTCAATCCGCCCGTGTCGGTCTGGCGTTGGCGCAAGGCCTGAATGTGCCGCGGCACCATCGCGTCCAGCTCGCGCCCAGGAGCGCAGAGGATGCACGACTGCAACCTCCCCGTTTCGCTGCGGATCGCTGGGGCAGACATGGCAGCTAGGGTCCCGGAATGGTGAACTTCACGCTGGCCTGGGGGCTCCACGCGTAGGCTGAAGTGCCTTCGTCATAACCCTGTGCTTGGCCCACGATCTCGTATTCGCCCGGCACATCCGGCAGCACTTTGGTCGACGGCGTCTGATCGCTATTCTGCTCGCCTTCCGGGATCCAGGTGGTCGACCCCGCCGGCCTCTTGGCCACAACCCAGCGGTAATAGAAGGTCTTGTCGGCAAAGGAGCCGGGGTTGGTCACGGCCATCGCCAGCTTGACCGGCGTATTCAGCGCCAGCTTGCTCGGGTCGTCCACCACGCTGAGCGCCACTTCCGGCCGTGTCGGGGTGTTGGCCGTCGCCAGCGCCCCGGTCAGCACCAGCGAACGCGACACCACTTGGCCGCCATTGCACTGCCCGCCGCTCCAGGTGCCGGTGCAATAGAAGACGTGCAGCAGATCATTCATCACCAACAGGTTCTCAGTCGCGGGCTTAAAGGAGATCTCAATGGACGACGTGCTGTACGGCTGCACCGTGACCGGCAAGAAGTTGTTGGCCAGCGAGTGGTTCTTGCTCGGGGCGCTGCATGGATCGGTGCCCTTGTAGCTCGCCGGAGCCACGCACGCGTTGACCAACTGCAGCGGCGCGCAGCCCTGATTGGCTACAAAGACAGAACTTTTGGCTTCCACGCTGACCTTAGACTGGCTCCACAGCTCCGGCGAGGGGCCAAACTGTGGCGCCACTGGCACCGCGCAGCCACCCGCCTCAATCGCGATGAACAGGCTGGCGCTCGGCGCTCCGGCGCTCGACGTCGTCACCACCACCTGGGCCGGCGGCGGCGCACCCGTGGCCGGAGCCTTGTAAGTCACCACCAAGCTGGCCGATTTGCCCGCCGCAGCCGAAAAGATCGACTGGGGATTGCCCGCCACATCCAGCAGTTGCGCGGAATACACTTGAGCGACCGCGTCCTTATCGGCGGCGTTGAGCGCCTGCACTTCCACTTGCTTGAGCACCAGCGGCGGCGGGCCGGCGTTGACCACTTTGCAGGTCGAGGTGGTCTTGCCGCCCTCTGCAAACACAAACGCGACTTTGCCCGTCGGGTTGCTGCAGTCGACCGTAAACGTCGCCTCGGCCTCCATCTTCGCCGAGATTTTTGCCGTCACCATCGACGGCTTGGCGTTCGTCTCGACCACCAGCTTGACGTCTTCATTGTCCTTGGTCGCGTCGGGCTTGTAGCGCACGCAAATCTCCAGCGACTTGCTGCCGTCCGGATTGCCCGCCGAGCCCTTGGGGGCGATTTCGTCCGAGGCATTGGGCACTTTGACCAAGGTATACTGGTCATTGCTCGGGTCAAACGACGCACCCTGAAAGCTGAGCGCCGACGTGCCGTTGTTCAGCAGCTTAAAGCACTGTGTCGCCGGGTTGGCGCTGGTGGTGTTGACAAAAGTGTACTCGCTCGGCTGCAGTACCGGTTGCACGCCCACCGTCGCCAGGCCAAAGCAGTAGCTCAGCGCCGACTTGCTGGGGTCATTGTGCGTGACACTCAGCTTGAGCGGCTCGGTATCCCCGCTTTCATTGGCTTTGTACTCAATCTCCAGCTTGAGCGTCGCGCCGATCACCAGCGCCGCCATCTTGCCCGCGCACTTGGCGTCGTCCTTGGTCGCGCCAGAGATGACGTTGAGCTTGAACTGGCTGTTGGCCTTGGTCGAAGTCCAGCTCAGACACAGGGGCTGGTTATTGCCCGTGTCCGCGCCAGTATTCTTGATTTCCACATACTTGCGGTACGTCAGCTGGCCGCGCGAGTCATCGGGCACAAACGTGCTGCACTGGCCACCCGTCGGCGGCGACTTGGCGTCGATCTTCACGTCGATGCGCGGCTCGGACTCGGCCGAATAGCCACTGCCGTCATCGCTACAGCCGCTGTTCAGGGCCGCCATCGCCAGGGCCGCCGTCGTCAGGGTCGCCAGCGCAAATGCCCGCTGAAACTGCTTTTTCATCGCCATCATCCTTGGATCCTCAGCCGCCATGGGAATTAGTAGGCCCGCGGCCTTGTCGCGTCGAGCGCAGGTAACTTAGGGGAAGCACAACATCTTGTAGTAAATCGACACCGTGTCGCCCTTGGCCGGCATGCACGGGCTGCCCTGGGGAAAAATCACGCTGTTGGACGCGGCGTCGTACTGGAAGTTGCCCTTGGTGCACACTTGGCCCTTGACCTTGACCACGATCGTCGATTCCTCGGGCGTGCGCGTCAAGAAGAACTGCTGGGCCAAGCCAAAGGCCACATTGCCGATGTCCTTGAGCACTTGGGCAAAACTCGTCGAGCAGATCGAGCCGATCTTGCCACCCGTCGCCTTGGCCACTGCCAAGTAGCGATCGCCCGCCACCGCGTCGCCGCCACTGCCTTTGCAGCCGTTGCCAGCGTCCCCGACGATCGCGTGCAGGTGGAACAGGCCTTTGTTGGCAAAGCCTTTGATGCTAAAGAGGAAGTTGGTGTAGTAGTTGATGTCCGCGGCGGAACCGTCTTCCTCATCGCTGAGCACCACCACCTCAAGGCCGGCGTTCTTGCGCACAAACGTGCGGTTGGTGCCGCCGCACTTCTTGGTCGCCGGATCCTCGGCGTCGGGCACGCAGAAGCCGCCATCGCTCTTGCAGTCCGCGTCCGCCGCACACTTCTTGCCGCTGTCGTAGACATTGGGCAGGGTCAGGGCAGCTTCCGCGGCGCTGAGGCCCTGTTCGTCGCCGGAGCCGTTGGTGCCTTGCTTGACCATGCTCAGCAGAATCTGCGGCCCGTTCACGGTCTTGGGCGTCACCACCCGCACCCCGCTCTTTTCAATCAGTTTGCCGCTCTGCTTGGCGTCGTCCATGTCGGTCGTCACCACGCCAATGTGGTAGTTGTTCTGCCACAGGTCGGCGATCTGGGTGAACGTCCCAAAGTTTTTAGCCAAATTGTCCTGCTCTTCGCTCATTGAACCCGAATTGTCCACGATGAACAGCACATCCACCTGCTTGCCCACGCCTTGCACAAACTCGTCGGTGTACTCCGTCTCCAGCGTGCCTTCGCCGTTGATGGGCACGGTGAACAGTTGCCCGCCGCAGAACTCGCCCGCCCCGCAGTCGCCGTTCACGCTGCAATCCTTGCCGGTCTGCGTGCCGTCGTTCTTCATGCAGGTACCGGACAGGTTGGTCCACACCAGCAACTGGCACTGATCCTTGCCGACATTTTGCGGGCCGTACTGCACCTTAAACGTCGCAGGCTTGGCTTGAGAAATCGGATAGCCCGTCTTGGGGATCCCCGGCCAGCCCAGCGGCTGCACTTCCAGGCCGCAGCCCTGCAGCTCGAGCTTGTTGATGTACGCCTCCGTCGTGCCCGTGTTGAACACGCTGACTTCCTTGCCCGGAGACTTGCAACCCACGGATACGACGCCAAAATCTAGCTGGCCTGGCAGCACGGACACCTGGGCCTTGCCCACTTTGGCTTCCAGATTCGGCGGCGTCGCGGCGACCTTGGCCGGGTCGGTCAGGGCCACGTTGGGGAAGGTCTTGACTTGCCCGGTCGAGGAATCCTCAAAAGACGCCACCAGCAGGGCGCCAAACGGCGTCACTTCATTGGGTTTGCCCAGCAGGAATCCCAGGTCGTCGGGCGCCGTGAAGGTCACCAGCATCTTGCCCGTGTCACCGGGGGCCAGCTTGAACAGCGCCGTCGACGGCGCCCCGGCATAGAACTGCGGCGATCCGCTCTGCTTGCACTTCATCGGCCCCGGACCCAGCGGCGGCGGCAGGCCATTGCCCCCACAGGCCAGCACGTTGACCGACTTGAACACGCACACACCGCTGCCCGTGTTCTTGAAGCCAATCGGAATCGTCTTGGTCGCGCCGTACGGCAGCAGGCCAAAGTTGAGGATCGGCGGCACCAGCTGCACATTGCACACCACGCCCTCTTTGCGCTCGGCGTACATCGGCAGCACCTTGTCTGGCGTGCCTGGGTCGGTCGAGTAGATGTGGAGGTTGGCCTGGGCCTTCTGATCGGGCGGACCTTTGGCCTCAAATTGCACTTGGAACACCGCGTATTGCCCCGGCGCCAGCGTCTCCGGCTGCGGGTTGGCGGCGCTTGGACCAAAAGCTCCCGGCAGAATGCTGAACTCGCTCAACTTGTCTTTCTCGTCGGTGATCGCCAACTTGGTCACATCCAGCGGCGCCGAACCCTCATTGAACAGCTCGATCTTGCGGGTGACCTTGACGCCCTTGCCAACCAGCGAAAAATCGACGTAGTCATCAGGCGTTACCAGCAGCTTGGGCGAGTTGGTCTCTGCAAAAATCGGCAAGGTCAGCGTCGGATTCACCGGGTCGTTGCTAGAAAACACGATGCTGGCCACCGGGCTGCCGTTCTTGGGCACCGCCTTGTCGGCCTTGAGCGTCAGCACCATGGTCACGCCCGTTTCGCACAGCCCCGCCTGCTTGGGCGCAGCGATGTTCAGCGGCGCGGCCACACTCAGCTTGACGTCCTTAATCAGCGAGACCGGCGATACCTCCATCTTGGCGACCTTGAGCTCGGCAAAGCCCACGTTGCACACTTTGATGTCCGCCTTGACCTCTTGACCGAGCTCGATCGCCCCCAGATTCACCTTGGGCGGAACCACAGAAATGCGCGGCGCAATCTCATTGCCCTGGACTTCCACCTGGTACTTTCGACCGTCAGACGACTCAAACAACAGGTGAGACAGGTCTGAATCGCCGCCCTTGGGCGAGTACTTCACGCTCATTTTCACGCTGTTGCCCGGAGGAATCGCTTTGGTCAGGTCTGGCAGCGCGTCGATGACAAAGTCGGGGCTCTCATTCTTGGCCAGCTGCACCGAAGTCAGCAGCAGGTCCAGCGTGCCCGTATTGAGCAGCGTCAGCTCTTTGGTCGGCGCAGCCCCAGCGGCAATATTGCCAAACTCCACGGGATTTGGATTGACCGTCAGCTGGGCCGCCGCCGCTGCCACCTTGACCGGCACCTTGAACTGCCGTTTGGTGTTGTCGGTGTCGTTGTTGGCCAGCACCAGATTGAGCGACTTCGCCCCCGCCGACTTAGGCGTATAGCGCACGATGACCTTGGCCTTGCCGCCCTTGCCCAGGCTCAGCGCCTTCCACTCCACGACCTGGAACTCTTCGGTCTCCGGGGCAAAAGTCGCCGCGTCCACCTTGAGCGTCCCCGAAGTGCCCGCGTGCGAGATCGTCAGCTCGCGATCGCTGCTTTGACCCACCGGCAGATCGGTAAACAGCAGCTGGGCCGGCGACACGCCAATGCGGACATCGTCCTCAATGCAGAATCCGCCGGAGCAGGTCTGGCTGTTGCCGTTGCCCGCGCTGCCGGTGCCCGAATCGGCGGTGTCAGAGCAATGGGCCAGCGGCAGCGCGATCAGCGCCGTCAGAATCGCAGCGATGTGGGATTGGCGCACCATCGTCGTCCTCCAATTAGGGCAGCGCTGGGCGATCCAGCGGTCCGGCAGCTGGGCGCAAGCTTTGCGCAGCGGTTGGCCGGACAGGGGCTATGTCTTCGCACCGCCTAGGCGCGCAGGGCACGGGACCGCGATCGGCCCTTCTGGCTCAGTCCAGGGCCGGCGTCGGGTACTTCTTGGTGATGAAGTGCCCAGGCGTGCCAGGGACTTTGAGCGCGGCTTCGATGTCGGCTTGCGGCCAGGAGACCTTTGCCACGTACCACATGTCGCCCTTGCTCAAGTTGGACGACGTCACTTCGTACTGCAGGGTGCCGTAGATGTACACGCGCACCGTAGCGACCGAGACGCCGAGGCCAAAGTCATTGTAGTAATGCACGCCTACCGCGTAGGTGCGGCCTTCTTCGGGCAAGGTGAGGTTCAGGTTTTCCGGGCCGGCGCCGTCGGTGTCGTCGCGATCGAGGCTCGGATCGTCGTCCATGTTGGGGTCGTAGCTGCCCCACTCCACGGTATTGCCGTTGCCGCAGTTGAACCAGAAGCAGTCGTACTGCCCGGCGAACCACGGGTCGGGCTTGCCGTCGCCGTCATAGTCCTGGCCCGCGGCGAACTGGTGGGCAAAGTGCAGGTCCAAGTCCGTGCCCACGCCCGGGCCCGTGTCGCTCTCGTCCTTGTCGCCAGGAGTCTTCCACAGCAATTCTACGTGGATGGCCTGGTCCGGAATCACCTTGACCACCTTGGTGGCCGGGGCGCACGACTTCTTGCCGCTGGCGTCATACACATGCAGGCGGAAGGTGTACTCACCGGCGATGTTGGGCTGGAAGGTCACCGCGCCGGCCTTGTTGTTGGGGGTAAACAGCGCCACGGAGCCCTTGGCCTGGTCGACTTCCCACTCGTATTGGCCAATGGTCGATCCGGTGGCGTAGCTCTGCTTGCCGTCTAGGTGCAGCACGGTTTGCGGCGTCACGGTGTCGCCCTCAGCGATGGTGATGATCGGCGTCGGGCAATCCGCCGAGGCGCCGTAGCCTTCTAGCTTGACGGTGGTGCCGCCGCTCGCGGTATTGGCGCTGAGCACGAGATCGGCGCTGTCGAGCGTAACGCTGCCGTTGGGCTTGGTGGGCGACAGCTTATCGGGCTGGTAGGTCAGCTCTAGCGTCGCCACGCCGTTCACGGGCAACTTGAGCGGCGCTTGCTCGGTCGGAGCCTTGCCGCCGGTCTGGGTCAGCGTCTCCCACTTCACGGCAAAGTTGCCCGACGCCGTGGTCGGATCGGTGCCGATTTCGATCTTCTTGATCTCCAGGGCCTCGTCGCCACAGCTCTTGATCTGCAGCGCCTGAACTTTGGTCTGACCCAGCTGGGTCGGGCCAAACACCACCGTCTTGGGCGACACCAGCAGGCACGGCCCAGTCGAATTGACCTTGACGGGGACGCGCTTGATGCCCACGCCGTTGGCCACAAGGCTGGGATCATTGGTAGAAAGCAGCATCTCCACGGAGCGCGGCTTGTCGTCCTTGGCGCTATAGAGCAGAGAGAACGGCACCACATCGCCGGCTTTGAGCGAAAGCGGTGGGTTCTGCGGCAGCAGACCGCCGGTCGGATACTCCTTGCCCTGCAGCACCAGCTTGAAGAGGTCCTTGTCCAGCGAGCTAAGATCAATCGCCGAAATCAGCAGTTCGCCATTGCCCACGTTGAGCAAGGAGCCATCGACGACGGGATTGGAGCCCACGCTGACAAACCCAAAGTCCATGACCTCAGGCTGCACCGAGATCTTGGCTTGGCCGGCGGCGGTCTGGAACTTCTGCTTCCAAATCTCGTTCTTCTTCAGGTCGTTGCTGTAGACCACCAAGGTGGCGGTGCGGTTGGCCTGGTCTGCGGGGCGCTTGAACGACACCAGCACCGTAACCGCGGTGATGTCGCCCTTGCCGGCCGGAGAAATCGCAGGAAACTTGGCCTGATCGCACGGCACTTCTTGGCCGCCGATGATCGCCGCACAGCCAAACGCCGGACTCTCTTCGCCAGGCGCGCCTTGGTATTCCAGGGCCACTTTGCTGACCACAAGATCGCCCACCGACCCGGAATTGCTGACGACCAACGCCTTTTCCAGCTTGGCCCCCACGGCCATGCCGCCGGCATTGATGGCGATCGTGCCGCTGTTGTTCAGCACCTTGCCGGAGTCTTTGACGGCGATCGTCTGGTTGCTCTCCAGAGTGAAACCGCCGCCCCCTGTGCCCCCAGTGCCGCCAGTTCCTGTGCCATTGTCTGTGGATGAGCAGGCGGCCCAGGTCAACGCCAGTGCGGCAATTAGCAGGGGGCTGCGGGTCGAGCGAAACATCCTTTCCTCCGGGCCGTGCTCGGTGCGCGCAATCGCCGCCGATGGAGGCAGCTTGCGCGCGAATTCAACCAGGCGCACCTAAGGCGGTCGCCTGAGCAACGCTGCAGTCTGCCAAGGACTGCCCCACCGCGCAACCTCATTCTGCGTTTCGGGGCCTGCGACGGGGCTGGCCCCACCGCCTGCCATGGCGTCCTTGGAACGCCGGACTCCAAAACGCCGCACGCCCCGCCGAATCCGGAGATCCGCGCGAGGCGTGGGCTTGGGGCTGTGGCGCCGCGGTTACTTCAGCAAGCGCTCTTTGGCCGTCTCGATCATCGCCGGACGAAACGACTTCTTGAGCTTGAGCAGCTTGTCAAACTTGGCGCGCTGCCGCGATTCCATGTGCAGGGCGGCGGGCTTCTTGACGTCGCCGTCGATCAGCTGATCGCTAAAGTCATAGAACTTGGCCTTTTCTTCGGCCGCGGCGGGGCTGCTGTAGCCCACCGTCAAACCAGACAGGGCCAGGCTCGACAGGGCCAGTACAGCAAAGACTTTCTTCATGGTGGGACTCCGCGGTCTGCAGAGGGGCCTCATTGCCCCCAGGCTCTGTTGAAACTACCGGCTTCGCTGCGGCGGCGCAAGCAAAAAGCTGCTTTGCCACTGGACGGCCTACTTGGGCGTCGGCTGCGGATCCTTGGCCTGGCCTTCCAGGGTCTTGGCCGCTTCGATTTCCTGGATGCGCGAAACGATCGCCACGAGCGCCTTCCACTTGCCGTCCGCTTCATCGCTTTTCTTGATCAGGTCGTTCTTCTTGGCTGCCCAATCGGGGGTGGCCTTCTTGGGGGCGCCGCTCGCCTTGATGAGCACCAGCGTCGCCGGCCAATCCGCGCCGGGCTTCTTGAGCGCGACGTGGGCCTTCAGTTGCTCGCGCAGGGCGTCGCGCTCGGCCTTGAGCTTGTCCGCTTTGCCCTGGGCCTCGGCCGGATCAGTGTCCATGGCCTCGCGCAGGTACTGCTTCCACAGGGCCACGGCCTTGTCGGAATTGTTGAAGTACTTGTAGTTCATGATCGCCAGACGCACCAAGATGGCGTAGCGCTTGGGATCCTTGGCCAGCACCTTGTCGTAGTATTCCGCGGCCTTCTGAGGATTGCGCAGCCCTTCCATCGTCAGCGCGTAGCCGGTAATCGCCTCCAAGTTGCCCGGCTCCAGGGCCAGCGCTTCTTTGTAGACCTTGTCGGCATCGCGATAGTTCAGGTATTCCAGATAGATGGCGCCCAGGTTGAGCCGCGCCGAAACTGAGCCGGCGTTGAGCTGCACGGCGTTCTTGAGCGCCACCACCGCGCGCGGCAGGTCACCCAGCAGCACGTAGGTCATCCCCAAGTTGCCCCACGCCTCGGGATTGGCCGGGTCGATCGCCAAGACCTTCTCTTCAAGAATCCACCGGGCGATGTCGTAGCGGCCCTGCTTGAGGTTGATCAGACCGCGGACATTCAGCGCAATCGTGTCTTCGCGGTTGACGCGCAAAGCTTTTTGCAGGAACTGCTCGGCGAGCTTGAAGTCGTCCGCGGCCAGCCAATAGACGGCCAGCGCCACATTGTTCATGGCGTTGTCCGGGTCTTGGCCCAGGATCGAGTCGCAGATACCCTTGGCTTGATCGCGCAAACCCTTGGCTTTTTCCGCTTCGCCGGCTTCCGCCAGACGGTTGGCTTGGGCGAGCATGGAGCGGGCGATGTAAGCCTGGGCCGACAACTGCAGACCGCGCTCGCGATCGTCCTTGGGCTCGATCAGCTTGGCGGCTTCGTACGATTTGCGCGCTTCGTCGTACTTGCCCAGGCGCTCATAGGCCATGCCGGCGTTGAAGTAGGCCTCGTAGAAGCGCTTGTCCATGTCCGCGGCCCGCTGAAACTCGACCGCGGCGCTCTGATAGTCGGGGCCGCACTTGCTGCAGCGACCGTCGGCGGCCTTGCAGGCGTTGGGGCAGCCGTAAGCCGTGCACTTGCCGCTGTTGAGATCGATGTACTCGCCGACCTTGCACGGGCCCGCGCCTTCGCTGCTGTTCGACGTCAGCTCTTGCTCGGTGCACTCGCGCGTAGCGAGCTCGCAGCCTTCAGAGCCAGCCTTGCAGCGCACAAACTTGAAGCTCGGCGCGCCAGCGACCGCACCGGCATCGGCAGCCGGCGGCGCTTCCACCTTCTTCATCCAGTCGCCGCACCACTTGTTGCGCCCCACGGCGTCCATGACCTTCTTGTCGCAGGCCTTGGTGTCGAGCTCGCAGGCCAAGTCGCGCGTGCCGTCTTTCCACGGCTCGCAGGGCACCTCAATGTCCTTTTCGACTTCCTCTTCCTTGCCCTCGTCGTTCTTGACCTTTTCCTTCTTCTTCTCGGTGCGCACGTATTTGGCGCAGCGATCGAGAATGCAGGAGTCGGGGCTTTCGATCGCCACCGAGGCGCAGGTGTTGGGCCCAACGCGCGCGCAGCTCTTGCCCAGGGACACAAAGCCCGCCGGGCAGCACTGGCCGTCGTCCAGGATCTGATAGGGGTTGCACTTGGGCACCTTGCGCAGCGCCGACTGCAAGCCAGAGCGCATGGCGTCCTGGGCCTTGTCGTCGATGCCGGGCAGGTACTCTTGGGCGTAGGCGCTTGCCGCCGACACCGTCGCCAACGTCAGCCCCAGCAGGGCCGAAGCCAGCTTGGGACCGCTTGCGAACTTCTTGAAAGTCGTGGTCATGGCTGGGATTCTCCTGTGCAAGGGCTACTTGGCGTCGGCCTTGGGCTTGTAGGAAACGGTAAACTTGCCGCGGCGCACGCTGGTGACGAACGCTGCAGAAGTGGCCGGGTCCGAAGACTCATTGGCCGACACAGTCGCGGCTGCCTTGGGCAGGTTGGGGTCTTTCTCCACCGTCGGGTACGCGTCCGGATTGACCTTGTACGCGTAATCGCCGGCTTCCTTGGACCATTTGTTGTACACACCCAAGTTGTGGGCGATGTTGATGGCGCTCTTGAGCGCGGTGACGGACTGCTCTTCAATCGGCGTCGCCAGCTTCTCGATCTCGAGCTTGTAGGCGTCTTCGAGCTCGGCGTTGCCGACGATCTGCGGCGGAACCGGGGCGTTGAACAGGTCTTCCTTGAACTTGAAGTACAGCAGACCGATGCGGAAGGCGGCGGCTGCGGCGTAGGCCTTACCACCACCGGCCGAGGCCTTTTCGACCACGTCAAAGTAGCGACCTTCGGCTTTCTTGAGCGCCTCGGCCTTCTTTTGCAGCATCGGCAGCAGGCCCTTCATGTTCTTGACGCTCTTGAGGGTCAGGACGTCAAAGTCGTCAAAGTCGTACTCGGTGCGGTAGAACAGCGCCTGCGCCACAAAGAAGGTCGCCTTGCCGCCCTTGCCGTCGGGCTTCTCGTAAGCCTTGGCTGCCGAATCGGCGGCGGAGATGGCGTCTTTGCGGTTCTTGCCGGCATCGGCCAAGCGCAGCTGCTCGGTCTTGCGGCCCAAGGCCTCCACGTGCAGGTCGGGGCGGGCAGGGTACTTGCTGACCACGGCGGCGTAGGAACCCGCGGCGAGCTTGGCGCCTTCCACACCCATCTTCTCGTAGACATGGCCCTTTTCCATCTCAGCGTCGGCGACCAGGCCCTTGAGGCGCTTGGTGTTCTCGTCGTCGCCCTTCAGGGCATTGGCCACGCCGATGAACTTGTCATACGCCGCCGCCGCACCGCGGTAATCCTGAAGCGCGGCAAGGATTTGGCCGGCGTTGATCAGCGCTTGGGCGGCATCGGCGTTGTCGCGGAACTTGGCCATATCCAAGAAAGCGTCGGCGGCTTCGCGGAAGCTGGTCATCGCTTCATAGAGCATACCGACCTGGAACTTGGCCTCGGGGGCGATCTTGGACTTGGGGAACTCCTTGACCACGCGCTCAAACGTGTCGATGGCGACCTTGTCGTCCTTCTGATCGATGTAGAGCATGGCCTTGTTGTACAACGCGATCGCCGCCAACTCAGGCTCCTCGCTCTTGAACTCGCGCAGGATGGTGTCGTACTTGGCGTGGGCGCCTTCGTAGTCCTTCTTCTCCGCCAGCTGAATGGCCTGCTCGGCGACAGAAACTGCAATGTACTTCCGCAGATCCTTGGTCTCGAGCACGATGCGGCTCTTGCGCTTGAGCATCAGCCGCGCCCACTCTTCGATCTTGACCCAGTCCTTCTGGCGGGCGTAGATGTCGATCAAGCTGCGCACGGCGATCTCAGCAACCTTGTTGTCTTCCTGGTACTTGTAGACGCGCTCGTAGCCGCTGATGGCCTCGCTGTACTGGCCGCGGTCGTAGAAGGCGGAGGCGGCCAGATACATGATCTCGGGGACCATCTTACCCTTGCCGCACTGCTTCTTCTTGCCGCCGGTGCAGTCGACTTTGGCCTTCTCCATCAACTCGACGTACTTATCGGCCGCCTTGACGTAGGACACTTCCAGCGGATGCAATTCCTGGCGCTTCTTGGGCACCTGGGCGGCCTTGATCTGCTCTTCGGTCAGATCAGCCTTCTTGTCCTTCTTGACGACGGTGACTTTGACGCCGCCGCCTTCCACCGTATCGACCAGCGGCGCGCAGTCGGCCCGCTCTTCCCACGCCTGCTTCTTGTCGTTGTAGCAGGCCTTGGTGTTGCGCATGAGGTTTTCGGTCGCGTAAATCACGCCCAACGCGGCGTCTTCCACGTACTCGCCACCCGGGTCCAGCTCGATCACCCGCTCGTAGGCGACGCGCGCCCTGTTGAAGTCCTTGAGCTGGTCGTACAACAATTCCGCATAGTAGAAGTTGACGATGTAGGCCTTCTTGCTGTCCGGATAGCGGCGGATGAACTCTTTGTAGTCGTCCGCGGCCTTGTTGTAGTAGGGCAGCGACTTGGCCGAGTCCTTGGTCTCGTCGTCGGTCTTCTGTGCCAACTGGTGGTAGTAGTTGGAGATATACAGCAGGTAATTCTCGCCATTGCGCTGGGCCTTGTCGCGGGCCTCTTCAGACTTGGCGTCCTTGCGCTGCTTCATCGCCGAAAGCCACGGCGAGGTGCGGTCGTCCGTAAAGGCCAAGAACTTGCGCATCGCCGTTTCGATGTCCGGGAACGCGCCGAGCTTCTTGTAGATATCGACGATCTGCTCGTGCCACTCGACGCAGCGCGGGTCGGTCGGCTTGCTCTCGATAAAGTGCGTGTGCAGGTCGACGGCGTCCTTGTCCTTGTCGATCGACACGTAGATCTCGCCCAACTTGTACATGCGATCCCAGGCCTTGGCCTCGCCTTCGACCGAGATGAAGTACTCCTTGGCCTTGGGCCAGGCACCGTCCAGCTCGGCATAAGCCTGGACCAAGTCCTTGAGGGCCTGGTCGCGGAACTCGATCTTGCCCTTGTCGCCTTCCTTGCTGATCTCTTTGACCACCGCCTGGAAGGTCTCGATCGTCCGCTGGAATTCGCGCAAGTTGTAGTACACCCAACCGAGCTTGTAGAGCGCGTAGTTGTACATCGCCGCGTTCTTGAAATTCTGCGTGATCTTCTCGTAGTTCATCTTGGCGAGGGTCAGGTTGTTCGCCTCAAAGAAGTGTTCGGCCAGCGCCAAGTGGGCCTGCGGGATGAGCGGGCTCGTCTGGAACTTCTGAATCAGCTGATTGAGGTACTGCACGCCCTTCTGCGACAGCACTTTGTCGCCCAGCGCCTTGCCCTGCTGCATGCACGCCTTGCCCACGCGGTACAGAATCTCTGAGAGCCGCGGGTAGTTGGGGTACTGCTGCAGCACCTTCTCGTAGTACGAGATCGACTGCTGGTAGTTCTCGACCGGCTGCACCGGCTTCTCTTTGAGGATGCCCTTCTCAAACTGCTCCATCTTGCGGTCGTAGTCTGAGCGCTCGAGCAGATAGAGGAACTTGGTCTCTTCCCACCACGCCTCCGCCATGCGGAAGTAGTAGTCGGGGGCATTGGGA
>JBIKTV010000415.1:0-5317 GCA_044347905.1 Myxococcota bacterium
CGGCGGCAGGCAAGGGCGCGGCAAAGGCGGCCAAAGGTGCGGCAGGTAAGAGTCCAACAGCAAAGGGAAAAGCCGCTCGCGGGGCCAAGGCGGACAAAAGTGCTGGGGACGACAGCGCCGAAAAGCCGCTGAGCAAGGCCGAGAAGGCAAAAAAAGCCAAGCAGGATGCGGCACTGCGCAAGAGCTGCGGCGACAAGAAGAAGGCCAAAACCGCGGCGTGCAAGGCCTTTGCCGCTGCAGAGAAAGAGCGAGGCCAAGAGGTCGCCGAGGCCAAACAGGCCAAGCGCTGCTCCACGGCGAAGGCGCGCAAGACCGCGGAATGCAAGAAATACCTGAGTCGCCACGGCAAAAGCGGCCGCGACGCGTGTGGCCGCAAGTACGCGCGGGCCAAGAAGAACGAATCGGTGGCGCGGTTTGCCAAGCGCAACGGCCTGAGCGAGGCGGCGCTGCGCAAATTCAATGATTTGCCCGACAAGACCAAGAAGCTCCGCGGCGGGGCGCGCTATTTGGTCGCCAAGTCGCCACACGACGGCGTGACCTTGAGCGGTGGCGTGCAACTCACGGATCAGAGTGGCGTCATCAAGCTGCGGCGGCCGAATTTGGCCTTTGGCAAGCCGATGCTGGTCAGCGTGATCGAGGCGTCCGCTGCGGCGGTGCAAGCGAGCTCGCCGCTGGGGGTGACGCTGATGGTCGGCGATCTGTCTAAGGATGGCGGAGGCTGTCTGCCGCCCCACAAGAGCCACCGCGGCGGCCTAGATGCGGATATTGGCTTCTATTTTCGCGGCGGCTATGAGCCCAAAGTGCTGGCGGACGCCCAAGCGGAGACGATCGACGCCGACCGGACTTGGCAGTTCCTGCGCGGGCTCCTGGCCACGGGTCGACTGCAATACGCGTTTATTCATTACGATTTGCAGCCGGCTCTGCATGAAGCGGCGCTGCGCGCGGGCGAGACTCCGGAGTCCGCGGCCCGGCTGATCCAGTATCCGCGGCCGATTGAGCAAGCCCGCGAGACGCCCATTCGCCACTTGGACGGCCACGACGATCACATGCACGTGCGCTTTGCGTGCGCGGACGAGCTTTGCCAGCTCAGTGACGAAGAGAAGGCGGCGATCGCCGGGCTGCGCCTGGAGACCCTGGGTGGGCCGACGCGCGAGCGCCACCCGAGCGGCATGCAAAATCCGCTGCGGGCACGGCGGTCCCAGGGGAATCTGCTGCGTTGACGCTTGGGCCATCGCGTGCGACCTTCGCGGCGGGAGACGGGCACGGCGATCGGCCTAGCTGGAGGGGAGATGGAGAAGCGCGACCTAGTGAAGATGGTGCTGCTGACGGTGATCACCTGCGGCATCTATGGCCTGGTGTGGATGTACAATATTGGTAATGATATCGCCAATTTGCGCGGTGATGGTCAGCCCAAACCGTTGACGGATCTGCTGCTCAGCATCGTCACCTGCGGCGTTTGGTACCTGTACGTGTCCTACCAGTGGGCCAAGCTGCTCAATGAAGTCCAAGCTCAGCGCGGCAAGCGAGTGGACGACAATTTTCCGCTGCTTTGCCTGATTCTGACGGTGTTTAGCGTCGGCATCGTCAACCAGGCGCTGATGCAGCACATGCTCAATGAGATGGCCGATGGGCGCTAGGGCGGCGGAGAGCGCTCGACCCACGGCGGTGCTGTTTGTCTGTCTGGGCAACATCTGCCGATCGCCCCAAGCAGAAGGCATCTTTCGCCATTTGCTCGATCAGCGCGGCCTGGGCGATGGCTTTGTCGTCGACTCGGCCGGGACGAGCGACTACCACGCCGGATCGCCGCCCGACTGGCGCACTGCCAAGGCCAGCGAAGCCCGCGGTGTGCCGCTGACGCACCGATCCCGGCCGTTTAAGGTCGGCGATTTTGATCGCTTTGATCACATTTTGGTGATGGATCGCTCTAACTTGCGCGATGTGCTGGAGCAAGCCCGCAGCCCGGCCGACAGCGCCAAAGTGAGCCTGCTGCGCGGCTGGGATCCGGCGGCGGAAGGTCTAGCTGTGCCCGACCCCTACGCGGGAGGCGAGCGCGGTTTTGACGAGGTTTTTGACATGTGCCACGCCGCCTGCGAGGGCTTTCTGGTAAAGCTAATGGAAGAAAAATCAATGGGATAGCAGCGATCGCCTGTCAGCGCGGCAGGATCGCCAGCGGCCGGGCCAGCTGTACCGGCCCACCGGCGGGGGCGAGCGACGTCTTTCCGCCGTCCCAGACTGGCTGACCTCGGCAGATCGTGGTGATCACGGCACCTTGGAGGGTGCGCTGGCTGTGCAGCGGGCCGTTTTCGCCCGGCAGCCAGAGGTCAGCTAGGGTCTGGCGCTGCAGATCGACCAACACGACATCGCCGTCTAGCCCCGGCAGCAGGCCGCCTTTACCTTGGAGTTGAAAGGCTTGGGCCGGTTTCTGCGCGGTCCACTGGCCCAGTTCGGCCAAGGTGATCTGGCTGCGCGCAAGCAAGTCGAGCAGCAGGGGCAGCAGCGCCGTCAGGGCGGAGAAATTGCCGGGTGGGGCCAGGTTTAGCTCGCTGCCGCTGGTCAGGAGGCTCGCGGTGCCGTCGCGCAGGGCCTGCAGCAGCCGATCGGGCTCGCCGTCCGGGGCACCGTGCAGCAGATCGCTCGCCGCCACCGCTGCCGAGGTCAGCCGCCGCGACGGGTGGTGCATCAGCAGATCGATCTCTTGGGCCGTGCGCACCGGCAGCACGTGCAAGGGCCGCATCGCCTCCATGGCCGAGTCCAAGAGCGACAAAAGCGTTTGTCCGGGGCCGATTTGCCCGGCGACTCTCAGCCGGCCTTGGCGCAACAGCGCCTGGCGATCGCTGAGGCCGAGGGTCTGAGCGCCGCCGTCGCCCAGCCAGGGCCCCGCAAAGCCCAGCTGGCCCTCCAGGATGCGCAGCGCCTCGGCCTGGCCGCGCTGAGCGCTCGCATAGACGGCAAAATCGACGTGGCAGCGGCCCTCAAGCTGCGTCAGCACCGCGGTCCACGGTGTCGGCGAGCTGGTGATCGCAAAAAGCGTTGTGATCCCACCGCGCGCTGCGGCTTCTGAGGCGCCGGCGACATCGGCTTGGGCGGCTGTGTCGATCAGCCCGGGCAGGGCAATCAGCCCACGGGCGTCGACCGCGCGCGCGTACTGGTTGCTCAGGCTCGGCGCCAACTCGACGATCACGCCGTCCTGGATGCCGATGTCCAGCCTGCGCAGCTCGCCAAACACGAGGGCTTGGGCGTTGACAATTGCCAGAGAGCGGGGCGGCTGTTCAGCGATCGGCAACGGCAAAGGGGGCGACATCTGCAACCTCTTGGGCCCGTGGGGCTCTGACCTGCGGGCAGTGTGCCATGGCCGCGCGATGACGTGCTACGCTCGCCGACCTTTCGTCTTTTTGAGGCGCGCGAAATGCTGCGGCCCCCCCGGAGAGTCCCGATGAGCCAGCCCAACACGCCCGTTGCACCGCCGCAGCTTGGACCCCAGGAGGTCGGCCGGGCGCCTCTGCCGTTCAAGCAGCGGGTGCTAAGGGAAGTGCGCAGTTGGCTGTGGACGCTGGCGCTGGCTTGGCTGGTGTGGATGGCGGTGCAGTCGCTGCGCGGGGGCGTGACCCTTCCGGCTCAAGCGCCCGACTTTACTGCGCAAACGCTCAGTGGCCAGACCGTCCAGCTCGCTGCCCTGCGCGGCAAGCCGGTGGTGCTGTACTTTTTTGCCAGCTGGTGTCCGGCCTGCAAAGTGACCTCGCCGGAGATCGACCGCTTTGCCGCCGCCCACCCGGAGGTGCAGGTGCTGGGGATCGCCGCGGAAGACGCCGAAGAGGCCAGGGCATTTATGGCCAAGAATCCCAGGACCTTTGCGGTGATTCCGGAGACCAACGCCATGGACGCCGCCTACAAGGTGCGAGCCCTGCCCACCACGGTCGTGCTGGACGCCGCCGGTCAGGTGGTTTGGAGCCGCCAGGGCGTGATCCTGCCCTTTGAGCTCGGCTGGCACATGCCCTAAGGGACTGTGTAAAGATAACTTGACAAGGCCTCTCGCGGAGCGGTGCGACGAACCCGATAGGGGGCGCGCACTTGCGACCCACCCAGCAGGCAAATGGGACCGGGGAAAATCGACTAGATTTTGCACGGGCCCTTATTTCGAGTGGAAAGTGACATGCGGTCCCACATCGTTCATCCCTTCTTAGTTGTCTGGCTTCGTACGGGCGTCCCGGGAGATTTGACGAAATATTTCAACAATTCCAAATTCTTCCTGTGGGACCAGGCTTTCGACCGCGTCCTGCAGGCCCTCATAGGACAGCCGATGTGCCCCGGTCAGGCGACTGACTTGTTCGGCGAGCTGTCTCGTATTCTTGGACAAGACCGACCAGTTCTCCGGCATTGGTTGTGCCAACCTGTCCGGATTCAGGCTCAGACGACTATCAGGCCCGCGGGGCTCCACGCCAAGCGCCTCGCAAAGGGGCGTTTTGAAGATGCGGAGTCCGCGCGGCCCTAGTGCCACAAAGTGGACTTCGACAGTGTCGGCAAGGCGTCCGCTTTCGCGTAGTAGTGACAGCAATCCCATGTATTTCCAGAATTGCTCAAGGTCTAGGCGATGCGGGGCGTCACGATTAACTACCTTGAGTTCGAGCACGATCAGCGTCGAATCATTGATGAGGAAGCCATCGTCCTGAACGGCATAGATCGCCTTGTCGTTCTCGTCCTGCGGAAGGGCTGCCAATTCCAGGCGGGTGCCGGTCAGGGTCGAGCCCAAGAGAGCCGAAAAGAGCCGGTGGCACTTCTCAGGTCCGAGCTGCCCGAGAGCGTGCAGCAGCCGCGCGTTGATTGCGTGTTCATTCACCGCAAGGCGTTGCCGCAACAACCCTGAATTGCTGCCACCGGTGTGAACGACCTGGACGACCTCATCAATCACGTTTTCGAATTTGCACGCGTTCCACCGCTCGACAGCGTGTTCCCGCAAGTCCTTGTGCCAGAGAGTATCAGACACTTTGCGGCCAGTGCCTTTCTCAGCAAATCGAAACTTGTAGTGCAGCGCATCGGCAATGAAGTAGCTGCCGACCACCTGACCGGGGCTCATCGTCCGCCAACTTGTGTGCCAACCTGCACCCATCGTTGCCTCATCCTGCCGCCTGCGGCCTTAAGTACATAACACGTAATGGTTCTAAGTGCAACAGCCGCACGACAAAGGGCAGACCTGATCGGCCATGTCGAGCAAAATCCCCAGTGTCCAGTCAGCGGCGAGGCATTTCAATCTCGGCGCTGCGGCGTGCGTGACGTGGACACTAATTAAGATGTGTGTAAAGAAATCTCGACAAGACTTCAC
>JBIKTV010000086.1:0-16396 GCA_044347905.1 Myxococcota bacterium
ACGTGCAAGAACGCGTAGCGAGAGGGCGTGTGGTGGTGGTGCTGCAGGTGGCGCGCCTCGGTCTTGGTGCGCGCCTCTAGGGTGTTGGAGCGCAGGGGCACGAGCACGACGTCGTGGGCGTCGCTCAGGTTGGTCCAGAGCTGCTCCGACTCTTCGTCGGCAAAGCGAATGCCGTTGACGCGCAATTCCGACGCGCGCTGCCAGCGGCTCCAAACACTGGCGACCAGAATGGCCAGGATGAAAAGGCCAGCGATTTTGAGGCCATCGGGGCGCTCGGCGGCGTTGACCACCAGCACGTAGGCAAACACCGCCAGGATGACGCTAAAGAGGTAGCGGCGCCACGGCTTGTCCCATTCCGCCAGGAGCACAGCAAAAGCGCCTGAGGCCATCAGCACCAACACGCCGGTGGCATAAGCGCCGCCCTGCGCTTCCACATCTGCGTCAAAGGCAAAATTGACCAACAGGCACACGCCGGTAATCACCAGGACGAGCGGCCGGCGGAACTCCAGCCAAGCCGGCGACATGCCAAAACGCGGCAGGTAGCGGGGCAGGATGTTCAGCAGCCCGGCCATGGCGCTCGCCCCGGCAAACCACAGGATGAGGCAGGTGACGACGTCATAAATCGTGCCAAAAGTGGAGCCCATGGTGGTGTGGGCCAGATAAGCCAGCGCACGCCCCGCCGCCTTGCCGGCCACAACACCTTCACGCGCAACGTAGAACTCTTTCTCCGGGATCAGCACCGCGGAAACGAGGTTGGCGCCGAGCAATTCCACGCACATGAGCACCGCGGCCGCCAGCAGGAGCTTGCGGGTGTTGCGCACCCGTTCCTCGGCGCTCTTGGCGCTGATGTGCGGCATGACCGACACGCCGGTCTCAAAGCCCGACATACCCAGGGCCAGCTTGGGAAACACCAACAAACTCACGGCAATCAGCATGATCGAGCCGCCGCCGGTCAAGTGCGCTACGGGCCCCGCGCCGTCTTCAGACATCCGCGTGAGCGACTCGCGCAGCTGGGCGACGTCAAAATTCTGCACCTTGACGAGCCAAGCTTGCAGCAGCGCCGGGTCCTCGGCGATCTGCGACAGGCCGACCCCGATAATCACGCCGTTGAGCACCATGTAGGGCAGGGCGATGGCGACGCTCAGGCCCACGGCCTCCTTGAAACCCTTTAGGAACACTAGGCAAAGTGCGCTAATGAGCCCGGCCGTCACCAAGACGGGGCGGTGGGGCACGTGGGTGGCAAACAGGGGATTCTGCAGGATGTGGTGCGTCGCGTCCGCGGCCGACAGGGTGATGGTGATCACAAAGTCGGTCATGGCAAAACCGAGCAAGGCGAGCACCACGGTCTTGCCAAACCAGCCCAGACGGCCCCAGCGCACGGTCAGGCGTTCGATCATCTTGATCGAGCCTTCGCCCTCTGAGCTGTGCTTGGCGACCATCGCATAGACCGGCAGCGCGGCCAAGAAGGTCACCAGCACAAGGATCAGCGTGGCCAGCGGCGCGACAAAGCCGGCGGCCATGATCGCCAAGCCCGGCGCGTAGCCCAGCGAGCTGAAGTAGTCGACGCCGGTGAGCCACAGGGTCGCGTACCACGGCGCGTGGTGGTGCTCGCCGCCTTCCGGCGCTGCGGGCAGGTCATCGCCGCGCAGCACGGGGGTGTGGACGGGCACGACGCCTTCTGGCAGTGGGGCGCTGCGCCCTTCGCGCAACCACCGGCCCATAAAGGATCCAGCGGACAACAGCGACAACAACGAACTCATGAAATGCCTCCCGCGCCTGCCGAAGCATCCGCAGCCGCGCGATCGGCGGGCGGAAGAGCCCAGGGTGTCGGGAGAGGAGGGAGAACTCCTGGCCTAGCGGCCTAATCCCCAAGTCGTCCAACCACCTACGCGGGTTGTGCGGACGACGCCTAGCTCCGGTTCCCGCAAGAAGAGCGGGATTCAGCGGCCCGACCCAGCGGTCGAGCGCGCGAATGTTACGCCTGCTTTCTGCCCCTCGCAACGGCCCATTTCTGATCCCCAGCCGGCCGGCGGCGCGGCCCTTGTGTCTGTGGCGCACTCAGGCGAATCTTCGCCGGGTTGGAGCGTTTGCAGCCGGCGCCACGCCGAGTTTGGCGCCATCCAGCCGCGCACGCTTGCCCACGGGGAGAGATCGATGCCCAAGAATGACCAGCCCCCCGCTTCTCCTCGCGCAAAAGCTGCTTCCGCCTGGCTAGGTTGGGCGATCGCCGCGGCGCTTTGGCCGAGCGCCGCCCAGGCCAGTGGCCGCGCTCCCGGAGCTGGGGGAACACCCGCCGCGCCTGTGGCTGCTGCGCCTGCCTATTCGCCGCCCGCGGCACCCGTGCCCGCCGGAATTGTCGGTTGGCTGGGGCCAATTGGCGCGTGTGCCCCGGCCGAGGCCCGCCAGATGGCCGCAGAGGCCCTAGCGCGCATTGATCTCGCGGCCGTGGATGACGGCGATGCCCTGCGGCTCGCCCAGAGCAAGACGGTGGCGCGGCGCTTTGTTTATCCAGATGGCCGGGTTGTGCAGGCCGGCACCATCGAAGTGACCCGCGATTGGGTGGCCAAGGTCGTCCCTGCCGGCACCAGCGGTGGCAAGCCGGTGATCGCCCTGTCGATCGAACGCGCGGCTAGTCCTGCGGGCGAGCCACCGTCGCCGCCGCCGCCCGGAGCCACGGAACAGCGCGATTTGCCGCCTGATCCGCTGTTTGACTCCGCCTCCTTGTGGCTCATGCAGCGGGCAAAGGTCGACAAAGCGATCGCCTGCGGCAATCTGGACGGTTTGACCCCAGCCGTGCGCGCCCACGCCCAGGGCCAGTGCGGTCGCGAGTGGCTGGCCAACCCGGGCAGTCTGACGGATCCCGAGCTGTTCTCCATCGCCGATGAGGTGCGCACCGGCTTTATCGCTCTGCAATTTGGCCCGGCCCTGCCAGACAGCAAGACCGGACTGCTTGCGCTCGCCCAGGGGCAGTGGCTGCGCACCTCGCGCCAGAGCGGCTGGATTACCACGACCCGCGCCGAAATCGGCACTTCCTACCACGATGGCTTGGAGATCGCTGTCCACGGCATGATCGGCCTCAGCGGCGGAGGCGACAAAGCCGGTTTGGCCCTGCTGGGCGGCGTCGGCTTCTCAGGCGTCAGCGAAGGCCGCATGGACTTTGGCGGTGAGGCAGTGGCGCGGCTACAGGCGCGATTTCGAACGGCCGAGGGCGAGACCTTGGTCTGGTTTGAGCCCGCCTGGAGTGCGGCGCCTGGGCGCAGCGGCGGCTCCCCAACGCTTCCTTGGGCAGACGGCCTGCGCACAGGGCTTTACTACGGCCGCGACGGCAACGGCGTCCACACCACCGGCCTGGGCTTTGAGCTCTGGGAAGCCCAAGGGGTGCGCATCGCCCAGCTGGTGATCGGGCTCGCCACCGTGTTTGGCAAGTGGTAGGATCGCTTGGCTCTTTGAAGGATGTCGCGAACATGGGTGCTATTAGCTCGGGCCGGGGTTGCGCGGGGCGGCAAGGGGCGCCCAAGGCATTTGCGGCGGCGGCGCTTGCAGTGTTTAGCTGCCTTGCGGGCTGTGAGAATTCGCCGCCCGGTTTGGCCACCACGGCGGCGGCGTCCGGGGCCCTGGCAAGCGCAGTTGTGGCAGAAGATCGCTTGGAGTCCGGGCCATTAGAAGCCGTTGTGGTCTATCGCGCCCCGGCCAAGAATCCCCCGCCCAGGGCCGCGGAGCCGCCGCGCCCCAAGCCGGAATCGCCCAAGCCAGAGCCGCCCCGGGCCGATCCGCCCAAACCCGCCGGGCCCTCCGCCGCCCTTGTGGCCGCCCAGCGAGAGCTGACGATGCTGCGGGCCGACGCCTCGGCGCTCTCCGCCGCCCAGGCCGAGCTCAACGCCGCCCAAGCAGAGCTGCGCACGGCGGGTGGTGCCGTGGCCGCCCAACTGCAGTCCGCGGAACAGCAATTGCAGGCGACTTCGCTGGCTAGAGAGATGGAGATTCAGCAAGTGCGCAGCAACCAGTGCTGCAGCGTGTGCGGCAACTCCAAGACCGAGCTAGAGAAGTCGGGAAAGCGCTTCTTGGACCACTTGCTGGAGGTCAAAGGCACGGTGGCGCGGTGTGCGCCGTCTAAGCTCTCAGAAGTGGAGAAGAAGTACGACCAGCGCCTGGCCAGTCAGCGCTCGCAGGTCCAGCAGCTCAAGACCCAAGTGGGGCCCCAGCGCGCCGCTGCTCAGGCCAAGGTGGACGCGGCCCAGGCCAAGCTCGAGGCCGCCAAACGCGAACGCGAGGCCAAAATCAAGGCCGCGCAAGACAAGGTGACGGCGCTAGGCGGTTGAGCGGCGCTGTTTCGCTCCCGTCCTGCGCAAGATTCCCCTGCCAGATCTGGCGAAAGCGCAGCGCCATTGCGCGCCGGGCGTACAGCGCCTCACCTCGGCGACCACGGCTGAATTGGATCCTCCCTTGCGCAGCGCTATGCTCTTGGCCCCCCGCTTTTGGGCAGAAGAGCCGCCAACCCGGCATTGGAGCCAGACATGTCAACAAATTCACGCAAGCGCGTCGCCGTAGTCCTTTGCGGCAGCGGCTACAAGGACGGCAGCGAGATCCGCGAGTCGGTCGCCGTGCTGTGGGCGCTGAGCCAATTCCCGGTCGATGTCCAGTGCTTTGCTCCGGATGCGCCCCAGGCCGACGTGGTGAACTGCCTGACCGGCAAGCCGGCCGCCAAGGAGAAGCGCAACATGCTGGTGGAGTCGGCGCGCATCGCCCGCGGCAAAGTGGTGGCGCTGGACCAGCTGCGGGCCGACGATTTCGACGCCATCGTGCTGCCCGGCGGCTTTGGTGTGGCCAAAAACCTTTGCGATTTTGCGACGAAGGGCGTCGACGCCGCGGTTCGACCTGAGCTGCAGGCCGTGCTGAGCGACTTTCACGCCCAGGCCAAGCCCATCGGCGCCATTTGCATCGCCCCCATGGTCGTGGCGCTGGCGTTCAAGGGGCAGGGCTTTGAGTTGACCCTTGGCGCGGAAGGGGGCGCTGCGCAGGCCGCCGTTGCGCTCGGCCACCGCCACACCGTGCTGCGGCCCGATCAGGCGCTGGTGGATATCGACCACAAAATCGTCACTTCGCCGGCCTACATGTACGACGATGCCCCTCTGCACGAGGTTTTTGAGGGCATTCGCAAGGCCGTGGCGTCGCTGGTGGCGATCTCTTAGGACCAGCGGAACGCCTACCAGCACTCGGACTGGTGATTCTCGCCGTGGCAGCTGCCGGTGCAGCGGTACGCCGTTGCGCAGTTGCCCGTGCCCGTCGGCGGCGTGGCCTTGACCGAGCCCCCTTGCGGTCCGGTGATCGTGGCGTTCACGTCGCGCTTGCCGTTCATGTGGCTCGCGCCGTTGGCGGCCGGGTGGCAGGAGAGGCACGTGAGGCCTTCCTGCATGTGCTTGCTGTGCTCGCCGTTCTTGGGCGGGTTGCCGTGGCACGCGGTGCAAGAGCCTTTGGTCCAGTTGCCGCCGGCCCAGTACGCCGTGACCGCGGGGGCGCCGCCTTTGCCGTTGGAGTGGCAGCCGCCGGAGCAAGTGCCGCGCGCGGTCACGGGATTGCCGCTGGTGGCGTTGACATTGAAGCCCATGCCGGTGGTCGCCGCGCCAGAGAAGGTCACGTCGCCGTGGTGCCCCGGGGTCGCCAAGTTGGCGGAGAACACGTAGCCCAAAGCGTGGGAGACATCGCCAGTGGCGGGCACCAAGTGGCAAGTCGGGCAGGCGATCGCCGTGTGCGTCGCGCTGGCCGTCAAGTGAGCGGTGTGGCGGCCCACGCCCAAGGTGGTGATCGCGGTCTCGTTGGCCACGCCAATGGGCGGCGCTGACTGCCCGGGCTTGGTGCCGTGGCAGAAGTCGCAGCTGCGCCAATCGCCGTTGTGGCAAGAAGTGTTGCAGCTCACGCCCACGGTGCCGCCCAAGAGATCCGCGCCATGGCACTGGGTGCAGGCGGCGTTGTGCTCGTCCTTCTGCTGATTGGCCACAAAGTACTTGCTGCCGTGGTGATTGGCGTTGAATTTTGGCGAGGTCCAGCCACCCAAGTCGTGGTACTTGTTTGACTCCACCGTGCCGTTGATGTGCTTGACCCGGTCGAACCACACCGCGGCCGACGTCTGGGTGTCAAAGGCGGCGATGACTGCGGTGTGGCAGATCTTGCAGTCCGCATGCTGGCTGTGCGTGCCGCCCGGCGGGTTGGTGTGGCAGCTGCTGCCGCAAGCACTCTGGCTGCCGTCGACTTTGTTCCACTTGGGCGCGGTGACGGCGGTCGCACCGGTCTTGGCCGGCTGCAGGGTGGTGCCGTGGCAATAGCTGCCCGTGCAGGTGGTTTGGCCCTTGTCGTAGGCCGGCAGCGCGCCATCGGCATTGCCAGGAGCGCCAAAGGCGATCTCCGTGACGCCATTGGTGTGCAGGTTCGAGGCCGGCACCTGGTGGCAGTCGGTGCAGGCGCCGTCGCGGTGCCAAGTGCTGATCCCCAAGTGCTGGGCGTGGGCGCCGACGCCCGGATCGCCCGTCACCGTCGCACCGTTGACCGCCTTGGGCGGCGACGGGTCATTGGACACCGCGTCGCCGTGGCAAGTCGTGCAGTTCAAGGTCGCGAGGTCGATCTTGCCGTCCACGTGCAGGGCCGCATTATTCCACGTCGAAGCCGCCGGATTGGCCGCGTTGTAGGCCTTGATCGGCGTGTGGCAGCTGGCGCAGGCGTTGCTCTGGGGGTGCGGCGCGGCCGGCGGGTTGGTGTGGCAGCTGCTGCCGCACGCGTCGTAGCTGTTGTCCACCTGGGTCCACAGCGGCGTGCGCTTCACCGTTCCGCCGGTCTTGGGGCCGGTCAGCGTGCTGCCGTGGCAGTAAGTGCTCGCACAAGTCAGCTTGGCCGGGTCAAAAATCGGCGCTGCTCCGTCCAACGCCGCTGTGCCGTTCCAGGCCAGATCGAGCTTGCTGTTGCTGTGGAGCACATCCGCGGTGTCGGCGTGGCAGTCGGAGCACAGGCCGGCGCGGTGCCAGCCAGAGACCCCCAAGTGCTGGGCGTGGGCGCCCACGGCGGCTTGGCTCGTCAGCGTCTCGCCCTTAGTTCCCTTGGGCGGGGCAGGGTTTTTGGACACTGCGTCGCCGTGGCAGCTCGTGCAGTTCAGGCTCTTGACCTGGACTTTGCCGTCCACATGCAAGGCGGCGTTGCCCCACACGACGGTCGGCGGCGACCCGGCGGTGAATTTGGCGATGACCTCCGTGTGGCACTGTTCGCACGCGCCGCTCTGCGGGTGGGTGCCGCCGGGCGGGTTGGTGTGGCAGGAGTCGCCGCAGCTGGCCTGCGAGCCGTCGACCTTGGTCCAATTGGGGCTGCGGTTGACGATTCCGCCGCTGGCCGCGGGCTGCAGGGTGCTGCCGTGGCAGTAGCTGCCTGAGCATTTCACCTTATCCCATGCCGGTTTGGCCAGGTCGGTCGTCGCAAGGGCGCCCCAGGTCAGTTCCGCAGTGCCGCTGGCGTGCAGGTTGCTCGTGGGCACCGTGTGGCAGTCGACGCAGGTGCCGTCGCGGTGCCAATTCGCCTTGGCCAAGTGCTTGGCGTGGGCGCCGACTGCGGTCTGGCTGGTCTGGACCTCGCCCTTGCTGCCCTTGGGCGGCGCCGGATCATTGGACGCCGGGTCGCCGTGGCAGCTCGTGCAGGTCAGCGCGCTCGACTCGACCTTGCCATTAACGTGCAGTTTTGAGTCCTTCCATGTGGCCTTCTTGGCGGCCGCGTCGTAACCGCTGATCACCGTGTCGTGGCAGAGCTGGCACTGGTCGCTCGCGGGGTGGGTGCCGCCGGGCGGGTTGGTGTGGCAGCTGCTGCCGCACGCGCTCTGCGTGCCGTCGACCTTGTTCCACTTGGGCAAAGTGACCGCCGTCGCCCCGCTCTTGGCCGGCTGCAGGGTCGTACCGTGGCAATAGCTGCCCGTGCAGGTCGTTTGCGGCTTGTCATACGCCGGCAGGGCGCCATCGGCGTTGCTGGGCGCGGCAAACAGCAAATCCGTCTTGCCGTTGCTGTGCTGCGGCGACGCAGGGACTTGGTGGCAATCCGCGCACTGCCCGTCGCGGTGCCACGCGCTGCTGCCCAAGTGCTGGGCATGGGCGCCTACACCTGGATCAGTCGCGGCAGTTGCACCGCTAATTGCTTTGGGCGGGGCAGGGTTATTCGTTGCCGCATCGCCGTGGCAAGTCGTGCAATTCAGGGTCGCCAAGTCGATCTTGCCGTCCACGTGCAGCGCCGCATTGTTCCACGTTGACGCCGCCGGGTTGGCGGGGTTGTAGCTCTTGATGGGGGTGTGGCAGCTCGAGCACGCATCGCTTTGCGGGTGAGGCGCGGCCGGCGGGTTGGTGTGGCAGCTGCTGCCGCACGCGTCGTAGCTGTTGTCCACTTGGGTCCACAGCGGTGTGCGCTTGACGCTGCCGCCGGTCTTGGGGCCAGCCAAAGTGGTGCCGTGGCAGTAGGTGCCCGCACAACTGAGCTTGGCGGCGTCAAAACTCGGCGCCGCGCCGTCGACCGCAGAGGTGTTGGCCCAGGTCATATCCAGCTTGCCGTTGCTGTGCAAGACAGCAGTGGTCTCGGCGTGGCAATCCGTGCACAGTCCGCTGCGATGCCAACTGGACCCGCCCAAGTGCTGGCTGTGGGCGCCCACAGCGGCCTGCGTGGTCAGCGTCTCGCCCTTGGTTCCCTTGGGGGGCGCCGGGTTATTGCTCGCCGCGTCGCCGTGGCAGCTGGTGCAGTTCAGGCTCTGGACCTGAACCTTTCCGTCGATGTGCAGCGCGCCGTTGGCCCAGGTCACCGTGGGTGGCTTGCCGGGGACAAATTTGCTGACGACGCTCGTGTGGCACTGTTCGCACGCGCTGCTCTGCGGGTGGGTTCCGCCGGGCGGGTTGGTGTGGCAGGTGTCGCCACAGGTCGCCTGCGAGCCGTCGACCTTGGTCCAATTGGGGCTGCGGTTGACGATTCCGCCGCTGGCCGCGGGCTGCAAGGTGCTGCCGTGGCAGTAGCTGCCTGAGCATTTCACCTTATCCCATGCCGGTTTGGCCAGGTCGGTCATCGCAAGGGCGCCCCAGGTCAGTTCCGCGGTGCCGCTGGCGTGCAGGTTGCTCGTGGGCACCGTGTGGCAGTCGACGCAGGTCCCGTCGCGGTGCCAGCCAGCCTTGCTCAGGTGCTTGGCGTGGGCGCCTACCGCGGTCTGCGAGGTCAGGATTTCGCCTTTGCTGCCCTTGGGCGGCGCCGGATCATTGGACGCCGGGTCGCCGTGGCAGCTCGTGCAGGTCAGCGCGCTCGACTCGATCTTGCCATTGACGTGCAGTTTTGCGTTCTTCCACGTGGCCTTCTTGGCGGCCGCGTCGTAACCGCTGATCACCGTGTCGTGGCAGAGCTGGCACTGGTCGCTCGCGGGGTGGGTGCCGCCGGGCGGGTTGGTGTGGCAGCTGCTGCCGCACGCGCTCTGGCTGCCGTCGACCTTGTTCCACTTGGGCAAAGTGACCGCCGTCGCCCCGCTCTTGGCCGGCTGCAGGGTTGTTCCGTGGCAATAGCTGCCCGTGCAGGTCGTTTGCGGCTTGTCATAGGCCGGCAGGGCGCCGTCGGCGTTGCTGGGGGCGGCAAACGCCAGGTCGGTCTTGCCGTTGCTGTGCTGCATGGAAGACGGCGACAAGTGGCAGTCCGCGCAGGCGCCGTCGCGGTGCCAAGGGCTGCTGCCCAAGTGCTGGGCGTGGGCGCCAACGCCCGGATCCGCCGCAGCCGTCGCGCCGTTGACCGCCTTGGGCGGCGCGGGGTTATTGCTCGCCGTGTCGCCGTGGCAGGTCGTACAGGTCATGGTCGCGAGGTCGATCTTGCCGTCCACGTGTTTCTCTGGGCTGTTCCAGGCCGTGGCCGCGGGATTGGCGGCGTCGTAGGTCTTGATGGGCGTGTGGCAGCTGGCGCAGGCGCTGCTCTGCGGGTGGGGCGCGGCCGGCGGGTTGGTGTGGCAGCTGCTGCCGCACGCGTCGTAGCTGTTGTCCACTTGGGTCCACAGGGGCGTGCGCTTGACCGCTCCGCCGGTCTTTGGCCCCATCAGGGTGCTGCCGTGGCAGTACGTGCCGGCGCAGGTCAGCTTGGCCGCGTCAAAGGCCGGCGCCGCTCCGTCGACCGCTGCCGTGCCCGCCCACGCCAGGTCCAGCTTGCCGTTGCTGTGCAGCACGGAGGTGGTGTCGCTGTGGCAGTCGCTGCATTGGCCCGCGCGGTGCCATCCGGAGACCCCCAAGTGCTGGCTGTGCGCGCCCACGGCGGCCTGAGTGGTCAGGGTCTCGCCCTTGGTTCCCTTGGGCGGAGCCGGGTTTTTGGACCCTGCGTCGCCGTGGCAGCTGGTGCAGTTGAGCGAGCTCACCTGAACGGTGCCGTCCACGTGGAGGCTCGCATCCTTCCAGTTGACGGTCGGCGGGTTGCCAGCGGCGAATTTGCTGATCACGCTCGTGTGGCACTGTTCACAAGCGGTGGCCTGCGGGTGCGTTCCCCCGGGCGGGTTGGTGTGGCAGGTGCTCCCACAGGCCGCCTGGGTGCCGTCCACCTTGGTCCATGTCGGCGCCCGCTGCACTGCGCCACCCGCGGCCGCAGGCTGCAAGGTCGCGCCGTGGCAATAGCTTCCAGAACACTTGACCTTATCCCACGTCGGCTTGGCCAGGTCGGCCGTGGCCAGCCCACCCCAGGTCATCTCCACGCTGCCGCTCGTGTGGAGATTGTCCGTCGGCACGCTGTGGCAGTCGCTGCACTGGCCGTCGCGGTGCCAAGTCGCCTTGTCCAGGTGCTTGGCGTGGGCGCCCACGGCGGTCTGGATCGTCAGGGTCTCGCCCTTGGTGCCCTTAGGCGGGGCCGGATCG
Organism: Myxococcota bacterium; assembly: GCA_044347905.1. GTDB lineage: Bacteria > Myxococcota_A > UBA9042 > UBA9042 > UBA9042 > SXRM01. The sequence goes on from JBIKTV010000086.1 coordinate 10,875, forward strand.
TTCGCCACCGGGTCGCCGTGGCAAGTCGTGCAGGTCATCGTCGCCGTCTCGATCTTGCCGTCCACGTGCAGGTCGGCATTGAGCCAGACAGCTGTTTTCTTTACTGGATCGTAGCTCTCAATCACCGGCGAGTGGCACATTTGGCACTGGTCGACCTTGGGGTGATTGCCGCCCGGCGGGTTGGTGTGGCAGCTGCTGCCGCAAGCGGTCTGGGTGCCGTCAGTCACAGTCCACACCGGCGAAGTCTTGGTGGGCGCCCCGGCGGCTGCGGGCAAGGTGGCGCCGTGGCAGTAACTGCCGCTGCAGGTGACCTTGGCCTTGTCAAACACCGGGGTCGCGGCGTCGGCCAGCGCCAGATCGCCCCACACCAATTGGGCCTTGCCGTCGCTGTGTTGCATGACCGCGGGCACCGTGTGGCAGTCGATGCAGGCCCCGTCTCGGTGCCAATTGCTCGGGCTCAGGTGCTTTGCGTGCGCCCCGACCGCCGGCTGGCTAGTCAGGGTTTCGCCCTTGGTTCCCTTGGGCGGCGCGGGGTTCTTGCTCACCGGGTTGCCGTGGCAAGACGTGCACGTCAGCGCCGATCCGGCCACTTGGACTTGGCCGTCCACGTGTAGATTCGCGTCCTTCCACACCGCGGTCTTGCCCGCCGCATTGTAGCCGGCGATCACCGAGGTGTGGCAGTCGGCGCACTTGTCATTCTGCGGGTGGGCGCCGCCCGGCGGGTTGGTGTGGCAGGCGGAGCCGCACGAATCCTGTGACCCGTCGAGCTTGTTCCAGATCGGCTCGCGCACGCTGTTGTGGCCGACCAAGTCGGGCGCCAACGTAGCGCCGTGGCAGTAGCTTGAAGTGCAGTTGACCGCTGCGAAATCGTACTCAGCCTTGCCGGCCAGTGGGCCCCAAATCAGGTCGGTTTTGCCATTGGCGTGGGTCGGCACCAGCGGGTCCAGAATCGAGTTGGGCACGGCGTGGCATTCCGTGCACGCCACGACCTTGTGCCAGTCCGCCAGGCCTACGTGGGCGGAGTGGGCGCCAACGCTGGGCTTGGCCGTGTCGGAGTTGGCTGCGTTGTCTAGTGGCGGCGCCGGGTCATTGCGCGACTGATCGCCGTGGCACCAAAAGCACGCGGGATTCCACATGATTGGGTTGGGCTTGAACGAACTGCCGTCGGAGCTATCGGCGCCAGAGTCGCCGGTGTCGCCGCTGCTGTCCGCGTCGCCCGAGCTATCGGCAGCGGTGTCTCCCAGGGTGTCGGCGTCTGCGGCTGTATCCGCGTCGGCCGCTGCGTCCAGGTCGGTCGCGTCGTCCAGCCCCCCTGTGTCTTTGTTGGCGTCGCCGTCGTCGGCCGAGTCTGCGTCCAACGGGAGCTGATCTGCGGCCGCGGCGTCGCCGTCGAGTCCGTCTGGCTCCTGGCTGTCGCCCGGCTGCAGGTCTTGACTCTGCTGATCCGCCACTGCCAAGTCGGGCAAGAGCCCGTCGCCGTTGCTGTCTTGGCCGTCCGCGCCGTCGGCTCCATCGCCGTCCGCTGCGTCCACGCCGCCCAGGTCGTTCGCCGCATCCGCGTCAGCGCTGACGCCTTGGTTGCCGTCAAACGCAGTGCTGTCGTCGCCGCAGCCAAAGCTGACTAGGCTGATGCCAAAGGCCGCGAACCACAGAATGAACAGCTTGGAGGATTTCATCGGCTCACACGCTGGAAGAAGGGAATACTTGCCCGTGGAGACGGGTTTGTTGGGCCCAGGATATTCGCCGCGGCACGGCCGTTCCTTGATCTAGATCAATTCCCAGCTTGACCGCGGGCGCTCTAGGGCCGGTCGCAGGTTCGCCAGCCGGGCGAATTCAAGCCACGCCACAGGGTTGCAACACTTCTTAACATGACAAACTCGTGACCGAGGCCAGGGCGCGTTGCAGTCAGGCGATCGCGATCTCCGGCCATTGCATGTTGAAATGTTAGGCTCGCCCAAGCACCGGGCCGGCCGCGGTACACTGGCGCCGTGGGGCAGCAGCATCCGCTGATTGTCCGGCCGCCCGTTGCCCCGCCGAGGTCCCGATGAAATCCCAGCGCGCAAGATTCTTCTCTGCTGTCATTGGTTTAGCTGCATTGACCGCCCTGACCGGCTGCGGTGACGATGAAGCCATTGTCAGCGGCGAGGCCTCGGCCGACACCGTTGGAAGCGGATCCGTCGACGGCACCGTGCAATCTGACGCAGCAGCTGATGCCGCGGCGACCGATGGCGGGGCGACTCCCGACACCGCAGTGGAGCCAGATGGTGTTGTAGAGCCCGATAGTGTCGTCGATCCAGATGGCTCTGCGGACTCAGACGCAGGGATCGCCCCGGATGCAGCGGTGGACACAGATGGCCCGCCGGACCCGGACGTTGATCAGCCCGACATCGGTGGTCCCGACGGCGATCAACCCGACCTGCCGCCCGCGGCCTGCCAGGTAGCCGAAGACTGCGGCGGCAAGGTGGTGGTCGCGGCCTGCCAAGTGGCCGCCTGCATCGACGGCGTCTGCGCGGTTGCCCAGGCCCCCGACGGCAGCGCCTGCCCAGATGCCAACGCCTGCGTGATCAAATCAGCTTGTGCGGCAGGGGTTTGTCAGACCGTCACCTCCAAGGTCTGCGATGACGGCGATGCCTGCACCGACGACAGCTGCGGCGCCGTCAGCGGTCAGTGTGTCAGCAAAGCCAAGGCGGACTGCAAGCCGCCGTGCAAAGGCTCGGGCGACTGCGACGACGCCCAGCCGTGCACCGCCGACACCTGCGACGCCGTGACTGGCCAATGCAGCCACGCGGCCATCGCGGCGTGCCAGAGCTGCAAGGCGGACAGCGACTGCAACGACAAAAATGCTTGCACGGCAGATACTTGTGCCGGTGGCAAGTGCGGCTGGACGGCGCTGCCCGGTGGCTCCTGCGACGACGGCAACCCGTGCACCAGCGGCGACATCTGCAGCGGCCAGGCTTGCCAGGGTGCGCCTCAAGGCTGCGACGACCAGAACCCTTGCACCAAGGATAGTTGCGACCCCGCCACCGGCAAATGCGCGGCCACGCCCCAAGAGGGCAGCTGTGACGACGGCAGCGTCTGCAGCGTGGGCGACAGCTGCGTGGGCGGCAAGTGCACTCCCGGTGCCGCGGTCGTTTGCGAAGACGGCAACCCCTGCACGCTCAACGCCTGCGACCCCAAGACGGGCAAGTGCCTGACCACACAGGCTCAAACCGGCGTGGCCTGCGATGACGGCTCGCTGTGCACCGCAGGGGACGCGTGCTCTTCGGGCGCGTGCTTGGGCTTGGCCATCGGCTGTGACGACGGCAACGCCTGCACCGCCGACAGCTGCCTCGCCGCCACCGGCCAGTGCAGCCACGCTGCGATCGCGGGATGCAACGCCAATTGCCAAGGCGGCGGCGGCCAGCAGTGCAACGACAACAACCCCTGCACCCAGGACCAGTGCCAGCAGGGCAAGTGCGTTTCCACCCCCACAACGGCGGCCTGCAGCGACAACAACCCGTGTACGACCGGCGATGTCTGCGGCGACGGCAAATGCAGCGGCAAACCAACGGCTTGTGATGACGGCAATGCGTGTACCAAGGACGCCTGCGACCCATCGACGGGCAAGTGCTTTGCGGTCGCCGGCGCCGACAACGCGCCGTGCGATGACAAGAACCCGTGCACGGCGATCGACACCTGCCAAGCCGGCCAGTGCAGCGGCAGCGGCGGATCGCAGTGCGATGACAAGAACGCTTGCACCATCGATGCTTGCGACCCCAAGACCGGCCTGTGCGCCAGCAGCGCGATCCCCGGCTGCGGCGGCGGTTGCGCGGCAGACAGCGCCTGCGACGATAAGAATGCGTGCACCAAAGACCAGTGCCTGGCCGGCAAATGCGCCAACAGCGCGGCGGACGGTCTGGGCTGCTCGGACGGCAGCGCCTGTACCAGCGGCGATGTCTGCAAGGGCGGCACCTGCCAGGCCGGCGGCGCCAAAGTCTGCGACGACGGCAATGTCTGCACCGCCGATGCGTGCGATGCCGCCACGGGAAATTGCCTCTCGCCACCGGTTTCCGGCAGCGTGCTGTGCAGCGACGGAAGCCCTTGTACCACCAAAGATACCTGCAGCGGCGGCACCTGCACCGGATCCGCGGTGGTGTGCAACGACAACAACGCCTGCACGCTCGACGTCTGCAACCCCAACACCGGCAGCTGCGTGTTCACGCAAATCCAGAACTGCAACACCAATTGCGGCGGCGGCGGCCCGGGCGGCAACAACTGCAGCGACAACAACATCTGCACCACGGACGCGTGCACCAACGGCAAGTGCACCCACGCGGCCTTGACCGGGCCGATCTGCGCCGACAACAACAACTGCACCACTCAAGAGACTTGCACGTCCGGTGTGTGTATCGGCAAGCCAGTGGTATGCAATGACAACAACCCGTGTACGCAGGACATTTGCGCGGCGGCGCTGGGCACTTGCGTCAGCCTGCCGGCGACCGGGAGCCTGCCGTGCAATGACGGAAATTCGTGTACGATTATCGATGCATGCCAGGGCGGCCTTTGCCTTGGAAGCGCCCCAGTGGTCTGCGACGACAAGGACCCGTGCACCATCGACGCTTGCGATCCCGGCTCGGGCAAGTGCACGTATTTGCCGCTCATTGGCTGCGGCGGCAAGTGCTTGACGGCCGCGGACTGCCAGGACAGCAACCCGTGCACCGCGGAAGCCTGCGTGGGCGGCTTGTGCGCCTCGTCTGTGGCGGACGGCGGGGTGTGCTCTGACGGCAACCCGTGCACCTCGGGCGACCTGTGCAAAAGCGGCTCCTGCCAGGCCGGCAAGGCCACGGGCTGCGACGACGGCAACCCCTGTACCCAAGATTTGTGCGATTCTGCCACGGGAATCTGCAAGTGGGTGGCGTTGGCGAGCGGGTCGGCGTGCTCGGACGGCCAGCCCTGCACCAATGGCGACGCCTGCACCAACGGCAAGTGCCTGGCCACTCCGACCATCTGCAGCGATGACAACGTCTGCACCATCGACAGCTGCGACCCCAGCACCGGCGCCTGCAAGTACAGCCCGGTCAACAACTGCGGCAACCAGTGCACCCAGAACGGCCAGTGCAACGACAACAACCCGTGTACCCAGAACGCCTGCATCTTGGGCAAGTGCACCTACAACGCCACCAGCGGCGGCCAGTGCGCAACGGGAAGCCCCTGTACAATCAATGATGTCTGTAAGGCCGGCGTGTGCGTCGGTACCCCCAAGAACTGCGACGACGCCAACCCGTGCACCTTGGACGCGTGCAATGCCAACACCCAGAACGGCACCTGTGTTCACTTGACCGGCATCGACGGCGCGGCGTGCAACGACAACAACCTCTGCACCGTCAGCGACAGCTGCGTGAGCGGCAGCTGCAGCGGCAAAGCGGCGCCGTGCGACGACCTTGACCCCTGCACCGCCGATTCGTGCGACAAAGTCAGCGGAAATTGCCTGCACAGCGCGATTGCCGGCTGCGGCAAGGTCTGCGCCGCGACCAAGGACTGCG
>JBIKTV010000416.1:0-5304 GCA_044347905.1 Myxococcota bacterium
CGGCCGGGGCGATCTGCGGCAGCGACGACGGCTGCGGCGGCAAATGCGCCGGCGGCTGCGCGGCGGGTCTGGTGTGCAACAGCAGCAAAGTGTGCGTGCCCAGCTCGGCCAAATGCGGCAACGGCACGTGCGAAAGCGGCGAGACCACGGCCAACTGCGCGGCGGACTGCAAAACCGCCAGCGGCAGCTGCAACGGCATGTGCGGCAAGGCCTCGGGCAGCTGCTATTGCGACTCCCAGTGCAAGTCCTCTGGCGACTGCTGCGCCGACTACGACAAATACTGCGGCGGCAGCAGCGGCCCGGTGTGCGGCAACGGTACGTGCGAGAGCGGCGAATCGGCGAGCAATTGCAGCAAAGACTGCGGCGGCTCGAGCAGCATGTGCCCCAACGGCAAGTGCGAGGCCGGTGAGACCGAGGCGAGCTGCCCGCAGGACTGCAAGTTGGGCTGCTACGGCGACTTCAGCTTGGGCTCGACCTTCTATAAGTCCGGGGACACAAAGCAAACCGGCCTCGCGTGCGACAACAAGGCCATGCCCAAGAACTGCCCGGATGGCTTTTGGATCACGTTCCCTGACACTGGCGAGTGCGTGTGCATCCTGTCCTGCGCCGGCATCGGCGTGAGCGTGGGCCAGAACTGCACGACCGACGGCGCGTGGAAATGCCAAGACATTCTCGCCACCAACGCCAGCGCCAACGGCGGCAAGATGTGCGTGCCGACCAAGTGGGGCCTCTGCACCAAGTGAGCGGTCTGGTCGGGCGAGCGGAGCAGGTCCTACGGCTGAATGAGCTTGCTCAGGTCCACCAGCAGCTGGCGGGCATCGGCCAGATCCGGGGCGGTCGCGTCGTAGACTGGGAGATCCGCAAGCATCGCCTGAACTTGGCCGTCATGCCGAGCAATCGCAACCTGCAGCAACGCGGCGGCGTTGGCGGGCTGGGCCTTCTCTGCCAGGGTGCACGCGGCCATCAGGTCCAGGCCATCGCGCAGCAGGATCCACGAACGGCGCACCGCGGGCGAGGCAAAGTAGGCAAAGCCGCCATCGGGAACTGCAGTCAGACCAGGCACTTGCACAGGAACAGTGAACTTCTCTTCGCCGCCCTGCTTGGACAGCTGGTAGCCGTAGTCGACGCTGGCGAGCATCAGATTCTGGAGCTGGTCCGGGTCAAAGTCCGCCGGAGCGCTCAGCCGCGCCATCACCAGGCCGTTGCGCTGGCTGGCAAACAGGGTCGGCATCGCCACGGGCTGGGTGTTGGGATCGGGGGCCGGCGGAGGCTCTTCGATCGGCCCGACCACCGCATCCGTCTTGGGGCCGGTGATCTTGACGACGCCGCCCTGATCGACCCAGTTAAAGCCATAGATCTCTTTGACTTTCCAACCTGCCGCGGGCTTGAATTGGATCCACAGCTTCTCTGCGACCGGCAGCAGCATGGTCTGCAGGTCCTGGACGAACACTTGCTTGGCGTGCTCGGCGTTCTGCAGGAACCACGCGGTGCCGCCGCCTTGCTGGGCGACCGAGTTCATCAGCGCGGGGGAGAAGTCCAGACCGACACCGATCGAGCTCACGGAACAGCCCGCCGCCGCCGCGGCCTTGGCCAGCTCGGCAATCGAGGCGGTTTTGGTGTTGCCAACGGTGGGCACGCCGTCAGAGAGCATCAGGATCCGCTTGAATTTGAAAGTTTCTGGCGCCTTCTTGCAGTCCGCGAGCCCGGCCTCTAGACCCGCGTAGAAGTTGGTGCCGCCGCCGGGGTGAATCGTGTCGATGGCTTGGTGCAGCGCCGGCGCCTTGGCCGCGGTGTCTTGAGCGGCGTAGACCGTATCGACGGCGTCGCTAAAGCTCAGCACGCCGATGCGGGTGCCTTTGGGCAGCTGGTCAGCGAGCACATGCAAGCCCGCTAGGGTATGGGCCATTTTGTCGCCCGACATGGATCCCGAGCGGTCGATCACCACGGTCAGGGCCACGGACGTCGAGACATCCTGCAAAGTCTGACCGGAGTTGAGGCCGAGCTGCAGCACCGCTTCATTCTGGGTGGAAGTGCCGGTCTGCGGCAGAGACAGGACGCCGGCCATGGCGTGCAGCGACACCAGCCGATCCTTGGCGGCCTTGGGCAACCAGGTGTCGTGCTCGTTGAGCCAGCCTTCAATGGTCATGTCGCCGGGCTTGGGCAGCAGACCGCTCTTGAGTTTGCTGCGGAAAAAGCCAATGTCCTGGGCGCCGCCGGGCTTGAGGCCGATGCCCTGGTCGGCGTTGCCGGTCAGCGCACCGCCGCCGGAAGAGCCCGCGTCAGCCGAGGCCGAGGGGTCGTACCAGCCTGAGGCGGCGTCCTGGGCACTGGAGGAGGACGAGTCGTAGCCGGTCTTGGGCGCGCCGATGTCGCTGCTGTGTTCTGCAGACCAGCCTTGGGCCCCAGAGGTACCTGCGGATTCGTCCGCGCTATCGGCACATGCGCCAAGCGAGGCTGCCGACAGCAGCGCCAAAAACAGGGGGGGAGAGATGCGCTTCATGAGGGCCTCCTGCGGACGCGCCGCGTTGGGGTACGGACCGGCAAGGAGCAAGAGCTGTGCCAAGGGGGCGAAATCTGCGATCTCGTTCTCCAATCAGCGGGTTATTGCCACACAGATGACTGCACCTCTCGGCGATACTGTTGATATGCACAGCATGTAGAATATTTCATCACTTTGGCCGCGAGGCGTGAAGATTCGTCAGCCGACATGGCAATTGCCCTTGCGTACATCATTCATCACCCTTCTGGGTCTTGGGGTTTGGCATAAGGCTGAGGCGCGCTGTCGCGCGTGGAACTGCCCCACCCCATGTCCAAAGCCCGCGTCCCCCTCCAGCCAGCGGTGACCGCCCCCGGCGCAGCGCAGCCCCCCTCTCCGCGCGGCCAGCCGGCCAAGCGGGTGAGCCGCGCCCTGCCCTGGCTGCCCCTGGTGTTTGCCGGCGGGCTGGCGCTGGGCTGGGCAGGGCACGCCCAGCGGCAAGCCGCGGCGCCCGACCTGGGCGCGGACCAAGCGAGGCCGCAGCTGCTGCGCCAGCCGCGCCTGGGCCTGGCCCACCCGCTCCTGGCGTGCGAAAGCCGCGGCGACGATCCAGCCACCGCCGGGCTGCGGGCCGAGGTGGGGCAGCTGATCGCCGCCGCCAAGGCCGCCGGCAAGGTCGGTCAAGTCAGCGTGATCTACCAGGACTTGGAGAAGTGTCGGGGGTTTTCGATCGAGCCGGACCAGCTCTTTCGACCGGCGAGCCTGCTCAAGCTGCCCTTGGCGATGGCGGTGCTGCAGCGCGCCTCGCACGATCCTGCCGTGCTGCAGCGCGAATTGCCCTTTGCCGGCCCGACCCAGCGCGAGGACGAGGGCCCTCATGCCCTCACAGCCGGCCAGTCTTACGCAGTGCGCGAATTGCTGGAGCGCATGATCCGCTGGTCGCGCAATGACGCCAAAGCGCTGCTGTCTGAGCTGGTCGGCGAGGCGGAGCTGCGCAAGGTCTACACTTCACTAGATGTGCCCTGGCCTTACGGCGAGGGCGCCGTGGACGCCGCCATGTCCGGACGCCATATCGCGCGGATCCTGCGGACGCTGTACGACGCCTCCTGGCTCGATGCCGCTTCGTCTGACTTGCTGCTGCAGCTGCTGGCTGAGTCGGAGCACCGTGCAGCCCTGCCCAGCGGCGTGCCGGCGGGGGTCCAGGTGTCGCACAAGTGGGGGCATCGGCTGATCCCCGGCACAGAAGAGCGCCACCATTTTCACGACTGCGGCATCGTGCACTTGCCGGAGCGGCCGCTGCTGCTGTGCGTGCTGACGGAAGGGCGGCGCGAGGTGGATCTGCACGCGCTGATCGGCCAGATCGCCCGGGTGGTGGTCGCGGACGGCCAGCGGCTCCACTGACCGGGGCAGCCCAGTCAGACCAAAGACATGATGATCCAATGGCTTACGGCTGACCGGCGTAAGCAAACCCGGCCCACAGCTGCGGGTGATCGCGGCCCTGGGCGGCCAGCTTGGCGCGCAGTTCGGCCTGGGCGGCGTGCAGAGCCAACCAAGGCCGCTGCGGGGTCGCGGCCATGCGCCGCCAAAAAGCCCCCAGCAGATCAGCGGTTTCGCGGTCAGGCACTTGCCACAGAGACAGGACCACCCCGGCGGCCCCGGCGCGGGCAAAGGCCTGGCGCAAGCCAAAAACACCTTCGCCCACAGCCTGTTGGGCGTCACCTAGCCCCGTCTCGCACGCGGACAACACCACCAACTCCGTGCCGCGCAGGTCCAGGGCGGCGATCTCGGCCGCGGTCAGCCAGCCGTCATCCCCGGCCGCTGCGCCGGGCTGGTTGGCGCCGGCAAACACCAGGCCGCTGAGGAGCAAGGGGTCGCGCGGCGTCAGATCGGCATTGCGCGCGCAAGCCGCGCCGGCAAAATAGCCGTGGGTCGCCAGAGAGATCCAGCGCCTGCCGGGCGCGGCCTTGCGCAGGGCCGCTTCCGTCGCAGCCGCGCCGGTCAGCGTCTCCACCGCGACACCGGCCTTGCGCAGCACCTCGCCTCCGGCTTTGGCCTCGCCCAAGGTCCCGGGCAAGGGCGCCCAGGTCGTCGACAGGAGCGAAGCGCACGCGTCTGCGCCGCGGCTCGGCCCTCTGGCCTTGGGCGCCTTGCCAAAGGCCGGGCCGCCGATCAGCAGGGCGGAGGTACCGGCGAGCTCCGTGGGCCCCGGCTGGGGCCGCTGAGCCAGCAACTGCCCCGGACTGTCGACCAGGGCGACCGGCCAATGGTCGGCCAGCAGCTTGCCCTGCGGGTCCATGAGCGCCGGCCAAGGCACAAAGTGCAGGGCGTCATCCGGCGAAATAACCAACACCTCAACGCCTTGCAGGTGGTCGACCACGGGCGCGATCAGCTGACCCCACAAGGCCTGGGCACCGCCGTGCCACGGCGCGGCTTGGGCGGGCTCGCCGATACCCAGGGCCGCTGCCCCCCGCACAGCCCCCTGAACGGCAAGGGCCTTTCGCCACTCCTGCACGGCGGTCTGCACGGGCTTGGCGTCGCCGAGGGCGACCACCTGGGCGCGGCAGTCGCGCTGACGCACGGCCACCGCGGCCATTTTGCGGGTCAGGCGCACGCCGCCTTCCACCGGCCGATAGTCGATGTAGTGGACGAAATCGAGGAGCGCCGCCCCTTGCGGCAAGGCCTGGCACAGCTCGGCCAGACCCGCATCAGCTGGAGTATCCACCTTGGATCCAAGGCTTTTTTGCGCTACCTGCGCCTGCAAGTGGTCGCGCAGCCGCTGGAGGCGTTGCACCTGGGCGCTCGCCGCGGGCCCCGGGTCCAGCTCAGAG
>JBIKTV010000417.1:0-5279 GCA_044347905.1 Myxococcota bacterium
GGCAACCTGGCAGGAAGTAATCGATTTTCACCACGTCGTGCAGAGGGTGGACCTTGTCGAGCGGCAACGGCAGCTCCGGGTCATTGGGGATGAAGCCGCGCTGCACGCCCATGCCCGTCAGGTACACCGTTTGCAGGCAATCGCGGATGTCCAGGTGATTGCGCTGGGCCGGCAGACCGCCGCCGACGGCACAGGCGCCAATCGCCACCAGGATCCGGCAGTTCGCCCGAAATTCCCGAAGCACGTGGACGTTTTCGGCGTTGCAGAGCCCGCCCTCCACAAGGCCGATGTCGCAAGGCCCGCAGGTCTTGATGTCGGTCAGCGGCGAGCGGTCAAACTCAATGTGCTCCAGCAGTTCAATCAGCCGCTCGTCAATGTCAAGGATGGACATGTGGCAGCCAAAACAGCCCGCCAGCGACACCGTGGCGACCCTGAGCTTCTTCTTGGCGATCGCGGTCATCGGCCACCTCCTTCTTGGCCGTCGGCGTGGCCAATGGGATGGCCCTGCAGCTGGCCGATGGTCACTTCACTAATCGGCTTGCGGTCATAGGTGCGCTGGCCGATGGGTACGGCAAAGCCGCGGCGCTTGCGCTGGATCACCCCGACCGGGCACACGCTCATCGCCTTGTCGCTAATCGCGAGCTTGGTGTCGCCGAGCTTGCCGGTTTCCGCATTGACAATCAGGTGCTTGGTGATGCCGCGCCCAGCCAGGGCAAACACGTCTTTGCCGTCCACTTCGCTGCTGGCGCGGATGCAAAGCTCGCACAGGATGCAGCGGTTGAAGTCGAGCAGCACGTCCGGGTGGCTCGCATCCAGCGGCCGATCGGGAAAGATCGGGTTGAAATGCGCGGTCAGCACGTCGAGCTCGTAAGCCACCGCCTGCAGCTTGCAGTTGCCGCTCTGTTCGCATGAGGGGCAGAAGTGATTGCCCTCCGTAAACAGGAATTGCACCAGGGTTTTGCGGAGATCGCGGATCTCGTCGGTCTCGGATTCGACGTCGAGGTCGGGCGCCGCGGCCGTGGTGCAGCTGGCCATGGTGCGGCCGTTGACCTTGACGGTGCAGACTTTGCAGCTGCCGTGGGGCTTAAACTCCTCGTGAAAACAGAGGTGTGGGATGTAGAAGCCGGCTTCGAGCGCGGCCTGCATCACGGTTTGGCCCGGCTGAAACGGGATCTCGTGGCCGTCGAGCAGAAAGATCGGCAGCGGGCCAGAGGGGGGCAGCTGGTCGCTCATGGGACCTCGGCTTTGGGGCCCGCGTGGGCCGCGTCGGCGTGGTATTCGCCAAAGAAGTGGGCTTCGTCGTCTTCGCGGCCGGTGGCTTCGCGGGCGGCGGCCAGGGCCTCGTCCAGGTCAAAGGACGGCAGCACTTCGGTCGACGCCAGCTTGCCGTCAAAGGACGGGCGAAACTTCTGCAATCCCTGGAGGATCGGGTTGCCCGCCGTGGCCCCCAGGCCGCAGTGGCTCGCCGCCTTCATCACCAGCGACACCTTAGACAAGTCCTTGATATCGCGGCGGGTGCCCTTGCCAATCACCAGGTGGTGGGTCATCTGGGCGATCAGCGTGGTGCCCACCCGGCAAGGGGTGCAGAAGCCACAGCTCTCATGGGCAAAGAAATGGGCAAAGTTGTCAATCACTTCAACCATGTCGCGCGTGTCGTCGAACACCATGAAGGCGCCGGCGCTGGGCACGTCTTCAAAGGCGATGCGCCGGCCGAATTCGCCGGGCCCAAGCAGGGTTCCAGAGGGGCCACCCACCTGGACCGCCTGGACGCGGGCGACGTCGGCTCCGGAGTCTTCCAGGATCTGGCGCACGGTGACGCCGAAGGGGTACTCGTAGAGGCCCGGGCGGGCTACGTCGCCGGAAACGCTGTGGACTTTGGTGCCCGCGGAGCGCTGAGTGCCGCGCGCCGTGAACCACTCGGGCCCATGCCGTACGATGAACGCCGACGCCATGAGCGTCTCTACATTGTTGACGACCGTTGGCTGGTTGAGATAGCCGCAAGTGACCGGGTACGGTGGACGGTTCCGCGGGATGCCGCGTTTGCCCTCCATGGACTCAATGAGCGCCGACTCTTCGCCGCAGACATACGCGCCGGCACCCCAATGAATCTGGATGTCAAAGTCAAATCCGGCGATGCCGAGGATCGCGCTGCCGAGCAGGTGGTCGCGGCGGCGGCGCGTGAGCATGGCCTGCAAGTGCTCGTGCAGGAAAGCGTATTCGCCGCGCAGGTAGACAAAGCCCTCTCGCGCGCCCACGGCGTAGCCGGCCACCGTCATCCCCTCAAACACCTGGTCAGCGTAGTTGCTCAGCAGCACCCGGTCCTTGAACGTTCCCGGCTCGCCTTCGTCGGCATTGCAGATTACGTAGTGGGCGTCACCGCTAGCGTCGCGACAGGCCTGCCACTTCTGCCCCGTGGTAAAGCCGGCGCCACCTCGACCGCGAAGGTTGGCGCGCTTGACGGCGTCGATGGTGCCCTGCGGACCGCGGGCAATGGCGGCCGCCAGAGCCTCTCCGGGTTGGAAGGGCGTGCCGAGCAGCAAGTCCGCCTTCTCCAGGTGGATGTCCACGCTAAACAGGTTGTCCGGCCAGTCCTCAACCGGCGAACCACCGCGAATCAATGAAGAGATCGCGCCGATCCGCGCCGGAGTCAGCCGCGCGATGGCCCGGCCGTTGACCAGCAGAGCCGGGCCCTGGTCGCAAAGGCCCGTGCACGAGGTGGTGCCGACACTGACCAGGTTGCCGCGCGAAACCTCGCCCAGCTTGAGGTCAAAGGCGTCGAGCAGGCGCTGGCGCAGCTGGATGCTGCCCTGCATGCGGTCGGTGATGTTGTCGCTAAACAGCACGCGGTAGCGGCCGCGCGGCTCCGTCTCAAAGAAGGAGTAGAAGCACGCGACCCCTTCTACGCGGGCCCGCGGCAGGCCTAGGCTTTTAGCGATCGCGGTGATGGTCTTGGGGGTCAACTCGCCCGACGCCGCCATCACGTCGCGCAAGATCTGCACCAGGCGCGTGGGATTCTGCCCATGCTGCACCAGGATTCCACTGATGACATCTAGCATGCTCGCCTCGCTGTTCGGTTGGCTCCAGCCGCGCGCATTATCGCAGCCTCGCCCGCGGTCGGCAAGCAAACGCCAGGACGTGGCTCGGCGCATATGTCACAAACGCAACACGCAAGGGCTGTACAGGCATTTTCTGCAGCTGTCTAGCGGATTCCAGGACGCTGGCGGCGGCGCTGGCGGCCAAGCACCCAAGCGGCGGCAGCGATCAGCAGCAGCGTCGCAGGCGTGCCTGAGGAGGGCTGGCTAGAGCAACCCTGGTCATCTGCTGGGGAAACACTGGTGGGCGTCGCGGGCCCCGGCAGCACAAAACCGCTCTGGCCGTCGCCATCGGCCGCACCGGCATCCGCTGGCGTCTCCGCCGTGTCAGGCCCGGCGGGCGGCGGATCCTCAGCGTACGTCAGGGTCTTGGGCAGCAAGTCCTCGGTGGTCGGCTCGCCCTGGTCGTCCAGCGGCGCGGGAGCCAGACCCGCGGGTTGCGCGCCGGCTTGCCAGAACACGTACAGGTCGTCGATCACGTATTTGCCAAGGCCCCCCTGGCTCAGGCGCACGCGCTCCAGGCCGCCCCACGGGTCGTTGATCAGCACGCCCTGGCTGTCCGCGCCGACCACCAACACCCAGTGCCAATCTTCTTTGCTGCCGTAAAAGCTGGCGTTTCCGCCGGCCCAGTGCACGCCCGCCACCACGGGCATGCCGGCCTTGAGGGCGCTGGCGATAAACTGGCCGGCGCTGGTCGACAAGCAGTCCGCCTGCGCGCTGTAGCCGTGGGCCGGCACCAAGCCGCCCGGCGCCTGGCCCCACAGAACCAAGCATTTGCCAGAGACTTTCTTGCCGCCCAGCTCATAGCTCGTCCCGGCGTAGCCGCCAAACTTCTTGCGCCACGCGTTTTCAGTCTGCGGATCGTTGCCCAGCTTGCCGTCGACCTCGCGCTGCACGCCCACCACCTGGTGCAGCATCGACAGCGAAGTGATCGTGCAGCCCGAGTTGTGGATGGTCAGGCCAGGGCAGGTGCCCAGAGGGTCGGAAAAGTCTTTCTGGTTCCAGACCTTGTAGCCCTTGCCGCCCCAAACGTCCAAGCTGCCTTCAAACGCCGCGCAGCCGCCCTTGTCGCTGACCTTGAGCGATCCGCTGGGCGGTTCTGGCGCCGCGCCGCTTTGGGGTTGGGCGCTCAGGCAGAAGTCGGCCTGGCCCGCGGGCATGGTCTTGCAGCCGCCGGGGCAGGCAAACACGGAACTAGCCGAACTGTCTTTGCATTGGGTCAGCAGCGGCCCGTCACAGTAGGCGCCGGCGGGCTTGCCCATGCAAAAGCCGCTGCCCTTGACCTTGCACGACGCCGCGGCCGGCGCGGGCTCGCCGCAGCCTTTGGCGCAGGACACCGCCTTGGCCACTTGACCGCTGGCGCATTGCAGCAAGTCCGTGCCCGCGCACCAATTGCCGTCGCCTTTGCCGGTGCAGGGGCCGCTGCCGCTGGCCTTGCAGGTGTCGCTGACGCCCGCGGGCATCGCCTGGCACCCCGCAGGGCAGCCAAAAGCGCCGACCACTGCGCCGGCCTTGCAGGTCAACAGCTTGTCGCCGCTGCACCACGCGCCATCTGCTTTGCCGCTGCAGGACTTGAGCGGGTCAAAGGGCGGCTCACTGCACACCGCCGCGCCGGGGCCGCTCTGGGCGCAGCCGTTGGCACAAGCTTTGGTGCCGATCAGCTGGCCCGCCTTACAGATTTGCAGAGCGTCGCCTTCGCAGCGCGGGCCGTCGACCTGGCCGGTGCACGGGCCGTTGGCTTGGGGCGCGGGCTTGCACTGGTCCGCGACGCCGGCGGGCTGGATCTGGCAGCCGTGGGCGCAGGTTTGGCTGCCCGCCAGCTTGCCGCCCTGGCACTGCAGCAGGTCGCCGCCGTCGCAGAAGGCTCCGTCGCCCTTGCCGGCGCAGGGGCCTGTGGCCGCGGGGGCCGATTTGCACACGTCCGCGACGCCGGGCGGCATGGCCTGGCAGCCGTACGTGCACAATTTGCTGGAGGAAGTTTGGCCGCCTTTGCACTGCAGCAGGTTGTCGCCGTCGCACCAGGCGCCATCGGGCTTGCTGGCACACGGTCCCGCGGGCGCCGGGGCGCTTTTGCACACGTCGCTGACCCCCG
The DNA here is from genome assembly GCA_044347905.1 of Myxococcota bacterium. Classification (GTDB taxonomy): domain Bacteria; phylum Myxococcota_A; class UBA9042; order UBA9042; family UBA9042; genus SXRM01. The sequence continues at coordinate 5,185 of JBIKTV010000417.1, forward strand.
GCGGCATCGCTTGGCAGCCAAATTCGCAGCTCTTGCTCGAGCTTAGCTGGCCAGCCTTGCACTGCAGCAGCTTGTCTCCGTCGCACCAGCCGCCG
>JBIKTV010000418.1:0-5273 GCA_044347905.1 Myxococcota bacterium
GTAGCACGGCGCGGACCGCGTCGCTGACCTGCAACTCCTGTAGCAGGTAGATGGCCTCCAGAACGCTCGTCTTGCCGACGTTGTTGGCTCCGACGAATACGTTAACCCGGCGCAGGCCGTCCACGACTAGTCTGTCCAGGCCGCGGAAGTTCTCGATTTCAAGCCGCTCCAACATCACTCACCCGCTTTGCGGACCTCTCGCGACGCGGTCCTCTCGTCTTGCTCAGGATTGCCCCGGGCGCGGCAGCCAGCGACGCAGGTACCGAGTTCGGCCAGGACCGCTGAGACCAGTGGCAAAGGGAGAGGCGTAGCAGTCAAGGAAACCTCCCGATGCCGCCACGGCTTTTACCGCGGACCGCCGGGGAGTGCAATTCGCCTCAGGTGGTTGGCCTTGCTGACAGTCCGCCACGCCCTTCCCCTACCCCACGAACCGCCACTTTCCAGAAATCAGAAAACCGCCAAACGCCGGCCCCCGCCAGCAGATCCCAGCCCCAACCCGCACCCCCAACTCCACCGTAGACCAGCGCCGCGATTGTGCTACGCTCCCCCGCCACCGCCCCGTCAGCGGTGGCTTTTTTCTGAGGTCGAGATGACCCGATGCTCGCTCCCGTCCTGGACCCGCCGCGCCTGGCCGTCGGCCGTCGCGCCGTGGCTGGCTCTCCTCTTTGCAGAGGTCGCCGCGGCGCAGCCCGCGCCGCCACCGCCGCCGGCCGCTGAGCCGCCTGCAGAGGCCGCTCCCGCCACCCCCACGCCGGCCCCTCTGCCGCAGGCCGCGACCCCGGCCGGCGCCGTCAGTGTCGAAGAGCCGCCCCCCGTCGACCGGCCGGCCGAGCGCGAGCGCCGCCATCGCCGCGATCCCCATGCGGATCTGCACGGCGAAGCCCGCGGCCCCCGCGCCCACCGCGACCCTGCCGACGCCCCGCCGCCGCTGGGTTGGCACGCCAAGGCCTGGCTCAACCAGCGCTTTGTCGCCGACCAGCACAGCATCGTGGAAGCCACGGGGCCCCTGCCCAGCGAGTCGCTGCGCCTGCAGAGCCCGCTCGAGGTGGAGGCGCGCACCCGCGTCGGCGGCGAAATGGCCTGGCGCGACCGCAACCCCTGGCTGCCCCAGGTCAAAGCCGACGTCGAGCTGGAAATCCGCACCTGGGATCGCCCTGAAGCGGCCCTGCGCGACGGCCCGACCCTGCTGCGCCGCGCGAGCGTCGAGGCCACCACCCGCTTTGGCCAGTTCACATTAGGCCGCACCCAGTCGACCTGGGGCCTGGGGCTGCTGGCCCACGACGGCACGGAAGATCCGATGCAGTTTGGCGCGCGCCGCGGCAGCAACACCGTGACTCGCCTGGGGTATGCCGTATTGCCCGCGGCGGTGTGGCAGGGCGGCGATCCCACCCAGGCCTTCCCGCTGGCCCTGGCCGTGGCGTATGACTGGGTCGGGCGCGACGACCTCGCCGCCTATCCGGGCGACAAAGCCACCAACGCCATTGCGGCAATTCTCTATCGCGGCAAGGTGTTGCAGGCCGGCGTCTACGGCGTGCTGCGCAACCAAGAGGATATCCACGGCCTTAAGCTAGAGGCGCAGATCGCCGATGCCTTCTTCCGCTGGCGGCGGACCTTTGGCGCGACCGGCAGTTACCTGGAGTTTGCCGGCGAAGGCGTGCTGATCACCGGCCACACCGGCTGGCTGGCCACGCCGTCTCAGCCCGGCGGCATGGATCTCTCCCAGCTCGGCGGCGTGGGCCGCTTTGAGATGGGCAATCCCTGGGGATCGGTGTTTCGCGTAGAGACGGGCCTCGCCAGCGCCGACAGCCGGCCCAGCAATGACACCTTGCGATCGCTGCGGTTTTCTACGGATTACCGCGTCGGCCTGGTGATGTTTCCGGTGGCCCAGCGGCTGTTGAGCCAGCAAGCCGCCGCCAATTTGGCCGATCCGCGCTACTCCGCCCAGCCGCCCGCGGGCATTGAGCGGGTGCAGTCGGACGGCGCCGTGAGCCAGGCCCGCTATGTCAATCCGGTCTTGCGCATGCAGGCTTCGCCGCGGACCTCGGTGCTGCTCGGCGCCCTGTGGGCCATGGCTCCTTCTGACGTAGCCGACCCGTACCGCTCCTGGCTGTCCGCCGGCAAGGCCGTGGGGCCGCGCGGTGCCGTGGCCAAGCGCGACCTGGGGCTTGAACTCGACGCGGCGCTGGAGACCAAGACGTCTCTGGGCGACCACCTCGACCTGGTGCTGCGCGCCGACGCCGGCGTGTGGTTCCCGGGCGAGGCTTTTGACGACGCCAGCGGTCGGCCGATGGCCGCGGTAGGCGCATGGCAGGGCACTCTGCTGCTGCGCACCGCGCTCTGAATCCAGAGGGGAGACGATCATGTTGCTGCGAAATTTCCTGGCTCTCCCTGGTGTTTTTGCCCTGATCACCGCCAGTGCCTGCGGGCCGCTGGAGGATCCCGACCTCGACAAGCCGCTGGGCCTCGCCGTGGCGGACCGCAGTGTGCCGGGGCCGACCGTGCGCTTTGAGCCGCTGGCGACGCCCCAGGCGGAGATCCCGTTTCCCAACGATCTCGCGCTTCGCCGCCGCGCCGATGGGGCGACTTTTGTCAACGTCTCCACCATCGCCGGCACCAAGCTCGACTCGCGCAACCGCGAACACCTGGGCCAGATCGAAGGCTTTTCTGGCCTCACCCCCATCCAGATCGCCTTTGACGGGCCCATTGACCTGACCACCGTGACCGACCAGACCGTCCAAGTGATCAACATCGAACACGGCAGTCCGCGCTTTGGCGAGCGTCTGCCCCTGGACCTGGGCCGCGGCTGGTTCCCCCATGACGCCCAGCCCCACGCCTACTTTCCCCTGGACCCGTACGCCAGTTTTGACAGCTTTATCCTGCCGCCCAACAACAAGGTCGACAGCGACGGCGACGGCAAGCCAGACAAGTGGGTCTACTACTATGAAACTTTGACCCACACCTTGGACATCCGCCCGCTGATGCCCCTGCAGTCCGGCGCGCAGTACGCCGTGGTGCTGACCCGCGGCATTAAGGGCTGGGACAAAGACGGTCACTACGGGCCGATCCGCTCGCCGCTGCCCGCCGTCAACCACGACACCCAGACCGCCGATCTGCAGCGGGCCCTGCCGGCACTGGCCAAAGTCGGCATTGCCTCTACGGATATCGGTTTTGCCTGGACCCTGACCACCGGCGATCTGGCGCGCACCTTCCGGGCTCTGCGCGACGGCCTGTACGGCAAGGGCCAGTTCGCCTGGCTTGACAAGGAATTCGCCCCCAAGATCAACGATGTCTACGACATGGAGATCAGCTTTGACGGCGACGGCACCTATGGACCGCTGGAAGGGGCGCCGTTCCCGGTGGTCGGCTGGGATCACACATTTGCCTTGCAGGGCGCGTACATGCAGAAGCTGTTTGGCCTGATCAACCAGTTTGTCCCCGCCGGCGGTTTTGAGCATGTCAGCCACGTGGTCTTTGGCGATTTTGAGACGGTCAATCTCCGCGCGACCCCGGACAATGTCTGGCGCCTGGACGTCAAGAAGGGCACCGTCGACGTAGACGAGAGCAAATTCCATGAAAAAGTGCCGTTTCTGCTGGTGGTGCCCAAGTCGACCGCCGCGCACAAGCCGCCCTTTCCCGTGGTGGTGTATGCCCACGCCACCGGCACTTCGCGCATTGAGTGCCTCCTGATGGCCGACAAGCTGGCCCAGGCCGGCATCGCCACCTTCTCGATCGACGCCGTGGGTCACGGGCCAGTGCTCGCCGATCCGTTGAAGTACCTTGCAGATTCTCTGGGCGGCGACGGCGGCGGCTACGCCGGGCTGCTCAAGGCCCTGCTGGTGCCGATGCTCTTCCCGGACCACGAGACCCACTTTGCCAAGAAAGACGCCGCGGGCCAGCCGATCAAAGACGCCGGCGGTGACATCGTGCAGATGACCGACGAAGAGGTGCTGCCGATCCTGCTCCAGCACGGCTTTGTCCAGCAGTTGGCGGTCAAGGGCCGCGCCACGGATGACAACGGCGACTGCTGGATCAAGGGCGGCGAGGCCTACTACGCGCCCAATGCCTTCCGCCTGCGCGACGCCATGCGCCAGACCACCTTTGACTACATCGTCGCCGTGCGCATGTTGCGGGCCCTGGGGCTGCAGAAAATCCCGGCGCCGCCAGCGGATCCCCGCAAAGCCACCAAGGCCCAGCTGATGCCCAATCTGCTCGCCGGCGACTTTGACATGGACGGCGTGCTGGACGCGGGCGGCCCCAACGTGCCGTATTTTATGATGGGTATCTCTTTGGGTGGCATCCACACCGCCCTGACCTCGCCGCTGGAGCCCTACATCGTCGCCGCTGCGCCGGTGGTGCCGGGGGCTGGCCTGGCGGACATCTTTATGCGCACCCGCCTGCAGCAGCACGTCACGGGCCTGATGCACTCGATCAGTGGCCCGCAAGTCAGCGCCTGCCCGGTCAAAGACGCCGAGGGCAAGCCGACCGGCAAGGTGCGCCTGAGCTGGAACGACGACTCCGACGGCTGCAGCAAGGCCACGCGCAAGAGCTATCGCGATCCTGCCACTGGCCAGTGTCTGGCTCAAGCGATGCAAGTGCCCACCTGGTTTGCAGAAATTGCCGTGCCGCCGGGCGCCGATGTCGAACTGGAGAATCTGGACAACGGCAACCGCGCGGTGGGCAAGGCCGCGGGCGACAGCAGCTTTGCCTTGGCCGTGGCTTCTGACCAGCACGACCGGCTGCGGGTGCGCGTCCGCGACGGCGCGGGCAAGCTGCTGGCTGAGGCCGGTGCCAAGACCCCGTATGAGGGCCTGGCGACGCAGCGCAACACCCCAGATTTCCGCAAGTTTGTTCAGCTCGCCGCCAACGTGCTAGAGGGCGCCGACGCCATCACCGTGGCCGACCGCGCCATCCTCGACCCGCTGCCCGGCTACGGCGCGACCAACGTGCTGATGATGCTGTCCGTGATTGACCAGACCGTGCCCTTTACCACCGGCGTGACCCTGGCCCGCGGCATGGGCCTGTTTGGCCGCGGCGACATCTACGGGCCCAACGCGCCGTACCGCGCTTGGTTTGACAAAGCCATCCCGCTCGGTCTGCTGCAGGGCAAGGACGCTCCGCCGCCGCCGCTGTCACCCAATGCCGCCAAGCCTTTGCAAAAACTGTGCAATTTGGTTGAGACGGTGCCGGGTCAGCCGGCGCGATCCGGGTTGTGCCTGGCCGATGTCCACGGCCACCACGAATACATCGCCCAGCCCAAAAACAGCGACAGCTTT
>JBIKTV010000087.1:0-16271 GCA_044347905.1 Myxococcota bacterium
AGGGCCAAACGGATCCGCGCCTGATGGTGGTGTACCGCGACGACCAGCGCGACGAGGTCAAGCGCCACCAAAAGGGCCGGCAAGTGGCCGACAGCTACATCGCGCAGTCGCGGATCCAGCGCGAAGTTGGGCCGGCGCTGGCGCTCATGTTGGGCAATTCGTCGGAGACCAGCCTGGAAGAGATCTCCGCCGATGCCCTGACGAGCGAGGAAATCGCCGCCGAGGACGTCCCGCCGCCGGTGAATACCGCGGAGCTGGAGCCGCTGGACGGCGCGACCTTGAGCCCGCCCGCCCTGGATGGCGATCAGCGCGCTCAGACTCTGGAAGGCGATATCCTTGAGTTTCTGGACGAATTCCCCATGGAAGAGGACGACCTCCTGGAAGAGCTGGAGGACGGCGAGCTGACCCTGGAGGATCTGCCGCTCGAAGAGCTGCCGCTGGAAGAATTGACCCTGGAAGAGCTGCCGCTGGACGACCTGCCCCTGGCCGACTTGTCGGTGGCGCTCGAGCCGACCCTGGCTGGCGGGGAGCACCCTCAGGCCAGCGGCGAGCACGATCTGCTGTCCAGCGAATTGCTTGAGGATATGAGCGACAGCCTGGAAGACATGGAGCTGGAAGAGCTCTCGCTTGAGACGGCGGAGCTCGTCAGCGCCGATGCCGACAGCGATGGCGTTCTGAGCGCCGATCTCGACAGCCTGGAAGCCGTAGAAGAAGTGGTGACGGCCGACCTGATCGAAGAGGTCTCCGCCAATACGGAGCGGTTTGAGGAGCTGGAGACCGTTGAGCTGATGGAGGATCTGGAGGATTCTCAGGAAGACATGCCGGCCACCGAGGCGAATCTGCCCGCGACCGCTGCGGCGGTTCAGGACGGCCTGACGCTCGCACAGCCTGCGGAATTAATGGAAGAAATCTCCTTGGATGACGCAGTGGAAGAAGAGCTGGCCCCCGCTGCGCCGATCGAGGTCGCGCCCCTGCCGCCGATGGCCCATGCGCATGTCGCGGTGCACCAAGAGATCGCTGCGGTCGAGCCAGCCGTGCAGCAGCCCTCCGCGCCGGAGCCGGTGATGGCCCAGCCGGTGGTGTCAGAGCAGGTGGTGCCCGTGAGCTCGGTCTCGCGCCGCCAGCCCTCGGGCGCGCAGGTGATGTTCAACGAATTGACCAGCTTTATGGAGCGGTTGCAGGATGCTGCCAGCGCCAACGCCCGCCTAGAGGCGGAGAATGAACAGCTGCGCGAGGCCCTGGAGCTGGCCAAGCGCGCCGGTCGCCCGGAGCTTGAGGCGGAGGTGTCGACACTGCGCCAAAGCGTGGGCGATCTGCAGTTGCGCCTGATTGGCGCCGAGCAGGCCCGCGACGCCGCCGTGGAAGCGCGGATGCGCGCCGAGCAAAGCCAGGGCAATCACGCCGAAGAGCTCACGCACTTGCGCTCCGAACTGGCCGCAGCAGCTCAGGAATTGGCTGCGACCCGCCAGGAATCGGCTGTGCGGTCGGAGCAGGAGCAGACCTTGCGCCACGAGTCGAGCAGCGCCCGCAGTGAGCTCGCCGCCGCCCAGGCGCAGTTGTCCAACCTCGAGTCGCAGCTCGACGCCCGCCGCCGCATCAGCGCCGATTCGGCAAAGAGCCTGCGGGCCATTGCCTTGATGCTCGAGGAATAGCCCAACTATGCAGAGACACGAAGGGATCCCGGCGCGACAGACCCGCATCGTCGCCACCATTGGCCTGTGCCCAGAAGCCGATTTCGCCACTTTTCTGGCCAAGCTGGGCGAGGCGGGCGTCGACGTGCTGCGCCTGAACATGTCGCATTGTGACCAGGGCTATGGCAAGGAGCGGGAAATATTGGCGTTTGCCAACCAGCCGACCCATCCGGGCCAGGCGCCGCGCTTTGCGGTCATGGCCGACCTGCAGGGGCCCAAGGTGCGCATCGGTGGCGTGGGCGAGGCGGGCCTGGAGCTGCTGGAAGGCGCGACAGTGGTGCTCCTGCCAGAAGGGGCCAGCTACTCTCCGCCGCCGCACGGCGCAGAAACCCCAGTTATTATCCCAGTTCCGGAGCCTACGGGCAGCGCGGTGGTCGCAGGCTTGGCCGAACTGTGGCGCAACAAGCCCGACGCGCGACCGGCGATCCTGTTTGGCGACGGCGACATCATCGTCGAGGCCTACGGGCTGGGGCCGCAGCATGTGACCGCGCGGGTCGTGGCCGGCGGGACGCTGCGCTCCAAGAAGGGCCTGACGGTCCGCGAGCTGGACCTGGACTTGGACCCGTTTCCAGAAAAGGACCAGCGCGACCTGCGATTTTGCCTGGACCACGGCGTGGATTATGTGGCGCTGTCGTTTGTGCGGACGCCGGCCGATCTGCAGCGGGTGCGCCAGTTTATGGCCGATCACCTCGCCGGGCAGGGGGAAGCGACGCTGCCGCGGCTCATCGCCAAGATCGAAACCCTGAGCGCCGTAGAGCACATCGACGCCATCCTGGAGGCGAGCGACGGCTTGATGGTGGCGCGCGGCGACTTGGGCCTGCAGCTGGGCTTTGACGCGGTGCCGGGGGTGCAGAAGCAACTGGTGATTGCGGCGCGCAAGCAAGGTAAGCCGTGCATTATCGCTACGCAAATGCTCGAATCGATGATCGCCAATCCGGTGCCGACGCGCGCTGAGGCGGCCGACGTGTTCAACGCGATCCTAGACGGCGGCGATGCCGTGATGATGTCTGGGGAAACGTCCGTGGGCTCGCGGCCTTACCTGGTGGTCGACACCATGGACGGCATCGTGCGCAAGGCCGAGGCCTATCGCGCCCAGGACCGCGCCAATCGCCCGCCGCTGCGGTTGCCTCCGATCGGGCCCACCACGCATATCGAGAGGATTAATGGCGAGTTTGCTCACATGGCCGCGCGCCTCGCGGAGCAACTGCCCGCCTTTGCCATCGTCTGCTTTACGCGCAGCGGCCTGACGCCCGAGCGAATCTCGCGCTTTCGCCCACCCGTGCCTGTGCTGGCCTTTTGCGCAACCGACCGGGTCGCCCGGCGCTGCCTCCTGTACTGGGGCGTGCACCCTGTGGTGCTGCCAGGCTTTGACACCAGCCGCGACCGCCTGGGCACGATGGTGGCGAGGGCCAGGGAAATCCTGCAAAAGCGCTACGGCATGAGCCGCGGCGATCCGCTGGTGGTGACCGCCGGCGTGGACTGGCCCAAAGGCGGCACCAACACCCTGCAGGTGCGCATTGAGGACCACTCGGAGGTCGACCTGGACATGGAAGTCGACACCTCGAACTAGGGGGCCTCTAGAACGGAGGGCTTTGGTAAGTCCCAGGCCTGAGAGGTGAAAGTTCTCCCGCGGGGGCAGATGCAACGCCTTCAGGTCGTCCACAATGCAGGGCGCTGGGGGCGTCAAAGCGACCGATCTGCTCGCCCTCCAATGCCGCCCGAGGTTGAGTCCATGGCCCAGTTTGTCGAAGTGAGCGTCAATGCCCATCCGCGACTCCCAGAAGGCTTTTTTGGCCGCTGGAAGCTAGCCACCGGCCGGCAGGAAACAGCAGTCTCCCAGGTGTTCTACAGCCCTGATGAGGGAGAGGAGGGCCAATACCGGGTGGAGGCCGTCTGGAGCGACGGCAGGCGCACCCCGGCGCGACAGGTCTGGGTCGAGGACTCGGCGGCGGGGGTGTCGGCCTTGCTGGTCGGCGGTGACCTGGGCTTGCGGCTGTTTCAGGGCGATGGAGAGGCAGGGCCTGGGAACGGTGGTCTCGGGGACCCAGGGCTTTGGTTAGCCGTCGATAGGATTGAAGAATTTGTCGAGGCCTATCTCCTCCTCAGCGAGTAGTTCGGGACAGCACAGATTTCAAGACCGGTCGACGATTGACCGCCGCGCTTTGCGTTGAAGTGCCGTCTTACCTCAGCCTTTGCGCAGCCTGGGCTTTGGTTGGCTGCTGATATTACTGCGAAGTATGCGTTGACGGAGGCGCTCGGGCTCCGGAAGTCTCACATTTGGTATCAGCCAGTCTCATGATACTGCACATTGGCTCGTTGAGGCGCTAGAAAGTGTTGAAAATTCATTAGCCCCTTTTGGCACGGATTGTGCACGGGATGTGCTTGAGCGCTGATAGGCCGCCTGGGGTAGCCTCATCTGATTTGGAGTGATGTGGGTTGGCCGTTTGACCGGCGGACGACCGGCGATTCTTTAGGGCCAGGGCATCAAGTTTGGCGGAGTTCTGTCAGCAGCGTCTGGAAGAAGTGAAGTTGAATATCGTCGGCTTGCTTGGTTTGACAATGCGCAGATTGCCAGCCGCAAAGAGAGGTCTCGTCATGCAACTGAGAAGTGTGCGCCGATACCGGAACTTTGACCCCGGTCTCTATCACGAGGTGACTCAGAGAATCCGCAGCGGGAAATTTCTCCTTGATCCCAACTGCCCCAGGCTCAAGGAGGCGATCTATGGTCAGATGGCGATTGCTCTGCGCCGCTACGGTGTCAAGTTGCTGGCTCTGCATTTCATGTCTGACCATTTTCACGCCCTCTACATGATTGGGTGCCCACACAAATTCGCCAAGTTTCTGGCGTTTCTTCACTCGGGCATTACCCGCGCTTACAACCGGCTGCGCAACGAGGGGATTGACAAAGAGGCCCAGGAGACCGTCAGCCTCTGGCACGAAATGAAGTGGTTGCCGGTTTCCACGGATGAGGCCACTGTCCGGTGGCGCCTTGGCTACATCCTCGGCCAAGCTGTCGCCGCGGGCCTGGTCGACCACCCCATTCAGTTTCCGGGTGCATCTACGGTAGACGCCATGATCGTTGGGGAACAACTGGCTGGAAAGACCTGCGATGCCACCGCACGCTATCGCGAGAGCCGCTTGCAGGGAGGTGCTCGCGACGATGAGGCCTACGAGACAACCACGGAGCTTGTGGTCACGCCTCCCCACTGTTGGGAAGAGTTGACACCCGCAGAGTTGCGCCAGCGCTACATCGAAGTGGCAGACTCCGTCGCCAACGTGCCGTTCGGGAGAATCAACGCCTCAAAGCGAACCGTTCCGGTTGTGGCAACTGCTGCTGCGGAGCGCGCCGGCTCCCACAACGAGTCGAGCGGGCCTCTTGCAGAAGACGGAGAACCAGGGCTTTGTCAAGAACCTGGTACTACAGGAGAATTTTGTGAAGCAGGGGTGCAGAAACTGCCGATTCCAGAACGTCTTGGCGAAAATGGCGACCCCTACGAAGCTGGTCCGCCCAAGCCCAAGGCGAGCTACTTCACGGCCGAGGGCAAGAAGCGGCGGCTCCCATTGATCCTGTCGCGCCTGGAATCTGTGCGCCAGGCTTACGCCGAAGTCTATTCCCACTGGGTTGCGCGCTATGTCGAGGCCAAGGAAGCCTATCGGCTGGCGCTGGTCGCGTCGCCGGCAGGGCTGCGGGCCGCAGGTCTTGAGATTCCGCCGAACTTTCTGCTGGGTTCCATGCCCTACCCCAAGACGGAGTGAGACCCGCGGTGTCGCGATGGCCGGGTAGAGTCAGGAAGAACTGCGCGCATTAGCGATGGTGGGCGGCGAGCTCGTCGTCATCGAGGTGGTGGGAATTCGCTCGGCCAAGGAGTTCTCGGAGCGCTCCAGTCTTCCCAAAAGGTCCGCGGCAAACTCTCGCGACGCTATGCGACAGCCGTTGTCGCATTGCGACCGTCTAGGCCGGCATCGGCCCTTGCGCAGGGTTGCCCACCGACTTTCCTGAGGGGCCCCTCTTGAGGCCGGTCTCTCCGCCGACCCGGGCCAGCAACGGGAGTCGACATGCGCAAGCCTCTAGTGATCTATTATCGCGACGACATGGTTCCAGCAGATGTGCCTGGCAACTACTCCAAGTCGCCGACAAAACCTAGGCGGTTCCTTGAGTTTTTGCGTTCCTCGCCGCTATGGCCCCACATTGAAGTTCGCGATGGCTTTGAACCCCTAAGGCGCGAGCAGGTGCTCTTGGCCCATAAGCCGACGTACGTCGATGCCTTCCTGGCCGGCTCACCGCGGCACATGGCAGAGAGCAATGGCCTTGTATGGTCGGCGGAATTCCGCGATTCCGTGCTTCTGACCAACGGCTGTCTTCTGGCGGCCCTCACCGCCGCGGTCGAAACACCGCAGCACGTCATGATGGCCCCCGTTTCGGGATTTCACCACGCCCGGCCGGATGGCGGCAGCGGATTCTGTACTTTCAGCGGTCAAGCCATCGCCGCCCTAGAGCTGTTTCAGCGTCGCGGATTGCGCGGTGCATGGATCGACCTAGACGGCCACTATGGCAATTCGATTGAGGATACGCGCGACTTCGCGGAGGACCTCGATTCAGCCATTCCGCCAGGCCTCAACCTCAACCCGATGGGGGCTCACGGTGATTATCTCAGAAATCTCGAACAGTTGTTGCGCCATCTTGAGGCGAGTGCCGACCTTGGCAAGCTCGATTACGTAGCTGTCGCTCACGGCGCCGATTCACACGAGTGGGACCAACTCGGATACCAGTGTTCAACCGCAGAATGGCTGCAGGCGGCTGACATGGTGTACAGCTGTCTTGCACGCATTCGCATAAAAAATCAGCGCATTGCCGTTGCCCTGGGTCTGTTCGGCGGTTACCGCGACGACCACCCGGAGTCGGTCCTTGGGTTGCACGCCATGGATGCGGCGCGGGCTTTGGTCCATCTAGCGGGAATAAGTCAACTGGCCGGCTATGTGGCAGACGTGCGACCGAGGGTGCGCTAGGCGCGGCATGCAAACCAGAGAGAGTTAGCTCTCCATCGACGGAGAATCCAAAAAGGCAAGGCCAATTATAAGCTTACCAAAGCCCTGGGTAGCCGGCCGGGTAGCCGAATTCGGCTCGGTGCGTGCGGGGGGCTCCTAGAGTTCGTCGGGGTGGCTCGATGCCCGGCGCGCCACTTGGGGTTGGGCCAGCGGCTCGGGGTCCTCTTCGCGCTGGACGCTGACCTGGTTGGCACCGTCCAGAATTGCCCCGGCAAGCTTGGCGCCGCGCATGTCCACACCGCGCAGAGTCGAGCCGCTGAGGTTTGCGCCCTCCAGATTGGCGTGCTGGAAGTTGACCTTGCTCAGGGTAGCGCCCTGAAGCTGGGCATCGCGCAGATCGGCGCCGCGCAGATCGACCTCCACCAGCCGGGCGCCAAGGGCCATGAGTCCGCGGGCATCGGCGTGGACCAAAGAGGTATTGAACAGCTCCGCGCCGTGGAGGAGAGCCCCGCGCAGGTCGGCGTTGTCGAGTTGGCAGTCGGCCAGGCGTATGCCTCCGGCTACGGCATCGGCCAGCAGGGCGCCACTGAGGTTGCTGTCGCTGACTTGTGCGCAGCCGAGCGTGGCCCCCTGAAAGTCGCTGCGGCTCAAGTTGGCCTCACTGATCTCTGCGCCGCTGAGATTGGCGGAATACCACGACGATCCGATCGCAGACGCACCCAAGATTCGCACTCCGCAGAGCGATCCGTGGTCGAGGCGGCTGTCGGTCAGCCGGACTCCGTTTAGCGTTGCGCCGTCCAGGGAGCACTCGCTGAGGTCGCGGCCGCTGAGGTCTAGATCCGACAGTTGGGCGCTAGGGCAGATTTTGTCAGGGAGGGTGGGCATTTGCGGGGGCTCCTGAAGCGGTTTGCGCGGTCTTGCGCCGCCAGCGTGGGGCATTTGAGCCACAACTGCGGCTGCCCAGCGGGCTTGTATCACTTGTGGCGCGGCTGGTCACGGGGGCACGCTGCCGCTAGTCCGGACGTTAGTCCGAGCGGAGGCCTCAGCTGGCCGGCGTTGGGGGCCCCTGTCTCCAGATCGACGTTGCGACAGCGCCCCAGAGAAAAGCATTCCAACAGAAGGGGTTGGCTGGTAGTGCTCTCGCCACAGACACCGCGAGCAGGCGCATATGTCTGGCTAGTTAAGCTTGTTTCTGCGGTGGGCTGCGTAGATAGGGGCATTGGTTGGTGGCCCTGGCGCTGCAACCCGCGAGCGCGCCCATCGCCGGCTCTCATTTGCCACCGCCAATTTCGCAATGCGAGCGCTTGCTAGACCCCTAGGCTATGGTAAGTCCCTTCTACCGGCAGCAAAAACCGCCCGAGAGCGTGACGGTCAAGAATCCGCTCCGGCGCGAGGCTCTCCGGCTTCCTCGCGTCCGCCTATCCCTTTGCCACCTGCCAAACCTCGCGCACCAGCGCGGCTAGCTCGGCGTGGCTATCGGCAAGGCGATGGCCGTCGTCCACCACCCGGAGCTCCAGGTTGTGGGCGGCGCAGTAGGCCTGCACCGGCGCCAGCGGCACCACGGTGTCTTGGCTGCCGTGAAGCACGCGCACGGGCACCGCGGGCAGCGAGCCACCGCCGGGCGAGCCGGGCAGGGCGACCAATTCCGGGCGGTGGACCGCGGGAGCGCACAGCATCAAGCCGGCGATTTGCTGGGGGTGGGCCGCCGCATATAGCAGCGCCATCAGCCCGCCAAAGGACGATCCGACGATCAGCAATTGCTTCGCCGCGCCCAAGCTCGCTTCGATAATCGCCAAGCGTTTGCCGATGTCTTGGATGCCTTCGCAGTCGGGAGCCAGGACGTCGCCCAGGCCCAGACCCTGCAGAAGCTGAAACTTGCTGCCGTGGGGGCCCGACTCCAGGCCATGGAGAAACACGAGTTGCGGCGGCATGGGCACCTCTAGCCAGAAGGATTGGCCGGCGGAGTATGGCCGCGCAGCACCGCCCCGGCAATGGTCGAGCGGGCGGGCCCTAACCCAGCTGCTGCAAGCTCGCAAACCGCCGCGGTTCGCCGGTCAGCGGATCGATAAACCCCAGCGATTGAGCCAACAACTGCAGGGGCTTGCTCCAGTCGTCGATGCCCGCCTCTGACGTCACCTGCGGGTACAGCAAGTCGCCGCGGATCGGCAGACCCAGCGCCGCCATGTGGACGCGCAGCTGGTGCTTGCGGCCGGTCAGCGGCTCCAGGCGGTACAGGCCCTCGGCGCCGCGCTGTTCCAGCAGTTGGATGCGTGTTTCGGCATTTGGCGGGCCGGGTATCTCCGCCATGCAAAAGAACGGCTCCGCGGTGGCGATGCGGCTGCGGCGCACTTGCGGCCAGGTCAGCGTCGGGTCGATGGGCGCCAGGGCGTGGTAAACCTTGGTGATCTGCCGTTCGCGAAACAGCGCCGTATAGGCGTCGCGGCTAGAAACGCGGCAACTGAACAGCACCAGCCCGGCGGTGTGGCGGTCCAGGCGGTGCACCGGGGTCAGCTCGGCCAGGCCCGTGCGTTGGCGCAGGCGAATCAGCAGGGTCTCGCGCAAGAAGCGCCCGGCCGGCACTACGGGCAGGAAGGGCGGCTTGTCGGCCACCAGCAGGTCGGCGTCTTGATAGAGGATGGTTTCGGCAAATGGAATCGGCGGTTCTGCAGGCAGCTCGCGGTAATAGTGCAGCTCTGCCCCGGCGGGGTAAGGCTGGTCCCAGCTCAGCCTTGCGCCTTGACCATCCACGGCGCGCCCGGCGGCAAAGCGCTCCTGCCACGCCTCCGGGCCGACACCCGGGAACTGATCGCGCAAATAATCGCCCAGTTGGCGCCAAGGGCCAGCGGGCAGCCGCTGCCGGCAAGGGTCGACGCCAAACAGAGGGGGCAGGGGCGGCATCGCGGACCTCCAGAGCGCGGCGAGGGTAGGCGTGGCGCGGCCTTCGGTCAATCCGGGCGCACTGTCCAGCCGCCCGCGGATCGGCGACACTGGCCCATGTGCTGCGACGACGGCGCCCGCCAGCGCCGCCCAACCTACGGAGATCGCCCCATGATCGCTCGCTTTCTCGCCCGCGCTGGCCTTGGCCTCCTCCTGCTGGCTCTGGGGTGCGCGTGCAGTTCCGCCCGCCAACCGCAGGCTTTGGCCGCGACGGACGGCAATTCTGGCGGCAATTCAGACGCTAACGCCGATACCTTGGTCTCCGACACCTTACCCGCCGACGGGACCGCCAGCGCCGCCGAGACCGACGCCACGGACACTGCCCTCATCGACACCACCGCCATCGACACAGCCCCCGCCGACACGGAGCCGACCCCGCCCTCCTGCGCGCTAATCGCCCCGCCCGTGGTGCCGCCGCCGCAGCTGCTGACTGGGGGGACCCACTTGCAACTGCTGATCAAGTTTGAGGATCCGCTGCTGGCGCCGGTGTGGCAGCACGTCCAGCAGAGCGCCGCCCAGCCGCTGCCGGTGGTCAAGGGCTACGCGGACACCTACGCGCTGGGCAATGTCGCCAAAGCCAAGGCGCTGGTGGGCTGGGTCAAGGGCGACGCGCTGCGGGCCCATGAGGCGCTTCTAGCTGGGGTGACCCTCCCAGAACCCCAGGTAGTGCTTACGGATCCTAATGCGGGCATCCACGTGGGTGATGCGCTGGTGGGCCTGAGCGTGGCCCTGCATCTGGCCGAGGCAGCGACCCCCAGCGACGCGCAGCTGCCCCAAGCCCGCCAGCGCCTTGGCCAGTGGTGCGGGGCTTTTTACCAGTGGGTGACCGCGGATATGGCCGTGGCCTATGCGTTTTGGCCCAACAACCACTCGGAAAAAGCTGCGGCGGGGCTGGGGATGTGCGCGCTGGTCCTGCCCTCGCACCCCCAGGCGCCGCAGTGGCAGGGCTGGGCGGCGGCGACGGTGCGCGACATCTGGCACGGCTACACCTATGCGCCCAGCGGCAGCTACGCGGAGGGGCCGTACTACCACATGTATGCGATGATAAGCGAAATTCCCTGGCTGGTGGCCCTGCACCGCGCCTCGCCCGCTGGGGTGTGCGGCCAGGTGCTCTGCCAGACGCGCATCGCTTGGCAGCCGCAGTGCCTGGACCACACAGAGCCCGTGGCCGACCTGCTGGGCGACCCGCTATTGAGCGCCAGTGTCCGCTGGACCGCGGCATTTCTGCGCCCGGATGGCCTGCTGTGGCCGTGGGGTGACGCGCTGCCCGCCGGCTTTCCCTTTGGCGCTTTGGCCGGGCCGCTGCAGATTCCCGAGGCTGCGTGGGCTTTTGCGCAGCATCCATTTGCGGGGTGGACGGCGGATCTATCGGTCGAAACCCTGCTGTTTTGGGATCCGCAGCTGGTCAAGAAGGCGCCCGCGGACAACTGGCAGTTTCACCCCGACGGCGGCACGGCGATGTGGCGCGGCGGTCAGGGGCCGGACGCTTGGCAGGTCGGGCTGTTGGCGGTGCCGCCGGCGTATCAGTGGGCTGGCCACCGCCAGGGCGACGCGCTGCATGTCGAACTGTTTGCCCGCGGCAAGGCCCGCTTGCTCGACGCCGGCTACAGCAAATGGGGCGACCACGAAAAGGTCAACAAAGCCGAGCAGCACAACACGGTGTTTGTCGACGGCAAGGGCCCCTTGGTGCCGGCGCTGGCCAGTAAAACCCTTCAGCCGTGCCAACTTCTTGAAGGCGATGCCAGCGGCGGCGAGGCTGAGGTGACCCTTCCCGGCGGCAAAGTGCGGCGCAAGCTAACCCTGCTGGCCAATGGCGTGGTGCGCGTGACCGACACTTTTGCCTTTGCCGACAGCCTGCCCCACAGCGCCGGTTTGCGCTGGCAAGGTCTGGGCGGCCTGAGCCCCAGCGAGGATCCGCGCGGCGTTTTCACACTGCTGCCTGACGGTGCGCGCTGGGAAGATGCCACCGGCGCTGTGTGGGTCCGCGTCACGTCGCCCGCCAACGCCATGCAATTCGCCAGCGACCTGCAGTACGACGGCCTCGCCTACGGCGTCCTCAAGCAGCACCGCTCGCTCAAAGTCCAGCTGACCGCCACCGCGGCCGCGACGCTCGAGTCCGAGCTGTGGGTCGGCGCGCCAGGGGATCAACCGCCCTGGACCAAGAAATAGCCTTTGGCATCATAGACTAACCAAAGCCCTGGGTACCTGGTCTGACGCTTGAGTCCGAGCTATGGGTCGGCGCGCCAGGGGATCAATCGCCCTGGACCAGAAAATAGCCTTTGGTATCATAGACTAACCAAAGCCCTGGGTACCTGATCTGACGCTTGAGTCCGAGCTGTGGGTTGGCGCGCCAGGGGAGTAACCGCCCTGGATTAAGAAATAGCCTTTATTGTCATGGGCTAACCAAAGCCCTGGGTACCTGATCTGCTGGGGACCTGATCTGTCCTACTGCAGGGTCAGCTTGACGTAGCCGTTGCCGCCGTTGGCGGTCGCGCCGCCCGCGGTGCCGCCGCTGTTGCTGTTGGTCGCACTCAGCGCCACCTGGGCGTAGCACGCGCCGCCGCCGCCGCCGTTGCCGCCGGTGTCATAGCCGCTGGCGTTGCCGGCGCCGCCCGCGCCGCTGGTGTAGCCCGACCCGCCGCCGCCGCCGCCGCCGCCGTCGGTATTGGTCAGGTTGCCGCCGCCGGTCGCCGAGGCAAACGGCTGGGCCGCGGCGTTGCAGCCGGCCGATCCCGCGTTGCCGCCGATGCCGCAACCCGCCCCGCCGCCGCCGCCGCCGCCCGCCGCGACCGCCACGGCATTGGCCGCAGAGACGCTGCCGATGAACACGCCCGACAGGCCGCCGCCGCCGCCACCGCCGCCCGAACAGCCGGCCTGGCCCGCCGTACCGCCGTTGGCTCCGCCCAAGTAGGCGCCGCTGCCGCCGCCGTTGCCCGCTGCGCACGAGGCGCCCGCCGTACCGCCGCCGCCGACCACGATGGTCAGGGTGTCGCCGGCCTTGACCGTCAGCGCCTTGGTGGCCTTGACGTAGCCGCCGGCGCCGCCCGGTCCGCCCACCTGGCAGTCGTTGCCGCCGCCGCCGCCGCCGCCGCCCGCCGCTTCAATCAGCACGCTGGTGACGCCCACGGGCACGGTGAACGTCTCCGTCTTGCCCACAAAGCCAAAGGATTGTGCGGTGGCCGTGCAGGTCTTGCCGTCGCCGATGTAGCCGGTCTTGCACGCGCAGGTGTTGCTGCCCGGGGTGTTGCTGCAGGTGGCGTTGGCGCTGCAGCCGCCGTTGTTGGTCAGGCACTCGTTGACGTCGGTGCAGGTCTTGCCGTCGCCGCTGTAGCCGGGGTTGCAGCCGCAGCTGTAGCTGCCCGCGGTGTTGCTGCAAACGGCGTTGGCGCTGCAGTCCGCGCGGTTGCCGGTCAGGGCCAGCTTGGTGATGGTGATGCCGCTGCCGTCGTTGGCGATCGCGTCGACCGTACTAAAGCCAAAGCGAAGCTTGATCTTCTTGCCCAAGAAGGCCGTCAAGTCGAGCTTGTAGTTGGCCGGCGTGGTGCCCACCGTGACGCCCGACTTGCCCAGCACGTTAAAGCTGTCGGGGCCGTCGATGACCGTCACGGTCAAAAGATCATAGGTGGTGCCACCTTCAGTGTCGGCAATCATCGCAAACTCGACGAAGCGCGCCGCCTCGCTCATAGTCAATTCCGGGCTGGTGATGGTGCCGCTGTTGGCGGTGCCGTCGTTGAAGTTGTTGGAGCTGTTGGCATAGCGCAGCGCTCCGTTCACCGGCTGCCACTTGACCGTCGCCGAGCTCGCCGTCACCGTCCAACTTGCTAGGTTTACTTGCAGATCCAGTGGGTTGGAGGGTGCGCCCGCCAAGCACTCGTTGACATCGGCGCAGGTCTTGCCGTCGCCGCTAAAGCCGGTCTTGCACGCGCAGGTGTTGCTGCCCGCGGTGTTGGTGCAAGTGGCATTGGCCGAGCAGCCGCCGTTGTTGGTCAGGCACTCGTTGATGTCGGTGCAGGTCTTGCCGTCGCCGCTGAAGCCGGTCTTGCACGCGCAAGTGTTGCTGCCCGCGGTGTTGGTGCAGAGCGCATCGGCCGCGCAACCGCCGTTGTTGGTTAAACATTCGTTGATGTCGGTGCAGGTCTTGCCGTCGCCGCTAAAGCCGGTCTTGCACGCGCAGGTGTTGCTGCCCGCGGTGTTCGTGCAGGTACCATTGGCCGAGCAGCCGCCGTTGTTGGTCAGGCACTCGTTGATGTCGGTGCAGGTCTTGCCGTCGCCGCTGTAGCCCGGCTTGCAGGCGCACTGGCTGCTGCCCGGCACGTTGGTGCAGATGCCGTCGACCGCGCAGCCGCCGTTGTTGGTCTTGCACTCGTCGATGTCGACGCACGCGATGCCGTTGCCGCTGTAGCCCGCCTTGCAGGTGCAGGTGTTGCCGCCCGGGGTGTTGCCGCAGATGGCATTGGCGTTGCAGCCGCCGTTGTTGACCAAGCACTCGTCGATGTCGACGCAAGTCGGCGCCGCGCCGATGTTATTGACGCAGGTCCAGGCCTTGGGTTGGCCGCAGCCGCCGTTGTCGCTTTTGCACTCGTCGATATCGGCACAGGTCACGCCGTTGCCGCTGTAGCCGCTGTTGCACGCGCACTGGAAGCTGCCCGGGACGTTGGTGCAAGTCGCGGTCGCGGCGCAGTTGTCCAGGCGCCAAGCCAGCTTGCCCAAGGTAATGCCGGCGGTGTCGTTGGCGATGGCGTCCTTGGTGTCAAAGGCAAACACCAGCTGGATCTCCTTGCCCGCGTACGCCGCCATGGGGATTTCGACCTGCAGGTTCTGCTGAAAGGCCGTCCCAGTCGGCTTGCTCCACAGCACCGCGCCCGTGCCGGCGACGCTGATGGTAAACAGGTCAAAGCTCGCTTCGCTTTCAATGGCCAGGGTCACGTCAAAGGCCAAGACGACCGCGGGGTTGGCGGGCACGGCCAGGGGCGCGGTGGTCACGCTGCCGTTGTTGGCGCCGCCGGTGTTGAAGTTCTTCTTGACCGGGTCGCCGTAGTACAGCGCATCGCCGACCTCGTGCCAGGTCACCGTGGGGCTCGAGCCCAAAACCACCCAACCGCTCAAGCCCTTGGGCACGCCGATGTTGAGGCCGTTGCACTCGTCGATGTCCAAGCAGGTCTTGCCGTCGCCGCTAAAGCCGCTCTTGCAGGCGCAGGTGTTGCTGCCCACGGTGTTGGTGCAGGTGGCGTTGGCGCTGCAGCCGCCGTTGTTGGTCAGGCACTCGTTGACGTCCGTGCAGGTCTTGCCGTCGCCGCTGTAGCCGGGGTTGCAGGCGCAGGAGCTGCTGCCCGGGCTGTTGCTGCAGGTGGCGTTGGCGCCGCAGCCGCCGTTGCCGGTCTTGCACTCGTCGATGTCCGTGCAGGTCTTGCCGTCGCCGCTAAAGCCGTCTTTGCATGCGCAGCTGTTGCTGCCCGGCAGGTTGGTGCAGATGCCGTCCTTGGAACAGCCGCCAAAGTTGTTCGCGCACTCGTCTACGTCGCTGCAGCTCTTGCCGTCGCCGCTGTAACCCGGCTTGCAGGTGCAGGTATTGCTGCCCGCGGTGTTGCTGCAGTCGGCCGCCAGGTCGCAGCCGCCGTTGCCGCTCTGGCACTCGTCGATGTCGCTGCACACCTTGCCGTCGCCCTTAAAGCCGCTCTTGCAGGCGCAGGTGTTGCTGCCCGCGGTGTTGCTGCAGGTGGCGTTGGCGTCGCAGCCGCCGTTGTTGGCCAGGCACTCGTCGACATCCACGCAGATCTTGCCGTCGCCACTGTAACCCGGCTTGCACGTGCAGGTATTGCTGCCCACGCTGTTGCTGCAGTCCGCCGCGAGGTCGCAGCCGCCGTTGGCCGTTAGGCACTCGTCTACGTCGCTGCAGCTCTTTCCGTCGCCGCTGTAGCCGGCCTTGCAGGTGCAGCTGAACGAGCCGGGGCTGTTGCTGCAGGTGGCCGCCAGGTCGCAACCCGCGCTGTTGTCTGCGCATTCGTCGATGTCGCCGCAGGTCTTGCCGTCGCCGCTGTAGCCGGGGTTGCAGCTGCAGGTGGGGGTCAGCGTGTCCGTGTTGCTGCAGGAAGCCTGCGCGCTGCAGGGGTTTTTGGCGCTCGCGCACACGTCATAGGCCAGCAGGGTCACCGCGGCCGACAGACCCACCGGGCCCTGGGCGCTGCCATCGCTGGCCTGGGCGCTGCACGAAAGCGCGTCGCCGGCGTGCAAGGGCGAGCCATCGGCGCGGGTCAGCAGGCTCACATCCACCGTCTCGCTCGCCACACCGGCCAGAGAAATCCCGTTGATCTGCCAGGCGTAGGTATAGGTCAGCGCGTCGCCATCCACGTCGGTCGCCGCTTTGGCCAGGGTGCAGGTGGCGCTGCTGGCGAGGTCGACCGCCGCGGGGGCCACGGACAGTTCTGCGCTGCCCGGCGCGGCGTTGGCGATCACCACCTGGGCCGAGCCGGTCTTGCCGGCGGTGTAGGGGTCGTTGGCGGTCACCTGGACCTGCCACAGCTCGCCCTTCTTGGCGGTGCCGGCGGGCAGGGTCTTGGCGGTGTAGCTCGTCGGCTGGCCATCTTTGAACCAAGCGTAGGTATAGGTCAATTCGCTGGGCTTGCGGTCGGCGTCTTGCGACTCGCCCACGATATCGGC
>JBIKTV010000088.1:0-16232 GCA_044347905.1 Myxococcota bacterium
GGCGCCGCGCGCCGGGCTGCGGAGCGATCTGGCGACGTCGCGTCCCTCTGCGGTGCTACGGGCAGAAGGTCTTTTTGTCGGCGCAGCAGTCGCCAAAGCTCTCGCAGCTGGCGTCGCAATAGCAGGGCAAGCCCTTGCTATCGCTGCTGCTTTTGCCGCACTTGCCCTTGCAACCAAGGCTGCAGTCGACCTCGCAGCTCTGCAGGGTCTCGCTGGGGGCCGAGCAGATGCCGTCGCCGCACTTGATGCAGTCCGCCGGGCAGCTGCTCGTCGACTCTTTGGGCGAGCAGGTGCCGTCGCCGCACACGGGGCAGTCGCTGGGGCAGCCGGCGCTGTTTTCGCTGGGCGAGCACTTGTTGTCGCCGCACTTGACGCAATCCGGGACGCAGCTGGTGTCGTTTTCGGTCGATTGACAGGTGCCGTCGCCGCACACGCAGCCGCCGCAGTCTTTGCTGCAGCTCTCACAGCTCTCCGTGCCGCTGCAAACGCCGTCTCCGCAGACGTTTTTGGGGCAGGCCATCTGAGCGCTCTTGCTGCAGGCGGACACGCAGAGGCTGTCCCAGGCGGTGTTGCAGCAGTACGCGTCGGCCTTGCAGACTTCGGCTTCGCAGGCGCAACCGGGGCAGCCGGGGGTGCTTTTGCTGGTCAGAGCGCTGCAGTCGGAGCTGCACACGCCGCAGTCTTTGGGGCACGTGCCGCAGTGTTCCGTGGAGTCGCACTTGCTGTTGCCGCACACCGGCTGATCGGCCGCCGGGCAGACGCCGCAGTCGAGGGCGCAGCTGCTGCAGGTCTCGCTGGCCGAGCACTTGCCATCGCCGCAGCCCACCGGGTCGCCGCAGTCTTGCGGGCAGTTGCTCGGGTATTCGTTCTCGCCGCAGTCATTGTCGCCGCACGCGTCCGGCTTGGTGCACATCGGCCCGCCAAAATCGGTGCAGAGGCCCACGCAAATGCCGTCCCAGGCGGTGTCGCAGCAGTAGTCGTCTTGCTTGCAGACGTCGGCCTCGCAGGCGCAGCCGGGGCAGCCCGGCGTGGTCTTGGCGGTGCATTCTGGGCCGGTGGCGAGCTTGCATTCGCCGCAATCGGCTTGGCAGGAAGCGCAGTTCTCGATCTTGGGGTCGCAACTGCCGTCGCCGCAGGTGGCGCAGGTGCCGCAGTCCTTGGGGCAGCCGTTGCAGGTCTCATTGCCGGAGCAGGTGCCGTCGCCGCACGAGGGGGCGGGGCCGCAGTTGACGCTGAGCTTGAGCGTGCCGGTGAGGCCGACCGTGGTGTCGACCACCAGGGTGTGGGTCAGGCCCGGCTTCAGGCCCAGAGACAGCGACGCGCCGGCCTTGGCGCAGGTCAGCGAATTGCACTGATCGGCCAGCGGTCCGGCGATGAGCAAGAGCACCGCTGCGTCCGTTCCCGCGCCAGACAGGCTCACCGCGGCAACGCCCGTGACGTCCGCGGCCAGGGCGTACACCGCTTCGCCGCCGTCGAGCTTGGCACCGGTGCAGGGCCAGATGCCAAAAGCCGAAGCGCCGAGCTTGCTGGCGTCCATCGTCAAGGTGTCGCCGCACTTGAGCGCCTTGGGGGCGCAGGCCTGGGGCTTGCACGGGTTTTCATTGACTTCGCACGCGCCCATTTTGCAGGTGCCGCTGCCGCCGCAAATGCCGGCGATCTTGCAACTGCCGCCGTCCGCGGCGATTTTGACAAAGCACTTGCCGGTGGCGACGTCGCAGCCGCTGGTCTGGCAGTCGCCAAATCCCTTGGGGCACTCGCTGTCCGCGGTGCATTTGCTCGGCTGAATGTCCTTGGGTACATCGGCGCTGGCCGTGTCGCTCTTGGCCGCATCGCTCGCTGCGGTGTCTTGGACCGCGGTGTCTTGAATCGCGCTGTCTTTGGCGCCGGCGTCACCGGTTTGGCCATCGGCGACGGTCAGCGCGTCGTCGGTGCCGGTCGCGTCTTGGCCCAAGGTGTCGACGGCCGCGGTGTCGGCGCTGCTGCTGTCGGCAATGCTGGTATCGCCTGTGCTGCTGTCGCCCGCGCCGACATCTTGGGTCGGTTTGGCGGTGGTCGTCGCGGTCTCAGTGCTGCAACCGCCAACCGCGGCCGCAATCGCCAGCGCCGCAACGGTGGCCAGGGCTCTGCGGAAATCAAACAGAGAGGCGGAGTTCAAACGGCGCATGGGTCTCCAACAGCGGCAAGGGCGCTCAAGGCGCAACAATCGCCGATCATAGCAGCGCCGCGCCGCGTTTCGCAACTGCCGCTCAGGGGCGCCCAGGCCCGGAAATCTGCGCGCTATTATGGGCTTGAGTCGGCAATTACGGCGCGGACAGGACCACCGCCGTCGCTGCGGTCAACCCAGCCAGCAGGGCGCTGTCGAGCTGATCGGCGTACACAACCGGGCCCGGCCACGCCTGCAGGAACTCCGCCACGGGCAAAAGCGCAAGGTTGACACGGGGATCGGCGCAGTGCATCGGCACAACTGCCCGGGCACCGCTCTGCCATGCCAGCTTGGCCGCCGCCGCGCCGTCCAGGGTCCAGGTGCCGCCCGCGGCGATCATCAGCACGTCCGTACCGGCCAACCACTGAAGATCCTGGTCATCTACTGCGCCCAGATCGCCGGAATGCACCAGCCGCAGAGCCTCGCCGCGCAGCGACAGCATCCGCGTCAGCCCCTGTTGCAGCCCTTGGCGCTGATCGTGAAAGGCCGCGCGGGCGTCGATTTGCAGGCCGGGCAGGTGCAGCGGCGCGTCGAGCCAGCGGTCGGTCCCCAACGCCGGAGTCCAGGCGGCGTGATCCTCATGGCCGTGGCTGCGCAGTAGGGCGTCAAAGGGCCCCTGGATCGCCGGCAATTGAAAGCGCCCGCCCAGGGCTCCGGGCTTGTGCGGATCCAGACACAGCCGCAGGCCCGCGAGCTGGAGGTCAAAGGCGGCGTGGCCCAAAAAGCGCAGGTGCATCGCGGCTATACCGCGGGCTCAAAGCGCATGACCCCGATGAACGGCAGGTTGCGCAGCCGCTCGTCGTAGTCCAGGCCGTAGCCGACCACAAAGACGTCGTCAATGGTAAAGCCCACGTAATCTAGGGGAACTTCTACCCGTTTGCGTGCCGGCTTGTGGAGCAGCGTGCAGACCCGCAGAGAGCGCGGCTGGCGGGCCCCCAAAATGTTCAGCAAATACGACATGGTCAGCCCAGTGTCGACGATGTCTTCGACGATCAGTACGTCGCGGTCGGCGATGTCCAAGGTCAAGTCGTGGGTGAGCCGCACGGCGCCGGAGCTCTCTGTGTTGCCGCCATAGGAAGACACGCCTAGAAACACACAGTTGCACTGCACGTCCAGGTGGCGCACCAGGTCGGCAAAGAACAGGAACGAGCCTTTGAGCACGCAGATCACCACCAGCGGCTTGGCAAAGGGCCCGCTGGCGTTGATCTCGCGCCCCAGTGCCGCTGTGCGCGCGGCGATCAAGGCGGAGTCTAGGTAAACGTCAATAATCTCGCGCATTTTCTGCGCGGGCTCGGCGGGTTCAGACATGGGGGGCTCCGGGAGGGCGAAGGGAAGCGGCGGCAGCAATCGCTCGATTTTGCGGTGCTATGACAGGGCGTTGTTCATGATCTCGCCCATGCCCCCGGCGCCGGGCACGATGTATTGGTGGTCGGTCAGGCCCTTCTCCAGGTCCCAGTGCTCGCCGGGCAGGGCCTGCAGCACCGAATCGGGCGAGAGGCCGCGATCGAGGCGGTAGGCGTAGATCGACACTTTGCCGGGAAATTCGTCGGTCATGCGGCGGATGAATTCGGGCGTGACGATCAGGTTCAGCGCGTAGACGTGCTTGGGTGCGCCGTCCAATTCCTTGAGGTAGAAGCGAATGGCCTCGCTCAGCGATCCGCCGGTGGCGCCCATCGGGTCCGGGAACACCAGGATGCGGTCCTTGACCGGCCCGGCGATCTTCTTGCCGTACATGCCTGCGCCGGTGACCTGCATCGACTCGTTGGTCGTGCGGTTCATCAGGATGTGGTCCTGGCGAACCCGCGTAGGGTCAAGCACTTCGCAGAAAGCCTCAAAGCACACCATCGACGGCAGGATGCCGGCGCGGGCGATGTCGACCGTGGTGACGTCGGTGTCCGGGTCGAGGATCTGGCCCTCGTAGTAGCCGCGCTCGGTAAAAGTGCGCATGCGCGTCTCCGTGCGCACCACCCGCCGCGGAAACTGGCGGTTCATCGTCTCGCGCACCAGGCCGCGGTACAGCAGGGTCACCAGGCGATTGACCTCGGGCTGCACGCAGGCGGGGTGGCTCAGCCGGGCTAGCCAAGTCAGCGCCAGCGGATCGTGAATCAGGTGGACGTGATCGCCGTAGCGATGCTGCATCTCACCGTCGCGACTAGCAAATCCAAGGTACGCTGTCTCTGGCATTTGGGGATCCCCGCGGGTGCGCCGGAATTGTGCGGCACAGCAGGGTCGCGCCGCAGAGCCCTTGCGGTCAAGGCGACCTGCGCCGCGCCGTGCAACATCTGTGCGACATTGGCGCGCGGGATCAGTGGCGCGGCAGGCGTGGGCCAAAAAGCGCAGTGCCAATGCGGATATGGGTAGCACCCTCGGCGATGGCCGCCTCAAAGTCGCCGCTCATGCCCATAGAGAGCAGCCAGGATCCGCGCGGCGGCAAAGAGCCCTGGCCTGCGTAGGTCTGCTGCAATTGTTCACTTAGCTCGCGCAGTTGGCGGAACCAGGGCCGCACGCGATCGGCGTCCCAGTCGTAGGGCGGCAGCACCATCAGCCCGCGCAATTGCAGGCCCGGGCTGCGCTGCAGGACTTCCAAAAACAGCGCGGCGTCGTCTGGACCGCAGCCGCGTTTGCTCTCTTCTTGCGCCAAGTTGACCTGCAAAAGCACCGGCTGGGTCAGCTTGAGCTGCCAGGCGGTGCGGGCCATTTCGTCCAGCCCCTGCATGTCATCCAAGCTGTGCAGCAGGTGGACCTTGCCGATGACGTGGCGGACTTTGTTGCGCTGCAGGTGGCCCAGAAAATGCCAACGGAGATCGGGCAGATCGCTCAGTTCTTGGGCCTTGGTCTGCCATTCTTGCACATAGCTTTCGCCAAAATCGCGGTGCCCCAGGGCGTAGAGGGCGCGGATCGCCTCTAGCGGTTGGCCCTTGCTCACAGCGATCAGCGCGACTTCCTGGCTGCCCCGACCGCTGTCCACCGCCGCCTGGGCGATGCGCTGGGTCAGGTGCTGGTAGTTGTGCTGCAGCGCCGCCATGTCAATTGCTGGGTCGATCATCGCCTAATCCTTGGCATTCCACGGCAGTACGTCGCGCGCACCCATCGCCTCCATCATCTCTACCACCTGGCAAAGCGGCAGACCGACGACGTTGGTATAGCTGCCCTGCAGATGCTCGACCAGATAGCTGCCCACGCCTTGAACCGCGTAACCGCCGGCTTTGTCCATGCTTTCTCCGGCAGAGACGTAGGCGTCGATCTCACTGCGCGTCAGGTCCTTGAACTTGACCACGGTGCGCACCCCCTCGATCCCCTCGCGGCTTCGGCGCAGGTCGTAGAGGCAAAATGCAGTAATGACAAGGTGTTCGCGCCCGGACAGCCGGGTGAGCATCTCGCGGGCTTCCTGCACGTCGGTCGGCTTGCCAAAGATCAGGTCGTCGACCACCACCACCGTGTCGGCGCCCAGCACCCAGCGGATCGGCTCGTCACCGCGGGCGCTCATCGGCGGGGCCCCACTCGCAAACTGGCGCCGCGCCTCCTGTTCTGAGGTGTACAGGGTCGCCTGGATCCGCCGCACTGCCGCCAGCACCTTGGCCCTGGCCAGTCGCTTGGCGCAGTCCTCCGGCAGCTCGCCCGGCAGCTGCGATTCGTCCACGCTCGCCTGGATCACCCGCAGCTGAAATCCAAGGCGTTCAAGCAGTTCCTTGCGGCGCGGCGAAGTCGAGGCGAGGGCGAGAGGGGCAGCCATTCTTTCTCCGTGCCGCTGCAGCGGGGGGACCAGCAGGAATTGGGGGCCCAGCAGGACTGGAGAGCCCAGGGCAACAGCGAGCTAATTGGCCTGTGGTGGCGCGCGCTTGGCCAGCTTCTCCGCCTTG
This sequence comes from Myxococcota bacterium, assembly GCA_044347905.1. Classification (GTDB taxonomy): domain Bacteria; phylum Myxococcota_A; class UBA9042; order UBA9042; family UBA9042; genus SXRM01. Next base: position 6,064 of record JBIKTV010000088.1, read on the forward strand.
CGCGCCGACTTGAGCTGCAAACCGCGCTCGCGGCGCTGCACCCTGGCCAGCTGCCACTTGGCGATCAGCGGATCTTCGCCCAGCATCAACCGCCCGATAAAGTTGCCAAAGCGCGGCAAAAGCGCCCCGACCAGGCAGGTAAACGTCGCCAGGCCGACCACAAACCAGTCGATCGCCGACAGCTGCAGCAGCTCATGCAAAACGCCCATCACCCGCCTACCGATCCGCGCTTGGCGGCCCTGGTGTTCGCCATCGACCTGCTAGAGGCCTTTGATCTTCATGGCTTCGCCGGCCTTGTCGCCGATCTTCTCCAGATCCTTGGCCTTATCGACCGCGCCCTTGGCCTTGTCGCCCACGGAGAGCACGCGGTCCTTCATCTTGCCGGCCTCGCTGATCACCCGGCCCGGCGTATCCAACACCTTGTTGACCTTGCCAATCGCCTGTTCCGGCTGGGCCAGGGCCTTGTTCTGCTTCTGGCGGGCCTTGGCCACCGCTTCATCGGCGGTTTCAGGACCCAGGTTGATCGGCTTGCCCTTGTCGTCGACCTTGGTGCCCCAGCGGATCACCATGTCGTACTTGCCTTCCGTGATCGGCTCCAGCTTGGTGTCCGGGTCGCCCAGCAATTCAGCGATCACCGCGGTCTGGGCCTTGGCGTGGGCCTTGAACTGGACGATCGGCGCAGGCAGCGGCGTCTTGTCGTCGTCCTTCTTGTCGGGCTTGCGGTGGCCGAGTTTCTCAAACAACTTAAAGATGTTGGCCACGCCGGGCTCGCCCACGTCGTCCACGGTATTGACGATCTGCGCGCGCATGTAGCCCGTCAGCCGCTTGAACTCGACCTCTTCGCGCACCGGCTCAAAATCCTCGTCGGCGCGGGCCTTGACCAACAGCTCACTGCTGTAGTCGGTGCCCAAGTCGGCCAGGTACTGCAGGTGGGTCCACAGCGGCTTGTAATCGCCCGGCATGTTCGCTTCGCCGCAGCCGAGGTTGTAGAGGATCTTCTCGCTGCGCGGGTTCTTTTCCAGGCCCTTGTTCAGCACAGCGACCGCTTCTTTCCACTTCTTCTTCTTGAGCAGGGCCACGCCATCTTTGTAAAGCTTTTCAGCGGCTTCAGCGTCGGCCTTCTTGGCTTCAGGCGGATCGTACTTGGCGCGCTCCGGCGCCTCTGCCCGCGCGGCACCGCTGCCCTTGCTCGCCCGCACCGGCAAGTTGACGCCAAGGCGCTGCAAGGCCAGACGCGCGACCTTGGCGCCCTTGTCCGAGCCATTGTCGTACAGCCAGCGCAAGCCTTTGTCGATCTTGGTCTTTTCGGCCGGGGCCAGCTGGTCGATCACCGCGTCTGAGGCAAAATCGTCGGCACAGCTCATCAGCTTGCCCTGATCGGTGGACTCCGCAGAGGCAAAGGCGCCGACGCACTCCGCTTGGCGAGCCTTCCACAGGTTGCCGGCCCACGCTTGGCCGCTGATCGCCGAAACACCGACCACCAGCGCGACAACCATCCCAGTGCGAACGGCCAAAAGCCTTGAAATACCAAACATCTCTACCTCCCCCCGGTCTGGCGGGGTCAGCCTCCCTGCGCCGCGCAGCAGCGTTGCGGCAAGGATGCGAGTCACCGATACTACGGGGGGCGGCGCCGCAGGGTCAACCTGCACACGGACGGCCTGTTTCCCGCGCCGTGCCGCCCTCTGTTCCCCCACCTGGCCGTCCACGCGACGACTGCGAGTCTGCTGTTGCCCACTAGTCGCCAACCCTCCTTGCCGCCTGATGATTCCGCACCGCCCGGCGACTCCGCTTTGCCTGGGGCGACCCTGCGCGATCGTTGGCGAGTCGTCCTGCCGTGGCTGCTGGGCCTGGTGGTCGGCGGTCTGGCGATGTGGGCCGTGCAGGCGCGCCGCCCGGAACCCGCACCGCAGCCTCAGGGACGCCTAAGCGCCCCCGGCGATTCAGCGAAGGGCACCCTGGCGATGGCTCCAGCCCAGGCGCCGACCGCGACACAGGCCGGCGAATTGCCCGCCGCGGCGAGTGAATCGTCCGGCCAAGCCCGCGCTGTGGCTGTAGAAACCCCGCTGCAGGCCGGGCCGCTGCGCATTGCTGCGGAGCCTGAGACCCTGCGCGTCTGGTCCAACACCACTGTGCGGCTGCGCGCAGAAGTGCTGGAAGAGATGGCGATTGAGCGCTTTGTCTGGCATTTTGAGGACGGCAGCGCAGCGGTGCAAGGCATTGAGGTGGAACACACTTTTGCTGAGTCGGTGCGCGACCGCCATGTGACCGTGGAGGCGTTTCGCAAGGGCCTGCCGACCCTGGTGGCGTCGCGGCGCTTGGCGGTGGAACGGCTGGACGTGGTGCCGCTCGACGGCCAATTGACCGAGGTGCAGACGCCCAAAAAGCGCGGGACGCGGCTGCTGTTTGCCGTGGGTGTGGCGGGCGAGGAGCTGGCGGAAAGCGTGGCAGCGGCGGCGGCCAAGGCCCAGGTCGACGCGGTGGTGACTGCAGGGGAACCCGCCGATCTCGATGCCCTGGAACAGCAATTGGGCCAGCAGGCGCCGATGGTGGCGCTCATCCGCTGGGCGATTGAGCCGGGGGCAGAGGGCGTCGACGAGCGGAATCTGCGGGTGGTCAAGGACGCGGGCGAGGTGGTCAGCGAGGTGCAATTGGGCGATAAGTCCGCGGGCGTGTTGGCCATTGGTGAAGTCGCTCTCACGGCGATCGACACGCGCGGAGAGACGATTGGCGAACCTGAGCTCAAGCGCGCCCGCCAGGCGCTGACGGCGGCTTCCGCATATCCGGGCAGCCTGCTGCTTTCGCCGCGGCCGCTTACGCTGCTGCGAGACGGGGAGCTCATCGCCGATCGCGCCTATCGCATCTATGAACACGCCCTGCGCCTGGCGGTGACCGCGGTGGTTTCCGCGAGTTCGGAAGTGTTTTACGACGGTCGCTTTGGCGGCTTGGCCCTGGCGGCGATCGGCCGTGCCAAGCTCGAGTCGTGTCCGCGGCTCACAGGGCAGGATGCCTGCCAGCAACCATCTGTAACGCTGATAGAATTTGGCGCCAAGCGCCGCCTGACCGTGCTGCACTTGCTGGCGCCGGATTTTGCCACCCCGGCCCAGCCGCGCGACCTACCGCCTGAAGTGGGCAAAGTGCGGCGATGAGCAGATCAGTGGACAAGCAGTACCTTCCGCGTCAGGGAACATGGAGTGTCTACATCCATTTTCCGTGGTGCCTCAAGCGATGTGCCTATTGCGATTTTGCCACTGCGGTGTCGGCGCAGATCCCGCGCGAGCAGTATCTGCAGGCCATCCTCGCCGAGCTGGCGCTGCGCACGGGCGAAATCGAAAAAGCCCCGATCGCCACGGTGTTTTTTGGAGGGGGCACCCCGTCGCTTTGGGGGCCTGGGCCGGTGGGCGAGGTGCTGGCTTGGCTCGATCGCTGGGCTGGACTGCAGCCTGGCGCAGAGATCACCCTGGAGGCCAACCCGGGGGCCGCGGAAGAAGGCGACCTGCGCGGCTACCTGAGCGCGGGGATCAACCGGATCTCCTTAGGGGTTCAGGCTTTGGACGACCAGCGCCTGCTGCGCCTAGACCGGGTCCACGACGCCGCGGCTGCCCGCCGCACGCTGCACCTGCTGGGCGAGTGGGTTGCGGGGGGACAATTGCAGAGCGCCAGCGCCGATTTGCTCTTTGGCGCGCCGGATCAAGGGGCGGCGCAATTGCAGGCGGATGTCGCCGGTGTCCTGGACTGTGGACTGCCCCACCTCTCCGCCTATGCGCTGACGGTCGAAGAGGGGACGCCGCTTCACACCCGCGTGGAGCGCGGCCTGCAGAGCCCGCCCGACGACGACCTGCAGATGACCATGCTGGCCAAAATCCCTGACCTGGTGGGGCAATATGGGCTAGAGCGCTACGAGGTCTCCAATTTTGCCAAGCCCGGTCACCGTTCGCGCCACAACATGGTCTATTGGCAAGGGGGGCATTACCTGGCCGCCGGCGTAGGGGCGCACGGCTATCTGCCTACCGCGCAAGGTGAAATGCGCTACGGCAACACGCGCCAGCACCGCGACTACTTGGCCGGGCTCGGTCGAACCCAGGGGCCAGAGCTGGCCGAGGCGCTGCGCGAGACGGTGACGCCTGAGATGCACCTTGCGGAATTGCTGTTGACCGGCCTGCGCTTGGATGAGGGCTTGGCGCTAGAGAGCGTGCGCCGCGACTGTGGCGACCAAGCGTTGCAGCGGCTCCTGGTCAGCTTGGAGCGGGCCAAGGCTGCTGGGCTGCCGGTCCTGAGCGATGGTCAACGGCTGTGGGTGCCCGCCCACGCGACCGAGCGCCTGGATGCGGTGATCCGCGCTTTGGCCTGAGCTTGGCTGGGGAAATCGCTTGAGCAGGAGCGGGCTTACTTAAAGCCCGGCAGCGAGATCACGCCTTGCCACGCCAGTACCGCGACCACAACCACGGTCAACACAGCCAAGGCGGCGGCGATTTGCACGCCTCGGGAGGTCGGCGGCTCGGCCTGTGCGGCGGCCGCAGCGGCTGGGCGTTTGGCGGAGGGGGCGCTTCCGGCGGACTTGGCTGAAGTGGTTGGCTTGGCTGGGGAATTTGCCTTGGCTGTGCTGCCAATTGCGGAACTGCTCGCTGCCGCAGCGCCACCTGCCGTGCTGCCACTGGCGGGGCGGCCGACCGCTGGATTGGCGCGGCTTGAGGGGCTCGCGGAGTCGTCGCGACCAAGGGGCAGCAATTCCGGCGGCAAGGCTTTGCTCGCTGGCCGGGCCTGCGCTGCAGCGGCAGCTACAATGCCGGCCGCGGCCTCGGGATGGGCGGCGTCGGCAAAGGCCTTGTCCGCGGGCACGCCGGCGCGAAATAGCGCAAAAAACACCGTGAAATCGCGCCAGACGATGCCATCTTGCGAAATCTGCATCGGCTGGCCGGCCTTGTTGCTCGCCCAGCCAATGAGGGCGTCCAGACCGTGAAAATTGTACGTTAGCCCAATGGCTTTGAGCTTCCAGTCGCGTTGCTCTGGCGCCAGGGCCTCCAGGGGCGCAAAGCCTTCTGGCGGGGTCGGCTCGTCGACGCTGATGCCGGCTTCTTGTTCAATGACCGCCACGGGCGTCTGGGTCGTGCGGACCGCTTGAAGCAAGCCCTCGTGGCTCAAGTCGGGCCGCAGGGTCTGCTCGGCGAACTCAAAGTCGTCAAAGTCGTCTGGCTCGCCGACGATAAAGCCCGCGGGCTCCGCCGAGCGCGCCACCAGGTCTGGCGGCAGCCAGCCGTGGCCGCCTGCGGCGATTGGCGCGTGATCGACTTGAGGAATGCCAAAGGACTGAAGGGTCTGAGGCCCGGGCGACTCAAAGCCGTCAGAGATGCCGTGGCGGGCGGGCGCTGCGTTGACGGCGTCGACCAAGCTGTGCGAGCGCGCTGCAGCCTGCTGGAGGCCGCAGTGGGGACACACCACGTGATCGCCGTGATCCACGCCGGGATCGTGGCGACTGAAGGAGTTCCAGCAGCTGCTGCAGACAAAGTCGGTGACGTTGGTGATCGGACGCGCGTCGGACACCCTCTGCCTCCGGGTCGGGGGTTCGGCGGGCCTGCGCGCCGCCCATCCTGCGGTTCGCCCGCAAGACCGCCAGGATAGCAGCGGGGGCATGCAGCGGTCAACCGCCGTCCCGCTCGTCTTGGCGGCGGATTCTAGGTAAGGACCTGAAAATAGATGAAGATGTCGTTGCAGGGTCCGGCGAAAACCTGCCCGTCAGACCGGCCAGAGGGCGTCGTGCACTGCGGGGCGGAGCTGGCGAATACCGCTGACATGATCCCGACTTGGGTGAACTCGATTGGTCAAAAGCACCACGGCCAAACGCTGCTCTGGCGCAAGCCACACGCTGGTACCGGCAAAGCCCAGGTGGCCAAAGGCCCCTTGCGGCGCGCGCTCTCCGGCGGAAGAAGTCGGCCGACTCGGCGTATCCCAGCCGCAGCGCCAAGTCGTCTCTGCAGCGCCGGCGCTGTGGATCCAGCGCGTTGCCAGCTGGGGATCTAGCTGCAAATCATTGGCTTGCCCGCAGGCCGCCCTTAGCCACTGCTGCGCCCACCGCCCCACATCTGCGGCGCTGGCAAACAAACCGGCATGACCCGCCACCCCTTCAAGAGCCGCGGCGTTGTCGTCGTGGACCTCTGCGCGCAGCGGCAGGCCATCGGCGCAGCGCGGCGGCCAGATCTCCGTGCAGACCACCGCTTCTGTGGCCGGCGGCTTAAAGCCCGCGGAAAGCCCCAGGGGCAAGGCGACATGGCGATCAAACAGCTGGTCAAGAGGCGCCTGCCACGCGGCCTCCAAGGTCCAGCCCAGCAGCAGGTAGCCTAAATCGCTGTACACGGCTTGGCGACCGGCCACGCCCACCAGCGGTGTCGCGATCACAAGGTTGCGCAGCGCCAAGGCGCGCTCGCGGCCCTGCATGCCCCGGGTGGCGGCGAAAAAATCGACCCAGGCGGGCAATCCGGAGGCGTGGCTGGCCAACAGGCGCAGAGGCACCGCCCCTAGGGGCAGGCCTCGGCTCTCCGGCAGCCAGCGCTCCAGCGGATCCTCTAGCGACAACAGGCCCTTGGCGCAGGCCAATGCCAGCAAGGTGCTGGTTGCCATCGGCTTGGTCAGGCTGGCTAGGTCAAAGCGGCTGTGGTGGTGGACCGGTGTGCCAGGGCAGGGCTCCCAGCGGCCTTGCGCGCCCACGCGGCGCCACTGGCTGGTGCGACCCACAGAGAAAACCTCAACGCGGTCGAGGTTTACCACAGCCAAAGCCGCAGCCGAGGCGACGCGGTCCGCCACCGCCGCGCTCAGCAGGGCCCGGGCGCGCTGCCAGCCTTGGGGCCGGGCGCCGGCGATCATCCGATCTGCCGCGCCTGCTTGACGCGGTCGAGCTGGTCGGTCAGCTCGCGCAGCTGGCCGCGCAGGGCGTCGACGTCGGAGCGCAGGCCGTCGACCTGCTTGCCCGCACCCATGCCGGCGCGCAACGCGGCGATCGACTCGCCGGCGCGCTTCTTGACGCGGCCATCGATGGCCTTGTCGGCCACCGTCTGCAGCAGGGCGATAGCCCGACCGTCGCCCAGCTGGCCGAGCGCCGAGGCCAGGTTGAAGGCGAAGCGGAATGAGGTGTCCGCGGTCCACGGCCGCAGCGCGTCGATCGCCTGCACCGGTTCGGCAGAGAAGCTGCACAGGCAGCGGATCGCCCCGCAGCGCAGCAGGGTCGGCCAGCGTTTCTCCAGGTAGATTCGGGCTACGGCGATGCCGCGCGGATCCTGCAGCGCCGCCAGACCGTCCAGGATGCCGACGCGGATCGTCTCATTCCAGCTGTCGCGGTCCAGCGCCGCCACCAGAGCGTCAAAGGCCACGGAAGCCCGGGTAGCGCCAAGGGAACGCGCGGTCTCGGCCTCTACCAGCACGGAGGCATCGCCGGCCAGAAGCCGCTGAGCCAGGGCTTGGCCCGCCTGTTCGCCGACAAACCGCCCCATCGCCTCGCGCTGCGCCCGCCTCGCCTTGGGGTGGGCCAGCTGCGGCTCGGTCAGGGCAGTCCACGCCGCCAGCGTATTGATCTTGCCCAAGGCCTTGGCGACTTCTGCTTGGAGCATCCACGGTTGTTCGCTGGCGAGCTGGGCACCCAGCGCTGCGGTGTTCTGGGCCGATGGTTTTTTGGCCAGCGCTGCCGCCGCCTGCAGCCGCGACCACACGGGCACATCGGTGCCGGAAAGAGTAGCGCGCAGAAGGGGTTCCGCGAGGCTAAACTCCCAAGTCGCCAACAGATCGCCGCGCGGATCGACCAGCACGGCCGTGGGGCTCGCCGGCAGCGGGATCGCAAAAGACTGCTGCTTGCGCTCCAGGGTCAGCCGGCGCTTGACCACGCCGCCTTCGTGGCGCAGTTCGACGTCGATTTCCAGCGAAAAGAGCGCCGCCGCCTCGATGTCTTGGGTCTGCTCAAAGCCCAGGGAGAACTGGCGCTCGTCGCCATCCCAGCTTCCGGTCACCTTGATCTCCGGGTGGCCCTTGCCGTTGATCAGCCACTGCCAGAAGAATTTGCCCAGGTCCAGGCCGGTGTAGTCTTCAAAAGCCCGGCGCAGGTCCGGGGTCTCTGCCGTCTGATCGGCAAAGGCCTGCAGGTAGCTGCTGACCGCGCCAAAGAACGCCTCATCGCCCAGCTTTTTGCGCAGCATGTGCAGCACCGCGCCGGCCTTCTCGTAGAGGTGGGCGTCAAAAACATCGATGGGCTCATCGTATTTGACGGCGACGATGGTGCGGCGGTAGCGGCCTGCGTCCTCGGCCAGATAGGCGCGCAGGGCGCTGAGGCGGGCGAAGTCAAACTCGGCCTCGCCGTGGGCGTGCTCCTGCCAAAGCTGCTCAAAATAAGTCGCAAAACCCTCATTGAGCCAGCCGTGACTCCAGGTCCGGCAGGTCACCAAGTCGCCAAACCACTGGTGGGCCAGCTCGTGCGACACCAGCGGTTCTGAGCTGAAATCGAGGTGGGCGCGGGCGTCGTGCAGCGTCAGGTCGGTCTGGGTGGTCAGCGAGGCATTCTCCATGCCGCCAAACACAAACTCGGCCACGGCGACCTGGCCGTACTTCTCAAACGGGAAGGGCACGCCGGTCAATTTCTCATACAGCGCGACCATTTCCGGCGTGCGGCCAAAGCTGCGCTCGCCGTCTTCTTCGCGGCCCGGCAGCACCCAATAGCTGATCGGCAGAGGCTCTTGCGCCTGCACGACCTCGACAAACGGCCCGATCACCAGGGTCAGCAGATAGATCGGGATCGGCCGCGAGATTTGCCAGTCAAAGATCCGCTTGGTCGGGTCGGCCGCGCGGTAGATGTTGCGCAAAATGCCGTTGGACAATGCGCTCATCCCCTCCGGCACGGTGGCGATCAGCTGCAAGCGCGCCTTGTGGTTGGGGCTGTCGTGGCAGGGGAACCAGTACTTGCTGTCCTCGTCCTGTCCTTGGGTCCAGGCGTGGGCGACGCGGTCCGGGTGGTCGGCGTCGGGCAGCACAAAGTAGAAGCCGGCGCGCGGCTCGCGGGTGTCAAAATCGATGGCGATGCGCACTTCTTCGCCGCGTTTAACCGTTTCGCCCAGATTGACCCACAGGTGGCGACCGTCGTGGTCGATCGCCAGGCGCCGGCCGTCGCTGCCAAAGCTCCGGAGCACTTCAAAGCCTTCTGCATCAAAGCGAATTCTCTGGAGCTGCTGCTTGCGAACGGTGCCTTGCCAGGTGGCGGTGCCGCGGATGCGTTTGCCCTCCACGTCGACTTCCACGGCCAGGGTCAGGTCGTCCCAATCCACCGGGATGTCTGGGCCAAACTGCTCGGGCGTCTGGGCGGTGGCGAATTCCTTGGGGGCGCGCAGGGCATAGACGGCCGACTGTTCGACTGCGCTGACACCGCGGAAACCGTGTTCGCGAGAGGACATGCGTACTCCTTGGGTCCACCTGCGCCGGGACCAGCGGGCCTAAAGCGTAGGTGAGGGCTTGGACAAACACAAATCGGCGGTCTTGGGGGCAGCGCGGCGCGGCCCTTGGGATGGGAGGGGTGACCCACTCATAGCACGATGAAAACCATGGTATTTATCTTGTCTCGGTCGCAATCGCCGCGGCCTAGGCCAGCCCCCAGCGCCGGCGCAGCCACCACTCAGCGCTCAGCAGGGCCAGCAGGGCCAGCAAGACCTCCGGGCGGCTCCAGAGGTCGGTGTGCTGGCGATCTGCCACAGCGGCGGGGTCATCGGCGTCCAGCGGCCGCAGCGGCACCCCCTTAGAGGGCGCGCGGTTGGGCCACACTTGGGCGGAGGTGGTGCGCGCGAGCAATTGCAGAAGTCGATCAGTGGGTTGGATCTGCGATGCCTCGCGGCTCTCTGGGGCGATGACGATCGGCAACACCGCGGAATGCGGCCGCCCCAGCACCTCGGCCTGCACCGTGATCAGCCAGGCGCCCTCGGCCAAATCATTGAGTTGGAGCTCTGCGCGGCCTTCAGAGTCGGTGGCGTGGGGCCATTCGCGCCACACCGCTTCCTCGGCCTCCCCTGCCCCTTGGCGGGCCGCAGACCAGCGCAAGGCCAACCGCGGCAACACGGCTCCGGCGCCGTCGCGGGCGGTGACTTGAACGCGCAGCGCCTGGCCTTGGGGCACGGGGGCCCCTGGACCCTGGAGCTGAAGCAGGTCGAGGC
>JBIKTV010000419.1:0-5231 GCA_044347905.1 Myxococcota bacterium
TGCCAAGTAATGCCAAACGGCCGGCCCCAGGACGCACCGGCGCGGAAGTCATCCGCCAGCACCAGCCGACCGCCGGCGGACAAGAAGTGCTGCAATTGGCTGCGCTGTTCGCTGTCTAGCTCGGCTATCGGCGCCACCAGCACAAGCACCGTATGCTCGTCGAGCTGATCCCATTCGACGACGGTGGCCGTTGCCAATTCAATGTCGACCTTGCGCGCCGTGGCGACCAGGGAGGCGAGGCCGTTCCATTCCTTGGACGCAAGGGCATATTCCTCTGCGGCCATAGCAGGTTGCGGAAAGGCCAAGTGCCCCGCGGCCCAAGCCAAGGCGGCGAGGGGCAGGCAAGCGCGGCGAATTGCCCTGGCGGCGAGGCTCATTTCTGCACCTCATCCACCCGCGAGATCGCCTGCCGCACCTCGTCGACCAATTCCGGCGGCGTGTGGGGCCCATAGAGCGCCCGCTCGGTGCTCTTGACGGCGTCGCGGATCTCTAGGCGGCCGCGGCGGCTGTGCTGGGCCCAACGCGGCTCGGCGATGCGCGGGGTCTCGCGGGCCCAATCGACCCCTGCGCCCGTCATGCGCCTCAGAGCACTGGCAAAACTGCCGCGCACCAGGGCCCGGCACGACGCCGGCCGCAGCTCGCACCCTTCAAAAGCCCCGCCGTGGGGCACGCTGAGCTCGACCACCAGCGGATCGTGCTCCGGCAGCTCCACCCGCAGGACATAGGCGCCGTCGGCGAGGCCAAGCTCAGAGAAACGCCCGTCCGCGCTGGCCAATTGCCGCGGGGCCTGCCCCTCTGACGCCAACAACAGCCGCGCCGCACCCGGCCGCCCCGTTTCGCCGTGAAACACCACGCCGCTCAGCACGCGGCTGCCCCCCTCCAGGGCGACACCGGCGACAAAATTCTCTGGCGGCAGACCGGCCTGCTCGGCTTCTGCCCGGCGCAACTGCTCCGCCTGACGGCGCTTTCTCAGCCAACGCCGCACCCCGGCCGCCAGGGCCAGCAGGGCCAGCGACGCGCCGCCGGTCCACTCCACCCAGCGCGGAGGAGGGGCCAGCTGCAACGCGATGACTTCGCTCCAACCGCTCTCGATCCACGGCTTGCCCACGCTGGCCTGGGCCACCACCTCAATGCGCTCTTGGCGAAGCAGCTGCCGCAGCGCCTCCCCCCGCAACACCGCGGCAAAGCGGCCATCCGCATCGCTGGTGAGCGCGCCGATCTGTCGCTGAGCAGAAAACATGGCAATTGCCGCATCTTGCACGGGCAGCATCGAGCCCGCCATGGTCACCCTGCCCTGCACGCACCAGTCGCCTTCGCCGCATGGCCCGTCGCCGTCGCGCCCCGGCTGGGCCTCAAGCCGCACCTCCATGGCCGCCACCGACTCCACGGTCCAGTGCAGCGCCGTGGGGTTATGCGTCTCCCCCTCCAGCAGCAGGGCGCTCAGCCGGTGCGGCCCCAGGGCCCCCAGCGCCTCCAGCGGCCTCTGCGCGGTCAGTTGGCCACGGCCGTCGCTGCGCAAATGCAGGAACGGCTTTCCGTCCAGCAGCAGATCGACCTCAGCGCCCACGAGCGGCGTCCCGGGCTGACCATCCGCTTGCAGCGTGCGCACTTGCAGCGCCAGCGACCAGGGCGGCCCCGCCGCAGACCAGCGCTTCTGGGCCGCCAGCAATTGCAGCTGCGTCTGCGGTTTGGCGATGTCAAAGGTCGTCTCTGCGCGGGCCTCACCGCGGCTGGCATCGCCGGCAAACTCGGCCTCGACGTGCACTGCAGCGCCGACCTCCAGACCGCCGAGCCCCGGTTGGCAGCTCCAGCGGCCTTGGTCGTCGGTCACCGCGCTCGTCACCGCCCTGTCAGCCCCCTGGACCACCGCAGCCACGGCCACGGGCACCTGAGCCACGCCGCGTCCCGCGGAATCGACCAGCCGGCCGCTGACCTGCAAAGCGCCATCGCGCACGAGCCATTCCAAACTAAGCTCTGTACGCACGCGCAGTTGCAGTCGCGCTGCCGCGGCAGGTCGGGCCATGGCACTCACAAGCGCGGGCAAAATGACCAGCACGGCCAGCACAGCCAAGGGCCCGTGCAACCGACCAATTCGGCCGCAGGCGGATCGCTGCCGCTGCAATTTGAGCTTGTGCCGGGTCATTCCTCGCGCTTGCCCTCCCCCTCGCCGCAGTGTGCCCGCGACGGACCTTGCGCGCCACCCCGGTCCACCGCGGAGCCTCCGGCTCGGGCCAATTCCCGGCCAATGGCCCGCTGAAATCGTTAGCTAAATTTGCTGAGTGCGCCAAGCAAGCTAGAGAATTGCCAGCCCTTGGCGCCCGTGGTAAGGTTGGACGCACGAGGTGGTTCCGGCGGTGTGGCTTGCATGCCTCAACCGCGGTAAAAAGCGCAGCCGGATCCTCGCGAAGCTCAGGTCGCCGCTCTGTCGCCGTCCTGTTGCCCCTGTCGCCCCTGGCCACCGCGCAAGCCGGACCCTAGGGGCCGCTTCGAATTGGAGGACAAGCCGATGAAACCTCTCGCGCAGCTCCCCAGCCGCCACGGCTCGTCGGACAATGCTATCCAACTCCTGCGGCGCCGCTCCCTGCCGTTGTTGGGCTCCCGTCAGATCGCGCTAAGTATGGGCGCGCTGGCGTTGCTTCTTGGCAGTGCAGCCTGCACGGAAGTCCATGTGGCGTCTCCAGAAATGGCGGAGAAGCTGGCCATCGCCCGCGCCGACCTGGAAGAAGAGAACGCGCTGGTGCAGTACCAGGCCAAGAAGAAAGAGCAGGCCAAGCGCGCGGGGCAAGACGCCGACGCCCTGTATGACGACGCCGATCCGCTGCGCAAGAGCCCGGAATTCCAGGCGATTCTCAAGGACGCCAAGTCCAAGGTCGCGGCCGTCAAGAAGGTCGACTACGAGAAGCGCCCGGCCCGCACGGTCGAGAAATGCTTGGCCCTGGCCGAAACGCAGAAGCGCGCCGAGGCTGTCGACGATTGCATTGAAAATTCGCAGGCTCCGGAAGAGTACAACCTGGCTAAGTCGGCGGCGGTGGTGCTGGTCGGCGCGGTGGTCGGCATTGGCGTGCTGGTGGGGCTCCGCTCAGCGCGGCGGCGCATCGATCCGGTGGTCCAGGCGGGCCAGCAGCTGAATCTGACTGTCGAGCAGGGCCAGACCCACACCGTGCTGGCGGGTGAGTACCAAGGCGTCAAAGTCAAAGTGGAATCGAGCCCGCCTGAGGCCGGCCAGGGCGACCGCTTCCTGCGCGTGGTGATCGTCTCCAAGGTCGATCCGCAGGTGCTGGTGCGGTTTGGACCGCTCGCGCCGCCGTCTGGCCTGGAGATGCCGGACCTACACGCCCCAGAAATCCACGATCAGCGCGTGCCTGAAGGCTACAAGCTGCGGCTGTCGGAAGGCGCCAAGGCGGAAGAGCTCCTGTCCGGCGATGTGGGCTTCCAGCTGCGCAACTTTGATCCGGTGGACGTTCGCGTGCACGACGGCGTCTGCGGCGTGACCATCTGGCAAGTGCCGCCGTCCGGGGATCGCGTCAAGGAATTCATTGACTTGGCTGTCACCGTCGCCAAGCTCTATCCTGCGGCCTAAGGCAAATCGCTAGCGTTCGATTTGTCCTTGCTGGGGCGCTAAGGGCCACGGCAAGAACAGCGCAACCACAGTCCTTCTGCGAACAACAAAGCTGACTCAGGTCGCCGTGGCCCTTCTGCTGGGTGGGCCGCCAAGCTCGCGGTCCGAGCCCGACTCGCGGCGGCGAACAAAGCGATCGAGTGAATTTCGCTGGGGCGCTCATTGGTTGAATCCCCTTCGCTGAATCCCGTTCCCCAGCCGGCACATCGCGGTACCCTGTGGCGTTGGCTGCTGGCTTGGCCGGTGCTTTTGCTGGCGGCGGCGGTGCTTGGGGCGGCGTGCGCGCTGGCCGGGCGCATTGTGCTGGTGGTGGGGCTCTACGACGTGGTGGCGGCGCTGCTGCTGGGCGCCGGGGCGGTGGCCTTGCTGCACCTGCTGGGGCTCCAGCCGGGGCGGTGGCGCTGGCCGCTGGCCGTGGCGATGGCAGCCGTGCAAGCGGCGGCGCTGCTGAGCGTGGATGCCTGGGGAGCTTGGCGCGATCAGGTGCGCTGGGTCGAGGCCAATCCAGAGATGAACGCTGAGGATTTGCTGGTCGCCGGGGTCGATGAGGCTTCTGCGCTGGTCGATTTGGGCCTGCAGGCCGCTACGGGGCACGGCGGCGCGGTGGGCGCGTGGCTGCAGCAGTGGCAAGCCGGGCTGGTGGTTCACCGCGGCCTGGACGACCAGCGGGTTTGGCCGCTTCCCACGCCGATACATGCCGGAGTGCTGGGCGCGGAATGGGCGTTTGTGGCGCTGCTCATTGCGAGATCCCTGCAGAATTTGCAGAACGAGCCGCGTTGCCAGCGCTGCGGCGCCTACCTGCAGCGCCAGGTGATCGCCAGGTTGTCGCGGGAGGCCGCACAGCAGCTGGCCGAACGCTGGGCCGCGGGCGATCTAGCCGAGCCGCAAGGGGATTCTGAGCCCGTGGCGGCGCTGGTCTACCGGGATCACTGCGCCGCCGGCCATAGTGTGCGCCCAGGGCTGGCGCTGGTGGCGCTGCGGCGGCGGGGCTGGTCGGGGACCTCTCCGGGGCCGTGGGCCAGCATTCCGCCCCAGATCAGCTAGCGGCAAAGTCGCCTGGCCCCGCGTGGCATAGCCGAGGATTAGCTGTTTGCGCTTTGGCTGGCTCTGAGGTTGGGCGGTGTCGTCAGGGCGCGGCGCCGGGCATCCAGCTCTGGCGGGGCGAACCAGGCGAGCGGCTTGTCGGCGGTGCGGAACGTCAGGCGATCGCCAAATCCAAAGGCCACGCGCAGGTTTCCGCCATCGATGTACAGGGCGCCCTGGACCATCCGCGACACCGTGTTCACTTCGCCCAGCGTGCAGCCGTGGACCAGCGGCGTGCCCTTGAGGGCCCAATCCATGGGCTCGCGCACCAGGAATTGCAGCTCGCGGCTGTCCATGGGCTGAACCACGCCGCCGGCCGAGCGCATCGCCCCGGTGGAGCCCGCCGCGGTGGAGATCCAAATGCCGGACGACTTCTGCTCCTGCGAAACCCCATCGACGGTGATGACATAGCGCGATGTCTCCGCTGGAACGCGGTGGGCAAACAGGATGTCATTGAGCGCGTGGTGGTCCAGGGGCACGCCGTTGACCAGAATCTCCATGCGCCAGAGCGCCCGGCTGACCATGGCCC
>JBIKTV010000004.1:0-42832 GCA_044347905.1 Myxococcota bacterium
TGGCTCGCGGCGGCATCAGAAGCGCTGATCGCCAGGGCGCTCTGCCCAGCCGAGCCAATCTGCGCTAGGCTCTCCGAGTGCACCGCCCGACCATCGGCGCGGCAAAGGCGAGGTCGCAATGAAAACGCTGCTCAAAATGGTGTTGGAGACCCGGCTGGACGGCGATCGCGCGCCGCTGTTTGTCGATGCCCTAGAGGGTCTGTTTGACCTGGTGCGAAGCGCCGATCTCGACCCGCGGGTGGTGCTGGGGGCAGGCAGTCCGGCGGGATTGATCAAGCGCTGTCCGCTGGTGGGCGACTGGCTGAGCGAAGAGGTCCTGCGCGATTCGCCTTGGGGCGCCGCGGTTGACGAACCATCGCTCCAGGATTGGCACCGCAGCCACGGCGAGCTCAGCGGCTGGGTCGACGCCAACTTGACCGCGGAATTGCTTTTGGCGGCTGCAGCTTTTCCCCACGCGGCCAGAGCGGGTTTTGCCCACCCCAATGACGGCTGGACCAAGGCCATGGCCGCGGTGATCGCGCTGGACGCCTATCGGCCGCTGATCGACGCGGCGCAGGAGCCGGAGGAGCTCGCCAAGGGCGGCAGTCACTTGCGGCCTCTGCTGGCGATCTGGCTGCCGGCAGGGCGTTTTTTGGCGGCGCGGCTGGGCTTTGACGCGGTGGTGGCGGCTGCAGCGGGTCAGGCGCCGCTGATCGACGCGCTCAAGCACAGTGACATGGCCGAGGTGGAGGCGCTGCTGCAGGGCCAGCACGACGCGTCCGCGGCTCAGGCGGCCCAGCCGTTTGACGAACAGGACGCCGCCTGGGTCGAAGACGCGATTTTGGCGATGGTTCACCGCCGCCGCCGCCAGTCGGGCCATCTCCGCTCTGTGCAGGTGGTGCCGTCAGGCGGTGGCCTTGTGCTGGACCTCGATCTGGCGGAGATCGCCACGTTGGCGCCGCTGCCTAGTCTGGGCCAGCATGTCGCGGAAGGTTGGATCGATCCGCTTCTGGGGCGGCTGCCTCTGCCGGCGGGCCCGTGCCGCGCTCTGGTCGATGCGGGCTGGCAGCGCCTGGAGCTGAGAATTGGCGAACTGGACGAGATCGGCGAAGCACTGACCGCGGTCTTTGACGCCCTGGAGGGCCAGGTGGTCGACAGCGTGGTGGGCGAGGGCTTTGAGCTGATCGCCGTTCCGCGCCGCTAAAAGCTGCTGCGCGCATAGTTGATAGATAGATACTAGATAAATATAAACCCATCGCCCCTACCGCCGCTTGGCGATTGCCGCTACACTCGGTCAAAGCATGTCTGGCGATCGCTTACCGCAAAATTTTGGCCGCTATGTCCTGCGCGAGCGCGTGGGTCGCGGCGGCATGGCGGAAGTGTTTCGCGCCAGCCAGAGCGGCTTTGGCGGCTTTGACAAGGACGTAGCGATCAAGCGGATGTTCCGCGAGTTCAGCCACGACACCGCGTTCGTCCAGATGCTGACGGACGAAGCCAAGATCCTCAGCCAGCTATCGCACCCCAACATCGTGCAGATCCTCGACCTTGGGCAGCAGGGCCAGGATTGGTTCATTGCCTTTGAGTACATCGAGGGCGTCGACCTGTTCTCCGTCTTGCAGCGCCACCACGAGGACGGCATCGATCTGCCGGTTGAATTGGCCTGCTTTGTGGTCGCGGAGCTCTGCTCGGCACTGGATTACGCCCATGCGCGGCGCGGTGCGGACGGCGAACCGCTGCACATCGTCCACCGCGACGTGTCGCCGCAGAACGTGCTGCTCAGCCTACAGGGCGAGGTAAAGCTGACCGACTTTGGCATCGCCAAGGCCGCCTATCGCTACACACAGACGCAGGCCGGGCTGATCAAGGGCAAGGTCTACTACATGAGCCCGGAGCAGGTGCTGGGCCAGGTTCTAGATCACCGCGCCGATCTGTTTGCCGCCGGCATTTTGCTCTTTGAAGCCCTGACGACGAGGCCGCTCTACGACGAACCGGATCAGCCCAAGCTATTTGATCGCGTCAGCCGCGCAGCGTGGCAGTGGCCGGACGATAAGCTGGCGCGGGTGCCGGAGGTGCTGCAGAAAGTCGTTGAAAAGGCTTTGGAACCGCGGGCGGATCGCCGCTATGGCAGCGGTCGCGAGCTTCGCCAGGCGATCGCAGCGGCTGCGCGCGAGCTCAACCTGAGCCTCGATCGCGAGTCGCTGGGCAGCTATCTGCGGCGGCTTTACGGTGTTGAAGAGGATCGGCCGCCGACCTATGGCGCCCATCAGGCGATGGTCAGGCCAGAGCGCCAAGACGTGCGGTGGAATTCGCGGGTGGACGTGCGCGTAGCTGACATTCCGCTGCCCCCGCCGCCCGATGAGCTGGGCGATGAGCCCACCTCGCGCGATCCCCTGCTGCCGCCCAGGTTGCCGGTGACTCGCCAAGCTAGGCCTTTGCCGGCAGGTGCTTCTAGTGGCGCGATCCCGGCGCTGCCACCGCCCGGACCGTCCGCGCGTCCACCAGGGCCTGGGGCGGCGGCTTCAACCGCGGCTCCCGCCCTGCAAGCCCTTAAGGCAGCCCCAGCGCCAATGGCCGCAGCACCTGCCAAGTCGGCCGCGGTCCGCGCATTGGCGGCCAAAAGCTCCGTGCCGCCGCCGCTGCCTCACGAGAGCGAGCCTCCGCCGTTGCCGCCTCAGCTGCGCACCGCCGAGCCCCTTCGCACCGCCGAGCCCATGCGCACCGCCGAGCCCATGCGCAGTCCAGAGCCCATGCGCAGTCCAGAGCCCATGCGAACTGGCGACGCACCTCAGTCAGCGGAAGCTGCCAAGCCGGGCGCGGCCGCTGCGCGGCCCGTGGGTCCGCCAGTGAGGCCTTCTCCGCGACCGCCGGGTCGGCCCGCGCCGGGCGATTTGCCGCCTCCAGCGCCGCGGCCGCTCGCCGGTCCTCCGCGCCAACCACCTGCTTCGTCGCCTGGTTCAGTCGCTGCGGCGGTTGTCCACGGCAGCCAGCCTGCTGCAGCCAGCGCGCCGCGGCCAGAGCCGGCCCGGGGACTCACCCCTGCCCCAGTGCGCCCAGAAGCGCTGCGTGCAGAGAGCGCCCGCGGCGAGAGCGCCAGAGCCGAGGCCGCCAGACCCGAGTCGTCCCGGCCTGAGACGCCCCGGCCGCTGGCGCCGCGCTCGGTTTCGCCGCGATCCAGCAGCGTTGCGCCGGCGCGCTTGACTCCGCCCCCGACCCAACGCCCCCCGGTGCGCGTGTCCGAGCCCAAGCCCAACGCGCTGAGCGAGGAGGCGACCTTTGAAATGGACCAGCAGCAGCTGGCCAGACGCTTGGCCGCGGCGCGCGCCGTCGTGGCGGAATCGGAGACCCGCAGCGTCGCCGCGATGAATGACGCGGACATGGAAGACACGACCCGGCCGCGGTCTGGGTCCGTGCGCGCGCCTGCAGAGCCGGAGCTGACCGACCCGCAGCTGGATCGCGACGACATGCCCGCCTCCTTGCGCCTGGTGGTGATGACGGCGGCGGTCTGGGTCGCGGCGGTGACGGTTGCGGTGTACGCCACCTTGGTATCGATCCGCCAATAGCGCAGGCCGCTCGCGCGACTCTACATACGGATAATTCCCTGGGGCTATCGCTATTTGGGTAGGGGCGCGGTGATCATCGCTAGGCCGCTGTTCGTCTGCCAAACCAGGGTGAAGCGATCGCCTTTGGGCGCCAGCACCAATTCGCTAAGCCCGCCGTGACCCAGAATGGGCGCGCCGCTGCCCGTCGGCAGGGCTGCGGTGTCGATCTGGGTGGTCGATTGCAGGACAAACTTCTTGTCATTGAGCGGTTTGACCCGGGCGACGTTCAGGCCGCTGCCGTCCGGCCCAAGCCAGGCCACCACAAAATCGCCGCTTCCGGGCACATCGGCGATGCGAAATGCGTGGATATGCGGGGCTTTGCCGGTCACCGGCTCAGGCCATTGCAGGACCCCGACGGTCGCCGGCGAACCTGAACCCGGGGCAATGCGGGCAAACGCCAAGAACGCCCGCAGCGCACCAGCTTGAACCAAAGTGCCGGAAATCACGGCACCGAGCCGACCGCCGTCTGCATCCCATGCCGCCTCCACAGCGTGGTAAGTCTGCTCATCGCCAAGGACATCCAGAGGTCCAGCGGCGACTGAGAGGGGGCCAATCGCTCCATTGGCTGCCACGGCTGCCAGCTGCAGGGTGGCGCTGGCAGTTGTCCCTGGGGCTTGGGGCGCCAGTTGAGCGGGGGCCAGGATCGCGGCGCCGCCTGTGGTGACCTTGAGCGCGGGGCGACCCCAGTACGTCGCTGTGGCGGGCGAGCCGGTCATGCCCATGGGCTTGCCGAGCGCGCCGCTGCTGAGCCACGCATCGCCATAAGTGCCGGAAGCGGCCCAAAACCCAGAAGAAGATGTGCGGGCCAACGCAGCGGAAACCGCGGTTGGATTGGCCAAGTCCGCGCCCGCCGACAGCAACTGCACGGCTGGAGCGCCCCCAGCGACCGGCCCACAGGCCAGCGCACCTGCCATGGACGGCTGCGCGCCAGACAGAACCGCCAGATTGGAGCGGCCATTGGGGCACGCGGTGTCCACCTGGAGCCAGTAAAGCCCCAGGTGGGTGTAGCTGGTGGGATGTACTAGAAGGGCAGGGAATGCTGCACAACTACCAGAAGCGCCTGGAATATTAAGCTGAAGCGGCGGAGCGCCGGCGTTGGGCAACTGCAGAATCGCCAGCCCTTGGCCGCCTGCCCCAGCGCTGCACGGTCCCTGCTGGGCCGCGATCCACAGCCAGGGAGCGGCGCCAAGGGCACTGGGCGGTGCTTCCTGCCAGGCCACGCTCGGCATCGCCGCGGCGGGATTATCCAGAGGCAGCTTGACCGGCCCAGCGACGCCGGCCGTGGAGGTCAAACAGGTTCCGCCGATGCATTCGTGCAACGCGGGGCACACGCTGAGCGCCACACAGCCGACCGCAGGATCGCAAGTGGCCTGTTGGCAGTTGGCGATGTTGGCGGCGCTAGTCTGGCAACTGATTGCTTGACCTACACATTTGCCAAGCAAGCACGAGTCGCCGCTGGTGCAAGCCGTGCCATCCTCGCACGCGGTGCCGCTCAGCGGTTGGTGGCTGCAGCCCGCGATGAGCGAACACTGGTCCGCAGTACACGGATTCTCATCATCGCAAGGGGTTGCGGGTCCTGCGCCGCACTGACCGGCGCCACAGACGTCTTGGACCGTGCATGGGTTGCCGTCGTCACAGCCGCCACCGCTGGCCGGAGTCCACGCGGAAGAGTCCTTGGCGGGCTGGCAAGTCGAGCAAGCTTGGCCAGGGGCATTTGCGCCAGCTGAGATGCACGTCTGATTAATCACACAGAAATTGCCATTTGGAGCGTGGGTGCATTTGCCGGCTTTGCAGGCGTCGGCGGTGCACGACAGACCGTCGTCCGGGCAGGCGTAGCCGCTGGGATGCTGGTCATGGCTACAGCCCGTCGCCAGCGCGCAGCCGTCCAGGGTGCAAGGGTTGCCGTCGTCGCAGGCCAGATCTAACCCCTGGCATTTCCCCAGGTTGCACTGATCGGCGGTGGTGCATGGGTTGCCGTCGTTGCACGCCCCGCTGGCAGGTACCCAAAAGCACGGTTCGCTGCCTATCTGCTGGGGATTGCAGAAGTCCGCCGTGCACAGGTTGCCGTCCGAGCAAGCCTTGGCTTGGCCCTCGCAGGCGCCGCCGCCACTGCAGAGGTCGCCGACAGTGCACGCGTTGCCGTCGCTGCAGCTGAGGCCACTGCGGACGGACCACCCGGTCTGGCTGACCTTGGGCAAGCAGCCCAGGCACACATCCGCTGGATGCAACGCGCCGCCGCTCAAACATGTGCCTGCGATCAGGCAGTTGCCGCTGCTGACCTTGCCGTGCGTGCAAGCGCCGCTGGCGCAGGTGTCCAAGGTGCAGGCTACTCCGTCATCTGGGCAGGAGCTGCCGTCGCCCAATGGGGCGTGGTCGCAAGTGCCGCTCGACGCGCTACAGACGTCAAAAGTGCAGGGATTGCCGTCATCGCAGCCCTTGATTTGGCCGCTGCAGCTGCCAGCCAAGCACACGTCGCCGGTCGTGCATGCGTTGCCGTCGTTGCACAGCTTGCCCAGGATTGGCGCACTCAGACAGCCCTTCTCGGCGACGCAGACCTCGCTGGTGCAAGGGTTTTTGTCATCGCACGTCACCGCAACGCCGCTGCACCAACTGCCCGCACAACTGTCTTGGGCTGTACAGGCATCGCCATCGTCGCAGGGCTCGCCCACCTTGGCGCTGTTCTTGCACCCGCCAGATGTGCAGACGTCCTCCGTGCACGGGTTGCCGTCGGAGCAGCTGAGATCGTCTTGGCAAGGGCAGATCACGGCGCCGCCCAAGCACTCGCCGCTGGCGCACTGATCGCCTTTGGTGCACGGCTCGCCATCCGAGCACGGCGCGTTGTTGGGCTTGTGGGTGCAGCCGGCGATGCTATCGCAACTGTCTGTCGTGCAAGGGGTTCCGTCGTCGCATGCCGTAGAATCCAGCGCGGCACCGGAGCATTTGCCAAAGACGCAGGTGTCGTTGATGGTGCAAGCGTTCGCGTCGGTGCAGGTCGCGTCAATGGGGAGGAAGAGGCATCCACTTGAGGATTCGCAGGAATCGAGCGTGCACGGGTTGTTGTCGAGGCACGCCATCGGCTGCCCCAGGCATTTTCCGGCGCTGCAACTCTCAAACATCGTGCACGCGTTGCCGTCGTCGCAGGCCTTGTTGTCCAGCAGCGTCCATTGGCTGGCATTTTCTGAAGGTTTGCACACCAGACACGGCTGCCCCGCGGCGCTGGCATTGGCCGGCACGCAGACACCGCCGATTTGGCACACCGAGCTCTCCGGAACCGCTTGGCAATAGCCGGACTTGCACGTGTCGATGGTGCACGGGTCGTTGTCGGCGAAACACGGGCCGCTAGCGGGGGCATGGAGGCAGCCAAATCCGACTGCGCAACTATCTGTCGTGCAAGGGTTTGCGTCGTCGCAATCCAGTGGTGCGCCCGCCTTGCAGGTGCCGCCGCCGCAGCTGTCGCCCACGGTGCACGGATTGCCGTCGCTGCAACTGCCCTCGACCGGCTGGTCGACACAGCCGCTCTGGCTGTCGCACGCGGGCTCGCTGCAGAGGCCGAGATCCGGGCAAATCAACGGCTTTCCCGAGCAATTTCCCTGGATGTCGCACAATTCGCCTTGGGTGCACGCGTCGCCGTCATCGCAAAGTCCGCTGTCGACGGTCGTCCACGTCAGCTGATTGGCCAGGGGGACACAGCGCTTGCACGGCTCGCCAGCTTCCGACGCGCCTTCTTTGACACAGAGGGCGCCAATTCGGCAGTAGCCTGAGCTGACCGTGTCAATACACTGGCCTTTGGTGCACATCGCTGCCTGACACGGGTCGGCTCCGGCGCTGCAGCTAGAGCCATCGGGTTGGTTTTGTTGCAGGCAACCGAGCGCAGTGCAGGTGTCGAGGGTGCAGGGGTTGCCGTCATCGCACAACGGCGCGGTCGCCGTGCATTGGCCGCCTTTGCAGGCCCCTGGGGCTGTGCAATTGCCCGAGCCGGCGGTACAGGTGGCGGCATCGGCGAGGGCGACGACCGAGCAGCGACCGTCCACGCACGCAGCCGTGCGACAGCTCGGCAGGGTGCCCAGGAGCGCCACACAGGTGAGGTCCGCGCTGCAGTTCGTGTTGACATCCGGTCCGGCGTCGCCGCTCGCGTCGCTGCCATTGGCGAGGCCGTCCTGCGTGGCGTCACTGTTTCCCAAGGCGGGATCTGCGCAAATGCCGGCCAAGCAGCGGCCCTTGGGGCAGTCGCTATCTTGCACGCACGTCGCGGTTGGGACGGCGGGAGTCGAACAGCCCAGCCAGCCTGCGGGGCCCGCACCCGCCCACACAAATATCCACGCCAAGACCCGCAAAAATGCCCATCCCCTGGCAAAGCCGGGGCGTGGTCGGAGACCGACAGGCATGGGCCAGGGGTTGAACGGCAAAGCGATCCCGAACTGCGCCGGCCAGGGCGCGAACCCCACACTATACCGGGCAGGTAGGGTCGCGAGCAACCGCGTTTGGCACTCGAATGATCAAGAGCTACATCAAGGCGCGCAGGTATTTCCACCACAGCAGTGGTTTTTCAAGATGCACGTTGTGGCCCGCGCCGGGGGCGATCATCAAGCTGGACTGTGGCCAGGCTTGCTGCCAATTGCGCGCCAAATCCGCGTAATTCGCGTCCAACTCGCCGGCCAGAAAGGCTGTGGGCCACGGGGGCGCGGGTGCCAAGTCTAGCCGCGGCATTGTCCCCGTGCCCAGCGACTGCAGGTGGTCGGCCAGACCCGCCGCGGCTTGGCGCAAGCGAATCCGCTGTTGCGCTCGCAAAACCGCTCCAGGCAAGCCCTGCTGGGTGGCAAAGAGCGCGAGATTCGCCCAGAACTGGCCAAAGGCTTGGACCCCGGACTGCTGCACCGCGGCGGCGCGCGCTTGGTCTTCTTGGCGCCGAAGGGCAGCGGATGGAGCAGAAAGCCCAGGGTGAGCGGACTCCAACAGCGCCGCGGCCACGCCTCGACCGGCCAGACCGCGCTTGGGCAATGAGGAATCTTGAGCCAGCGCCGCTGAAGTGCAGCCGAGCCACCACGCCGCTGCCCGGGCGCCAAAGCTGTAGCCGACCACCGTGACCTGTTGGCGGTCTCGACACAAGGCCGCGTCCAGCGCGTCATCCAACAACAGAGAGAGCCCTGGCCAAGCGCCTTGGCCAAGCGCCGCGAGCTGCACCCCAGCGGAGGCGCCATGCCCAGGCAAGTCGATTGCGATCCAATGGAATTGTTCGATCTCAGCCCGCGGGAGACGGCGCAGCGGCTCGGCCCAAGCGCGGCCGTCCTGAAAAAAGCCGTGCAGCAACGCGATGGGCGGGCCGTGGCGGTTGCCGGCGTCGCGCCAAGCAAGCCCTGAATCGCGGCGGTGCAAGCGCCATTTCACGTTGGACCTGCCAGGCCTACGGCGACGCGGGCTGCGGCGATGGCTTGGCGCTGCCACTGGCGATGGCGCGACACGGAAACCTCGCGGTCCACCTTGAACACGACCAAGCGCCCGCCGCGCTCGCGATCTTGCCACGCGTCGCGCAAGCCCTCTCTGGTGGTCACTTCGCTGGCCGGAACGCCAAACCCCTGGGCGATGGCGGCAAGCGAGCGGCCGTGCGGGGCCGTAAAGCAGCGAAGGTGGTCCGCCGCCTTCATCGCTCCCCGGGCGGGCAAGTAGTCAAAGATCGCCCCTCCGTCGTTGTCCAACGCCAGAATTCGCACATCGGCGTCGCTTTGCGCCAGCAGTTGCAGCGAGCCGATGTCGTGCAAGAGCGCGCTGTCGCCCAGGTACACCCGCACCCGCTCGCGGCTCGCCGTCGCCACCCCCCAGGCCATGGCCAGGGTGCCATCGATGCCGTTGGCCCCTCTAGAGCACAGCACTTTGACCGGCGGAAGCGCGGCCGTCCGCAAAGCGTCGAGATCGCGGACCGGCATCGAATTGCCCACTATCAGCCAATCGCCCTTTCGAACGTCGCCGTGGAGCTCCGCGATGACGGTGCGCTCCCACCCGCCGAATTCCAGCGCTTCTACTTCCGCCAAGGCCGCCTCGTCGGCCAGGTGCCAGGCTTTTCGCCAATGCTGCACCTCGGGATCGGCCTGCGGCGGGTTCAGCCAACCCAGAAGCGCTTGCGCCGGCGGCAGATTTGACACCGCGCTCAGCTGACGCAGAGGGTCACTGGGCCGCGGCCCCTGGACCGCTTCAACCACGGCCTGGGACTTCTCAAGCAACGTCTGCAGGCCCTTGCTCGCCGGCCATTCTCCCAGGCGCACGATGCGGTCTGCCTGAAGAATCGTCAGCAATTCAGCGTCGCGGAGCAGGGCATCCCATTGCAGGGGTGCGCCGTGCTGCCTCGCTTCAGTGCTCAGGTTGCTGGTCGCTTCGGCAAGCACAACCGCCTGTTTTGTCAGCACGGCCATCATGGCGGCCAGGTTCGCATCGGGCGCCAGAGGCCCGGCAAGCACCACGACTTTTTCGCCGCGCAGGGGGGGACGGATGCCGGAGTCCGCAGGGGCGACCGCGAAATCCCCTGGCCCAATGCGGCGGAGCGCCAATTCGCCAGGCGTCCACGGCGCGAGCGCCAAAGGCACGTCTAGGCAGGCGTTCAGGTGCAGCATTTGGCCCGCCGACCACCTGTCAAGTTCGTGAACTACTTGATCGCGATCTGCTAGACAACCGCCTTCCGTCAGGTCCAAATCGACGCAGTGAGCGTAGGCCGTCAGCAGCTGCGTCTGGCGCACGGTCTGAGGGGCCCCGCAATTGCGCAACCGCGCCGGTCGATCCGCCGTCAGCAGCAGGAGGCCCACGCCGGTCTCCCCCGCCTCGACACAAGCGGGCAGCAAATGCGCCACCGCGCTGCCAGAGGTGGTGATGACCACCGGACGCGCCCCCGCTCGAGCCATGCCCAGGGCCGCAAACGCCGCTTGGCGCTCGTCCAGGACCACATGCAGCTGCCAAATACCAGTGTTTTCAAGGGCAATTGCCGCTTGCACCAGCGGCGTCGACCGCGAGCCTGGGCATACGAGCACATGGGTCGCCCCGGCCTGGGCCACCGCCTGCATCAGCCAGCGCACGCCTTGGTCCTGCGCTGTGGTCACGCCGTCGCTCCGCTCAGGCCCAAGCCTTCCGCTAGTGCCTTGTGCTTGTTCATGATTTCCTGGCGCTCGCCGAGCGGATCGCCGCCTGCGACAAGGCCCGCCCCGGCCCAAGCGTGCCAGCCGTGACTCTGGCGCTGGGCGCCGCGCAAGAGCACCGCCAATTCGCCGTCGCCGCTGCCATCGCCGGCCAAAAGACCTGCAAAGCCGCCGTACCAGCCGCGTGGGCTCGCCTCAAGTTGACTCAGCGCCTCCAGCGCCGTCGCTCGCGGCAGCCCCAGAAGTGCGGGCGTGGGGTGCAGATGCATCGCCGCCGTCAGCGCCCCAACCTCGCCGCGGTGGCTGACCTCGACGGAAGTGGCCCAGTGCATCAGCGGACCCGCCGGGCGCAGGCTGGGGGGCTCGTGGCGCGGATTTAGCCCAAGATCGGTGAGATTGCGAGCGATGTAGTCCACCACCACGCTGTGCTCGATCGCCATGACCGAGCCCTCAAGCCCGGCCAGCGTCGCCCCTGCCGGGTGGGTCGGGGTGCCGGCCAGGGCCAGGGAACGCAGCCCACCCTCACTGGCCTGGACCAGCAACTCAGGAGAAGCACAAAAGAAATGGAATTCGCCGACCTTCGCAATGCTGCACCACGCGTCGCTGCGATGCTCGCGCAGGTGGCGCCATACCTGGGGCTCCTGGGCGCCGCCCCTCCAATCGCGCGGCCATCCCAGCACGACTTTTTCCAGGCCCTGAGCGGGATCGGCCAGCATCTGCAGCGCCTGCGCCACATCCGCCTCGCTCTCGCCGGCCAGGGTCAGCGGCGGCGGCGCCGGCTGGGGCTCCGAGCGGATCGCCGCCAAGAGCGCCTCCACCTCTGCGGCGAGCTCTTGGCGTGTCCCCAGGTGGTCCATCACGATCGCCACTTCCCAGGCAGGTCCGTCGATCAGCCACAGCCGCGGCAGCCACAGGTGCAGCGGGGCCGCCCACTGGCCGTCGGCTTGGCGAGTTGGGAATCCAGCCACCACCGCTGCCGGGCAGCTGACCTGCAGGCTGTCCACCCACTGCTGGGCGGCGGCCACATCGCTTGGGTGAGGGCGCAATTCGCCTGGGCGATCCGGATGGGCTTCATAGCGCAACAGCTCGATCGGACAGCGCATCGCTTCGCCCAACCCCGTGTGCCAGCGCCGACCAGGCGCGCGAAATGACAGCAGCGGCCGATGCGCCAGCGCTTCAGGATCGATCCACCAGTGCTCGGGAAGCTCCACAGCCGTGCGAATCACCGGACGCGGATGGGCGCCAGGCGGTAGCCCCAACAGCACGCGCACATGAGCCGCCAGCGCTTTGGCCGATCGCCACGCTCCCTGGCGGGTCGGTTCGTGGCCCGGTGTCGGCCAATTGGGCGTCATGTCCGACCTATGCCTGGCTTGGAGTAGCCACGTAAATGTGCGACGCGCCAGCCAAAAGCGTGACGACCTGCAGCACCCGCAGCCCCGAACCCTCCATGATCTCGCTAAATCGCTCAGGTTTTGGAAAGGTTGAGGTCGACTGCTGCAGGTAGCGGTACTCGGCCGGGGCGCCGCTGAAAAGCCGGCCCATCGCCGGGACCATCACGCGCATGTGCAGCCGCGCCGCCAGACCCAGAGGCCCGCTCGGTTCGCCGGTCTCCAGAATGCACACCCGCGCGCCAGGCTTGAGCACACGGCTCATTTCGCGCAGCGCTCGCGGCCGATCTGGAACATTGCGAATACCATAACCCATGGTAATGCCGTCAAAACTTGCATCGTCGAACGGCAACTGGCAGGCATCGCCATGCACCAACTCCACGCGGCTCTGCAGCCCGGCCTTGCGCACCTTGCTTTGGCCCACAGACAGCATGTTGGCGGAGGGATCCAGCCCCACAACCTTGGACGTCGGCAGGCGCTTGGCCACGAGCAGAGCCAAATCCGCAGTGCCCGTAGCGAGATCCAGCACCCGAACTTCGCCGCTCAGCTGCAGCAGGTCCACGGTCTGGCGCCGCCAGCGCTGATCGATGCCAAAGGTCATGAGCCGGTTCATCAAGTCGTAGCGGCTGGCGATGCCGTCAAACATCGCACCACTTCCCGCCGCCACCAGACTGCCTTGCAGCGGGGCGCCAACGGGGGATTGCACGGGCGTAGCGGACATGGGCTTGCTTCTCCTGGTCTGCAAAAATCTTAAGCTGCGCCAGCCTTTGTCACCGGGGCGTGGTCTAGACCGTCTTTGCGCGCGTGCAGGCGCATGTGCCCTTGCTGGATGCCCTCGCCGGCCAAAGCCCGCAATGCCGCCAGGTTAGAGGCCATACCCACCGCGGCCATGACCACGGCAAGCTGGCGGGCGCTGTCCACGCGGACGATTTCCATCGCCGTGCGCACCCCCGGATGGGCACGGGTCGATCCACCCACTGTGCCGATGGCCAGCGGCAGTTCCATGACGCCGTGCAAGCCTTTTTCGGTGCGCGCCCAGGTGCAGAGCGGTCGGTATTCACTGCCCAGGCCCGCAAAAGCGTGGGCGCCGGCCTCGATCGCCCGCCAATCCTGACCCAAGGCCACAGCGGTCGCATCAATGCCGTTGAGGATCCCCTTGTTGTGCGTTGAAGCGCGGAACGGATCCATCTCGGCAAAGCGGCTGGCGCGGGCAATGCCGTCGGCCAGTTCTTCGCCGCCCAGAAAATCTGCCCCCACGTCGCATTCCACGTGGACTAGGCGTCGCAGCGGCAGATTGGACAGGATGCGCAGGCCGATGTCGCCGCCTACCCAGCCTTGGAGCACCGGCGCGACCTTTTCAGCCACGGTATCCACCACATTGGCGCCCATCGCATCGCCGACATCGACATATAGGTGCACCACCAGCAGGCCAATACCCACGTCGAGCACGCGCACATCCAGGTCCACGCAGCCGCCGCCGCGCGCGACCATCCGCGGAATCGCCTCATTCGCCACGGCAATCACGTCTTTTCGCCGGGCGTCGATCAGCCGCGCCGCCGCTTCAACATCCGGCACGTGGTCGAGCTGCACCTGCGCGGTCATCACGCTGGCCGTGGCATCGCCGCGAAAGCCGCCCGTCGCCCTGACCATGCGCGCAGCGTTAGAGGCCGCAGCTACTACGCTAGGCTCCTCCACCACCATCGGCACCACATGATCGCGGCCATTGACGCGAAAATTCAGGCCCAGGGCCAAGGGCAGGGCAAAGGTCGAGACCACATTCTCAGACATGCGATCGGCAATGGCGATGTCCAGGCCGCCGTGGCGCAGATAGCGCTGGGCATCCGCGGAGAGCCCCAGGGTTCGCGCCAGCTGCTTGCGCCGTTCCTCTACGGATTTCTTGTAGAATTCCGGCAGGCGGCTCGTGTGGGCCGGCGGGTGCGCGGCAATTTCGTCCAAAGGCTGCAGGCCAAGCGCCAGGGCCAGCTCCGTCAGCTGTTCTGGGCGGAGCGCTTGCGGTCCATCGCTTTTGGCGTTCTCAGGCTTGGGGTGAATCTCCACCAGCACCAGATCCGCACCCGCAGCGGCACCAGCGCGGGCCAGCGGCACCACTAGGTCGCGGCGCCCGGCACCGTGCGATGGATCGACCGCTACGGGCAGCTTATGGGCATGGTGGAGCAGCGACACCGCGCCCAAGTCCAGGGTATTGCGGGTTTCACTCGAAAGGCCAGCGACACCGCGCTCGCAGAACACCACCCAAGCCGCACCGTGGGCCAGCAAGTGCTCGCCGGCCATAAGCCAGTCCTCGATCGATGCACCGCGGCCGCGCTTGAGCAGGACGGCCTTGTTCTTCTTGCCCACCGCGGCCAGCAAGGCAAAATTCTGCATGTTTCTCGAGCCGATCTGGATGAGGTCAGCGACTTCCGCCACCGCATCGACCTGAAGCTCGCTCATCACTTCCGTGACCACCCCCAGGTTGTGGGCCGCGGCCGCATCTGCCAGCCACTGCAGCCCTTCTTGGCCCGCTCCCTGAAAACTGTACGGCGAAGTCCGCGGCTTAAACGCTCCACCGCGCAGCATCCGTGCGCCACTGGCGGCCACCAGCGTGGCGATTTCGCCGATCTGCTCTGGCGATTCGACCGCACAAGGCCCCGCAACCAGCACGGGCTCCACGCCCAAGCGAATCACCGCCCCCGACGCACAACGCAGCGTGTACAGCTGCGGCATCGCGTCGACGCGCGGGTGTTGAGACTTGCGCGCGCGCACCTGCGCCACCCCCGGCACTGCCAGGATACGCGCCGAGTCGACCTGGCTGGAGTGGGATTCCACTTCAAGAATCGCTGGTTCTGCATCGCCGTCCAGCGGGCGTGTCCACAGGCCCAGGCCCTGTAGCGCCGCCGCCACCGCTTTGGTATCCGCTTGGGGCTCCAACAACACGATCATGCAGGCCTCTTCTCTTGAATCCGTTTGCCGGTCGCTCTAATCCGCGTGCGTTAGATGCGCCAAGGGATAGTTCAGGTGTCACTGTGCGCCAATTCTTGGGTTCACGCCCGCCAATTCCGCGCCAAGTTGCTAGCTCTGCCGGGCCAAAAGCGCATGGCCGATCTGCTCTAGCGCCGCCACTTCGGCCCCCTGCGGCAGCTTGGCCAGGGCTGCGCGCGCCAGTTCCGTACGCGTCTCCGCTTCCGCCCGGGCCGCGGCCAGAGCTCCACAACTCCGCACAGCGTCAACGATATCCTGACATTCCGCCTTGACTTCGGCCAGACTCCGCTGGGCTGGATCGGCACAGCGCGCCGCCAGCTGGGCAACCTGATCGCGGCGGTGGGGCTCCCGCTGCAGCATGAGCGCCAGGGGCAAGGTGATTTTGCCCTCCGCCAGATCGGTGAACAGCGCCTTGCCGGTGCGCTGCGTGTCGCCGCCCAGGTCCAACACGTCGTCAATCACTTGGAACGCAACGCCCAGATGCCCGCCGTATTCCACCAGCGCCGCCGTCTCAGCATCGGCACAACCGCCGGCCTTTGCTCCCGCTTCCAGGGCCCAGCGGAAAAGCGCGGCCGTCTTGCCTTCTACGACTTCAAAGTACCCGGCTACGTCGCCGGCCAACTGGCGGGCCCGCTGACTCTGCTGGACCTCGCCAAAAATGAGCCGCTCAATTGTGTCGAGCGCAGACACCAGCAGCCGCGGATGCCCCGTGCCCACGATGCGCCGCAGCGCTTCCACGAGCAGCCAATCGCCTGCATAAATCGATACTTCATTGCCGTGGAGCAGTCGCGCCGTCGGCAGCCCGCGGCGGGTGTCGGACACATCGACGACATCGTCGTGCAGCAGCGTCGCCGCATGAACAAGCTCCACCGCCACGGCCAAATCGCGCGCGTGCTGGCGAGCTTGCGGGTCCTGCAGCGGGCCGATCCGCGCGGCAATCAGCGTACACAACGGCCGCAGCCTCTTGCCGCCCGCCGCAAGGATGTGCTGGCCGGCGCGTTGGGCCAGACTCTCACCGCGAACGCTCTTCAGGGCTTCTTCTACGTGCAGCAGGTCGCCGGACAGCCAGCCTTGCAGCTCTGCAAGCCGCTCAGAGAGGTGGTCCAGTTGTTGCTGTTGGGCCTGGCTTTGCAGGCGCGGCAGCGGGCCCGTCGGCAAATCCACCGGAATCGTCAGGCCTTGCGGTTGCATGGCGGCAGCTTGCAGCATGGGAACCTTGGGGAGGGGCTCAGCCCTCGCGGTATGCAGCACGGCGTCAATGAGCGGCGTTGGCAGGTTCTGGACGGTCGTGCTCTGTAGCTTCGGCCGCGCCGGCGTCGCAAACAGGGACACCAGCGGCGCGGGCGGGGAGCGCGGGAGCCAACGCTCAATAGGATGCAACCTTGCGCGAGTTCGATGCGGGTGAGATTTCACTCGCGACTGAAATTATCGCGGGCCCAGGCAAAAAGGTCAAGTGCGGCGAAGAAGCATGACCTGCAATGCGTAGTTGGCTGCAAAGCGCGGGTGCATCTGCAGGCGCCAGGCCACTGCGTCTTCGCGCCGTTCGAGCCTGAGCGCGCTGCCCAGGCCCTCGATCACCCCTCCCGTCAACAGCGCCGCCAGCCCGTCTTCCAGCGCTCCATCTTCGACAAAGCGCTCCAACTGCCTCGCCACCGGCGTCACCCGGTTTTGCCAGCACCACGGCGAGGCTACAAGCCACACGCCGCCCGGGGCAAGCAGGGCTTCTACCTGTTGAATCAGGGCGATGGGGTCGACCACCGTGTCGATCAGCGCCATCGTCACAACCACCGCCGCTTCACCTGCCGGCCAGACGGGGTGCAGGGCATCCGCACAAACCCAATGCGCTTGAGCCATTAGCGCTTGCACTTCTGCGGGCAGCTGCACCTGCGTCCAGGCCAGACGCGTCGCAGAGCTTCGCCAGGGCAGGGCCAGCGAACCCTCCGCCGCCAACCGCTGCCCCCAGGCCAGGGCCGCAAGGTTGCTGTCGCTCAGGGCGATTTCGCGGTCCCGCAGCGCCGGATCGCCTGCAAGCGCGGCCAGTTCGCCGCCAGGCCCGCAGCCAAGGATCACCACCCGCCCCGCCGGCAGGTCCGCAGGCAGCCAGCCGCGCAGCCAGCTCAGATCGGGATGCGGCAATTCCTCAGGCGTGAAGCGGCCAAAGTGCGCCTGGGCATAGGTGATCAGACCACTCGCCAGCGCCGCCCGCAGCGGTTCATCGCCATCGACCCAGCTCTGCAGGCGCTGCGGGTTCTCCATCAGCTCGCTGACGCAGAGGAGTTGCGCCTCGCCCTGGGCCGCATCGGGCACAAGCACTTCAATCAGCTGATCTTTTCCGGCGAGCACGGGCCAATCCTGCCCACAGACGCGGCAATGGAGCGGCGCACCAGCTAGCCGGGCGTCGGCACCGTGGAGCGGCAGGCAAACCGGGCAATGCAGCGCCACGGCCCTCAGCCCAACCGCAAGCGGCGAATCAGCCAAACGGCGGTGATGAGCGAAGCTAGCCAAGCGAGGGCCGGCGTTGAGCTCTGCGGGGTGCTGCTGCAGCCGCCATTGGCCGGCGCCATGGTGTTGCCGACGACCTGGCCCGCCGATCCGCCGTTGCTGGCGTCCAGGGAGCCCGCGTCGTCGCCGCCGGTGTTGCCGGGCAGCAGGATGCACGCGCCCAGTTGCGCGGTTAGCGCATTGCACGCAAAGCCGGCGGGGCACTGATCGCCTTTGGGATTGCAGGGCTTCTGGCAGCGGAGCGCGTTGCCGGCGCTGATGTCAGCCGCGCAGAACAACGACGCGCAATCGCCATCGGCACCGCAGGATTCCGCAAGGTTGGCGGCACCTTGGGGCTGGCACGCTCCCGCAGTGCCCTCCGCGGACAGCCGCGCGCACGCCAGGCCGACACCGCATTCCGCGGCGCTGATCACGTCGCAGGCGGTGCGGCACTGTCCACCGGCACACACGCCGCCCTCTAGGCATTCCGCTGTCGATGCACAGGCTTTGCCAAACTCCACGCACTTCTGCTTGGCGCCGGGCAAGCACAGGTTTCCGGCCGTCGACTCTTCGCAGACCATGCCGCAGGGGCACGATTCCGCTTGGCCCAGCGCGCAGCCTTTGGAGCAGAACTGTTTATTTTCATAAGCAACGCACGGGCCATCGGCGCATTGGTTGGCGGCGCTGCACTCGGATCCGGCCGGCAACTTGTCTGAGCCCGGCAGGCAAGCCTCAACGCCGTCCGACTGAGCGACGCAGGCAAACCCCTCTGGACAGCTGAACTTTCCTTTGCAGGCCTGGCGGCAGAGCCCGTAGTCCGCGTTCAAGTCGGTCTTGAGGCAAATGTCGGACTGGCACTCGTTGGGCGCATAGCACTTGGCGCCATTGGCGGCGAGCTTGGGCTTTTCTTCCGGCACGCAGGCGCCAATTCCAGTGGCCGGGATCGGCGCGCAGGCCTCGCTGTCCGCGTTGCACTCTGTGGGGTTGCTGGGCGTGCACTTGACCCGGCAGACCCCAGAGAGGCACATGAGCGAGGTGCACTCTGCGCTTGAACTGCAAGTCTCGCCTGGCTTTTTGCTGGGTGCCGGCTGGCTCTGGCCGGGTAGGCAGGCGCCCTTGGTGGTCTGGCCCTGATACGGGTAGCAGACAAAGCCGCCGGGGCAGTTCTTGGTCTGAGGATTGCACTGCTGGCTGCAATAGCTTTTGGCGCCAAAGGGTTGGCAATACAGGCCGCTCTTGCAGTCCTTATCTGTGGCGCAATTGCCGCCCAGGGCCGATGTGCCCGTGGGTGTGGTCGAGCCGCTTCCCCACCCGCAGATCCCGCTCTGGCAGGTCAGCTTGGCCGAAAAGTACTCTTTGCCCGTGCTCTTGTCGGTCTCATTGATGTAGGGGCAGTCGCTGTCGCTGCTGCATTTGTGCTGCGATTCCACGGGATTCAGATAGCAGATCGCCTTGAGGTCGTCGCTGCTCAGCGTCGCCGATTTGCCAAAAGGATCGACCGATGGCGCCATGGTCGGCGGGTCATTGTCGCTAAAGGAGCCCGGCAGCATGTGCTGAACGCCAAAAAAGTGCCCTTCTTCGTGCACGGCGACGCTCAGCAGGTCCATGTAGCTATTGCCAATCGTGCTGGGATCAGCTACCCATTTGTAATTGTAGCCGTTAAATGCAATGTCGGCCTCAAAAATGGCCCCATTGGTGTAGAAGACCGGCGAAGTCACTCCCAAGACATACTGGCCAAATTTCCAGGCGTTGCTCTCAATAAACACCAGCTCATTGCGCGAGTTGGTGTTGTAGCCCATGGGGATGACCTGCAAGTTGTTCGCCGACGGGCAGTCCGCGTCGCTGCTGCACTTGACGTTATCCATCAAGCACTTGCCTTGGGCGGTGTTGCAGTGGTAGCCCTCGGTGAACTTCATGGCCGTGCAGCTGGCCTTCATCCAGTTCTGAAAACCCGCGCGCAATTGGTCTTTGCACTTCTGGTTCGCCAGGTCCGGAGAGCAGGTCGGGTGCAAGTAGTATTTGACGCTGTTAGAAAACCACCGCGACACCGTTTTGGACGTCGGCGACACCGTGGCCACCGCATACGGCCAGGCCGGGGCGGCGACCAAAGCGCTCAGCAGGGTCAACACCACTGCGGCTAAGCGAGCAACATGCTGGCGATTCGGAACGCGAATTCTGAACATGGCACCTCGCAACCGCCTAGGGCGCTAACCCGGCGCGAATTTGCGGTTCTGGGTACTACTTGGAGACGGGAGAGCGGGCGGGAACCGGCGGAGCAGGAGATCGGGCGGACGGCGAACGCTGAGAGGCGGCGGGGCTGACATAACTGAGCACTTCGGCTTTGAATTCGCCAAGGCTGCGCACCAAACTGACCTGCTTGGGCGCTGGGCGCAGCTGGCCGGATGCCGCGTCGCGAGCGAGCATGTGCACGTCCGGCATTTCGCGAATCACGGTGCGCTGGCCTTGAGGGCCCACCTTCACGTTGAATTTTCCCTGCGGCCCGCCAGAGACAACATGGCCTTCGCTGTGCCGCTCTAGCACGACGATCGTCTCTTCGCCCACAGCAAAGGTCGGCATCCCCGGCACGGCGACGGTCAGACCGTCCGCGGTGGTTCCGCCCACATGCCGCCAGGAAAATGTCTTTCCAGTAAAGCGGTTATCGCCCTTCCAGACTTCCTGGACTTGCAGATCAAACTCCGTCCAGACGCCGCGACCCTGCTTGCGCAAATCCAGCGTGCGCACCGCCGCGACTCGGCCGTAGAGCACCTGATCCGCAGTGGTGATCAGGGCTTTGAGGTCGACAGCCAACACGGTCAGCGCTTCCGCCGGCGCAGGCAAGGAGATCGCCACGCCCGCACTTGCCGCCCCTGCGAGCGCCACAGGCAAGCCCCAGCGAATCAACAGCTTTTGCCCACGCGATGAGAGCCCGAGCACCGCCATCCAGACCTCCGTGGTGCGCCAAACGCACCGCAGTGCGCAAAGGTTACCAGACCCGCTGCGCCCTCGCCAATTGGCCGTCGCTCCCGGGGTGCGGATTCAGTCCGTTTGACCGCGTCGCGCTTACAGAAATTCGCGTTAGGTGCCCTAAAATCCCCAGCTCAGCGCCAAGGTCATGGGGCCCAATACCACGCCGGGATCGGCGCTCGAAGCGGCAGTCGGCTTGCGCCGCACCGATCCTTCGGTGTCAAAGCGCCGCCAGTAGGCGATGTTGGCAAACACTGTGCCGATGGCCGCGCCGGTCAGGACGTCAGAGACGTTGTGGCGTCCGTCGTCGACCCGCGTCCAAGCGACCCAGCCGGCTAGGCCCAAGGCGGCCAGCTGTGCGCCAATCCCCGCGGCCCGCGATCCCGCCGTAGCGTCCGCACCCCAGACAAATCGCCCGCCTGTCGCCAAGGCGGCGTAGGTGGCCAGGGCAAAGCTGGTAGAACTGTGGCCAGAAGGGAACGACTTTCGTCCATCATCTAGGAGTTTCTGAGCCTTGGCTGGGTCATCGTCAAGTGGAACCTCGCTTCCTGTACAGCTGACGCCCTGGTGATCGGCCTTTTGGCAGTAGAAGCGCCGCACGCGATCCTGAAAATCCGGGCGCAGCCGGCCCACGCTGACCT
The DNA here is from genome assembly GCA_044347905.1 of Myxococcota bacterium. Classification (GTDB taxonomy): domain Bacteria; phylum Myxococcota_A; class UBA9042; order UBA9042; family UBA9042; genus SXRM01. Next base: position 21,150 of record JBIKTV010000004.1, read on the forward strand.
TTAACACCTCCGTGGTCAACAGGTTCAGCGCCAGCGCTTCGGCCAGGCCCACACCAGTTTCGTGGAGCCTGAGCCCTCGCGGCTCTCCATCGCGTTGAGCCGCAAGGCCTTCTTGCAGCAAGAGCCACCCCGCCACAGGGGCGATGGCATAGGCCACGGTGTGGGTCGGCACCGTCTCACCCTTGACTTCCAAAAGGTGAGGTTTTCCAATGCGATCACTCAGGGAAGAGTCTAGAATTGCAGAGGGATTCTTGGGATCAAAGCTGGGGCCAATGCCGGAGCCGCTCGGCGGAGCTGCCTTGGTCAAGGCGAACCAGCCGCCCGCTGCAGCGCCGATCACGCCGTAGTCGATGGCCATGGAGCCCTTCCACCACTCGGCCTGCTGAGCTTCCGCGGTCTGAGCGGTGCAGGGCATGGCCATCGCCAAAGTGAGGCCGATACTGGCAGCAATGATCAGACGCATCCATTTGACGGCCCTGAGGATTGTCGCTTCTGGGGCAGAGGTGTCGGTCATAGGGCCCTCATTGCGCGGCGGATCGGCGGCCATTGGATCACAAAGCGGCGATCTTGAAAACCGCGGGCCTCGCTTTGACCCCGCGCGGGGCAGCTTGCCGCGCCTCGGCTGCCGATTCTCCGCCAACTGTTTGACATTCCCCCGTCCAATCGCCGCCAGCAGAGGCCAAATGCCGCGGCGGAGCTCGGGTCCAGGGGTCAAGAGGCCTGCGGCCGGGCCGACAGCGGCTTGGGCGACTGCTTTGAACAAAATGTCGTAAGACCAAATGGTTGCCGGACACTTTGCCCGGTGGGCTAATTTGCCTCCTCGACAGCGGTCCGCCAATCTCGTATCTTCAACCTATGAAGAATTCCACCCCCCCAGCGCCAAAAAGTTGTCAACCAAAGCATCACCTTTCCTTGATCAAGGTCGGTTGGTGCAAGGTGAATTTTAGGGAGTGGGTCCCGGCCTTAGCCCTCGCAGGCTTGGCTTTGGGCTGCGATGGCGGCTCAAGCCTGGACGAGGGGGACGCGGTAGTCGCCCAAGACATCAACGACATCGGCGGCGGCGACGCGGCGATCGACAGTCAGGCCGACACGACCGGCCAAATGGGCAAGGTCTGCGTGTTGGACAAAGATTGTCCTGCGCCGGCCAACACCTGCCGGGTGGCGGTTTGCGAAGCCGGCAGCTGCGGTTCCATGGCGGTCACCACCGCTCAAACCTGCGACGACGGCGATCTCTGCACCACCGGCGATCAGTGCGCGGCAGGAAAATGCGTCGGCAAAGCGCTCACCTGCGACGACGAGGAAATGTGCACCGCGGACTACTGCGATCCAGCCAAGGGCTGCCAGCACGCGTCGCTGGAAAAGCCGTGCAATACCGAAGATTTGTGCGCGATTCATCAGTGTCAGGGCGGCAAGTGCGTGTTGATCGACGCGAGTCCGTGTGACGACGAGAATCCGTGCACCTCAGACGCTTGCGACGCGGTCAATGGCTGCCAATACAAGGCCTTGAGCGCAGCAGCCTGCGACGATGAGGACGGCTGCACCACCCAAGATACCTGCAAGTACGGCGTGTGCGTCGGCAAGGGCACGTCCTGCAGCGACGGCAACGCCTGCACCGACGATACCTGCGACAGCAAGGGCAAGTGCCTGTACAGCAACAACACCAAGCCGTGCAGTGACGGCGACAAGTGCACCGCCCAAGACGCTTGCAGCAACGGCTCCTGCAAGGGTGCGACCAAGGCCTGCGATGACGGCAACCCGTGCACGATCAACTCGTGCAACGTCGCCACCGGTCAGTGCAATGTCGTCCCGGCCGCCGCAGCCACTCCTTGCGACGACGGGGACAAGTGCACCGTCGGCGAAAAATGCGTCGGCTATGTGTGCAGCGGCGGTGGTCTCCAGGAGTGTGCGGACGGCAACCCTTGCACCATCGATAGTTGCAACACCTTCACCGGCTGCGCGTTCCTGCCCAATGACGGCGCACCGTGCGGCCAGGGCGACCTCTGCATCGCCGCCCCCGGCAAGTGCCAAGCGGGCAAATGCGACGGCGTGCCCAAGAGCTGCGACGACAACAATCCTTGCACATCAGACCTTTGCGACCCGCCCACCGGCCTTTGCACCCAGGCTAACGTCGCAGACGGCACCGCTTGCGGCGAGGGTGTCACCTGCCAGGCCGGCGTCTGCCTCTAGTCGCTCGCCTGCCCCCGCCGAGGCCCATGAACGCGGCCCATGACCCAGAAGACAATGGCGCCACTCAGATTCTCCGCAGGCCTTCCTCTGGGGTTGTCCTGGCGGAGCCGCTGCTAGTGGCCGAAGCTCCTCCGCGCTCGTGGCTAGAACTGCCTGTGTTTGTTGGGCTTCCGCCTGAGGTGCTGCAGCGCCTGGTCGCCTCCATGCAAGCCGTCGAGCTGCCCGCCGCTGCCACGCTGATGCGCCGGGGCGAGCCGGGCGACGCGCTGTTCATCCTCAAGAGCGGCAAGCTGCGCGTTCACGTGCCCGCGGACGACCCAGCAGCGGAGGCGATGGACCGCGAGCTCGTGGCTCCGGCGATTGTCGGCGAGATGGCGCTGATTACCGGCGAGCCGCGCAGTGCCGACGTGACCGCGGTCGACGACGCCCAGCTGCTGCGCATGGACCAACGGGTGTTTGCGGCCCTCAGGGCAGAGCACCCGCAGATGGCGGTGTTCCTCACTTGCCTGGTGGGCGAAAGGCTGTTGCAGAATCGGGGGATTCGCCAGGTCGGCAAGTATCAGGTGGTGGGCCGGCTGGGCTCTGGCGGCGTGGCCACGGTGTTTGAGGCGGTGCACCCGGGGCTCGGGCTGCCCGTCGCTTTGAAAATGCTCTCGCACACGCTTGTTCACGATCAGACCCTGGCTGGCCATTTTGGCCGCGAGGGCCGCATGGTCGCGCAGTTTCGCCACGACAACATTGTGCGCGTGCTGGACACAGAAGAGGCGTACGGCACGCGCTTTATCGTCATGGAGAAGCTCGACGGCGACTTGCTCGACCACCTGATCAAGCGCGGTGAGAGGCTGCCTTGGCCACAGGTTCGGCGGATTCTCATTGAAATTGCAGAGGCTTTAGCTTACGCCCATGCCGCCGGGCTTATCCACCGCGATGTCAAGCCGGCCAACGTGTTCATGACCGAAGACAAGCGCGTCAAGCTGCTCGATTTTGGCATTGCCTTAGAAGCTGGGCTTGACGACTCCAACCCGGATCGGCTGGTGGGCACGCCTAACTATATGGCGCCAGAGCAGATCTTGGGGCAGGACCTGGACTTCCGCGTCGATCTCTACGCCCTGGGGGTGCTGGCCTTTGAGCTGTGTACCCTGCAGCTGCCGTACCAAGCGGATTCCGTGGCGGCGGTGTTCCACAAGCACGTGACGGCGCCGATTCCCGATCCGCGGATCTTTGACCCCGATATGCCTGAGGATTTGCTGCGCTTTATCCGCCGCAACCTCGCCAAGAAGCCCCAGGACCGCTTTGCCTCGGCGGCCGAGAGTGCCGATTTTCTGCGGGCTGCGGGCGATTCCAGTGCGGGCGAGCTGATCGAATTGTCAACACTTACAATGTCGTACCTGCCTAGCCGCCGTAGCCAGGTGCAGTTGATTCTCAGGGAAGCGGTGGAGAAGCTGCGGCGGGTGCGCGGCGTCCAGGTGCTCTCTGCCCATCAGACCGCAGATCGCACGGCGGAAGAAGCCATGCCGCACGCACCGGGCAGCGACTGATTCCGCCAAAGCGAAGTGTTTACAGCGAGATCAGGCTTGGGTAGCGCGAGGTCATGTCGTCGCGGCTCATCGAATCCGACATCGCGGCCGGCGACCAGACCACTTCCAGCGCCACCAGTTGCTCCGTGCGCACGGCGGCCAGGGCGTCTAGCACTTCAGTCAGCGCGCTTCCGTCTGCGAGCTGGTTGGGCAGGGTCAGGGAGCGGCTGGCGATCACCACAGAGATCACAAAGAATTCGGCGACTGCCAGCTGGCCATCCTCATCGCGAATGCCATCAGTCTTCCACTCTTTCTGCTGGCGCTGCACGCCGCTGCTGCCGCCGCGAATCACCTCTCGGTTGAACTTGGCGCGCTCGTTGCTGGCCCACAGGTTGAATTGGTCCTCCGCGCGCACCAAGGTCAGGGCGTGGAGCCGCTGAAGCGAAGCGTATTCAACGTTTTCTGCGTGCGCCTGCAGCTCTTGGGCCAGGGTGCGCAGGGCAAACGCCAAGCTGCCTTCATCGTCGGCGTTGGTGCGCTCTGCGAGCTTCTCAAGCTTGTCCTGAATACTACGCGCCTGAATTTGAACGCCAAATTGCAGCAGGCCCAAGTCAACCGGCGGATCGGCGACCTGACTTGAATCGCCGCTGCCGCTGTTGCGCCGGCGCTTGACGATCATCACGATCACAAAAACGATGAAGCCGAGCACCAAGATCAGCACGATGGTCGACATCCAGCCGCGACCGCTGGAGGGCGACGCATAGCCATAGCTGCTGTAGCCGGGCCGATAGCCGCCGTAGCCGCCGCCGTAGCCGCCCACGGGCACGGGCACGGGAACGTAGCGGGTGCCGCCGTAGGAGCTCGGCCGGTAGCTGCTGGGGCTTGAGCTTGAGGAGCTGGAGCCAAACGAGCGAGAGCTCGACGACGAGCCAAACGACCGCGACGAGCCCGAGCTGCGGCTGGACGAAGAGCTGCTGCTGCGCGACTTAAAGCCGCCGCCAAAGCTACCGCCAGAGCGCGCCTCAGCGTCTGCGATCCACAGGACGTCGCCGATCAACAAGGTTGCGATTGCGGCTACGACCGCCCACCAACGCCAACGGAGAAAGGAGTGCTTCATGCCGCCGAGTTTAGCGCAGCTGCGCCTGCGATGCTATGGCCCGGGCGCGCTTCGGGTGAGGATCCAAAAAGGCGGTCCAGGTCAGGGGGCAAGAATGACCGCCAATGGGGCCGGAAGAGCTGCGGCGAAGGTGAGACCTCTTGGATCTGCACCTGGTCGAGCTTGGGAAGCGTTCCGGGGTGAGTCGATCGGATGGCCAAGGAGCGGGGTGACGGCCTGCAAGGGAGCGAAATTGCGACCCACCCAGCAGATCCGTTCCGGGTATTCTTGGACCGGTCCTTACAGCAGCTTGAACTCGATGCGGCGGTTCTTGGCCTGGCCGGCCTTGTTCTTGTTGTCCGCCACCGGCTTGTCCGGGCCAAAGCCGACGGTGGTCATTCGCTCCGCAGCCACGCCTTTCTCCACGAGATAGGCCTTGACCGACTCGGCGCGCTCCTGGCTCAGCTTCTTGTTCGCTTCGGCGTCGCCGGTATTGTCCGTGTGGCCGCTCACTTCGATCTTGGTGTCGGCGAATTCCTTGAGCACCTTGACCGCACCATCGAGCACAGGGAAGGACTTGGCGACGATCTTGGCCGAACCGACTTCAAACTCGATGCCCTTGATGGCACCAGCGAACTTCTTGAGCGCGGCCGGCACCACGTCCGGGCAGCCATCGCTGTCCTCAAAGCCGTTCTTGGTCTCGGGCTTGTCTGGGCACTTGTCGCTGCTGTCCGGCACGCCGTCTTTGTCCAGGTCTGGATTCTCGTCGGCGCAACCGTCCTCATCCTCAAAGCCGTTCTTGGTTTCCGCGGCGTTGGGGCACTTGTCCTTGGCGTCGGGGATACCGTCGGCGTCGTTGTCGAGATCGGGGCAGCCGTCATCGTCCTGGAAGCCGTCGACGTCCTCTTTCTGCAGCGGGCACTTGTCTTTGCCGTCGGGGTTGCCGTCGCCGTCATTGTCCGGATCCGGGCAGCCGTCGTCGTCCTGGAAGCCGTCTTTGTCTTCCTTCTGGGTCGGGCACTTGTCGGCGCCGTCGTTCACGCCGTCCTCGTCGTTGTCGAGCTCAGGGCAACCGTCGTAGTCCTTGTAGCCGTCTTTGTCTTCCGGATCGTTGGGGCAGCGGTCAAAGTTGTCGCCGCCTTGGTCGTCCTTGTCCGGGATGCCGTCGCCGTCGTTGTCCAGCTCCGGGCAGCCGTCTTCGTCCTGAAAGCCGTCCTTGTCTTCAGCCTGGTCTTCGCAGCGGTCTTTGCCGTCCAGGATGCCGTCCAGGTCGCTGTCACCCGGCTTGCCGCCCAAGGTGTACTGCAGCGCGACCGTCGCTTCCACGTTGTGGGCCATGGCGCTTTCAGCCGTCTTGAGCTTAGAGAGGGCCGCCGTCTTGCCCGCGCTGGGCGCCCAGCGGCCGTCAAAGCGAAGGCCTAGGCGGTGCATGAACTGCCACTGCACGCCCGCGCCCAACAGCGTCGTCCAATCCCGGTCCGACTCCAGGGAGTAGGTCGCGGTCTTCTCCAACGCGGCTTTGCTGTTGGCGGCGTTGAAGATTTCCATGCCTCCGCCGGCGCTGATGAACGGCCGAATCTCGGCTAGCGGCAGAAACGAATACAGCACCTGGGCGCGCGCGCCGATCACCGTCGCCGAACCGCCGCGGCCGTTGCGATACGAGGTCGGCAGCAGCTTGCCCTCGATCTCCAAGCCGACATTGTCCAGGACCCAGCCCAGCACGCGCACGGCAAAGATGCCGCCGGACTCGGGGCGGTCTTCAATCGCGCCGCCGTTGCCCAGAAAGTTGTATTCGTGCAGGTAATTGAAGCCCAGGCCCATGCCGATTTCCCAGCGCATCGGCCAGGACTCCGCAGCCGCCACAGCCACGGGCGCGGCAGCAGCTACGGGGGCAGCCGCGGGAGCCGCATCTGCAGCCATCGCAGCGGGGGCAATCGCCGTGCTTAAGGCCAGCATCAGCCCAGTCGCGGTGGAGGTGCGTCGCAATCCGGTCGACTGCCGGTCGTGTTTGGCTACGAGCCTACGAGTACTCATCTGGACCTCCACCCTTGTATGGACCGCGAGGATAGATCGCGCTCCTTTACCTTTCAACGTCAGCTCCTGTCGCCACGCGAGATTCTTCCGCATTTTGCAGCCCGTCCCCGACTCAGGGCACAACGGTCGCAGGTGCGGAACCTCGGGTTTGGCGATCAGCGCTCTAACTTAACGCAATTTCAGAGTTACCGTCGGCTTGACCACCCCACCCTTGCCGGGCTTGGGCGGAGTCGCGGCCGGGGCCGACGCCGCGGTGTCGATCCGATCGCCGGCAATTCCCTGGTCGGCCAACCACGCCTTGATCGCGTCCGCGCGCGCCTTGGCCTGAGCGGTCGCCGGCTCCGTGGCCGCATCCGGTTCCACGGTGATGCTGAGCTTGACGGTCTCTTGCTCCAGCATGAACTCCAGAAGGGCAGTGAGCTGGCCTTCCGCGCCTTTGTTCAGCTTGTCGGACTTGAATTCCACGCTGTTCAGCGGACCGGCAAACAGCTTGGCCACCGCTTCCGGCAGATCGTCCGGGCAGCCGTCGTCATCCTTAAAGCCGTTCTTGGACTCGGGCTTGTCGCTGCACTTGTCCTGGGCGTCCAGCACGCCGTCGCCGTCGTTGTCCGGGTCCGGGCAGCCGTCGGTGTCCTGGAAGCCGTCCTTGTCCTCTTTCTGGCTCGGGCACTTGTCTGCGTCGCCCACAATGCCATCGCCGTCGGCGTCGGCCTCATCGGGGCAGCCGTCGTCGTCCTTGAAGCCGTTCTTGGTCTCCGGCTTGTCGGGGCACTTGTCCTTGGCGTCTTGGATGCCGTCGCTGTCGTTGTCGAGTTCCGGACAGCCGTCTTCGTCCTGGAATTTGTCCATGTCTTCAGGCTGGTCGCGGCACTTGTCCTTGTCGTCAAACAGGCCGTCGCCGTCGTTGTCGTCGTCAGGGCAGCCGTCCGTGTCTTGAAAGCCGTCCTTGTCTTCGGGCTTTTCAATGCAGCGGTCCAGATCGTCGGGGATGCCGTCTTTGTCGGTGTCTTCCGGCGCGCCGCCAAATGACCAGGTTACGCCCACTTCACCCTGAACGTTGGTGCCCCAGGCCTTGCCCTCAGCGCCAGTCTTTGGGTCGGCGGGGCGTCCGTCAGCCAGCAACAACACCGCGGTCGCCCGCAGCGCCAGCCGATGGGTGAGCAGCACCCGCGCACCCACGCCGCCTTCAATACCGTTGTCAGTATCGGGGCTTAGTACCAGTGCGCAGCCGTTCACCACGGTTGTACCCGCGCATTGGGTCTTGCTGTTGATCAGGATTTCATTGCCGCCACCGGCCATGACATACGGCTGAACCCGGCCCTCGTTCAGGAAGTACCACAGGCCGCGCAGCCGCCAGCCCAGCACCTGGACGGACGAGGAGCCCGAGCGCATCTCGCTGAACGTATCGCGAAACATCGCCTCAATGCCCAAGCGGTTGTTCAGCAGCACGACGCCGGCCTGAACGCCCACCAGCGCGCCGGCACCCGGCACATCTTTGGGATTGTTGGCATTGCCCAAGCCGGATTTTTCGTCAAAGGAGGTAAACCCCGTCAACAAGCCGATGTCGAAGCGCAGCGGCTTTTCATCTTCGGCCTGGGCAGGGGCCGCCAGCAGGGCCAGCGCACCTATTACCGCCGCTGCAAGCCGGCGTGCGCCGTGCAAGGTCTTGGAGTTGCTAGCGATTACCTGCTTGCGTGCCGAACCCGCTGGACCAGTCATTTCCACTCCCCTTGCTCTGTCGCCTGTGGACGGCAGCAGATGGCTACTGCGCTAGGCGGCGTTATAGCACCAGGGAGGCAGACTGCTCAAGGCTACTTCAGCGGCGACCAATTGCACTGGCTCCAGCCGCCCAACTTCTCGCTCTTTGCGGCGTTTTCTCTTGCAATCAGCGCAGTTTCAAAGCGAAGGCCCTTGCTGTATTCGCGATACACCCGCGCCGCGCCCATGCGAATCAGCCGGGCGTTGAGCTGAACCGGAGTGCCCGCGCTGTCGCGCAGATAGACGTAGCGCAACAGCCGGCCAAAGGCGTCCTTATTGTCGGATTTGCTGTCCTTGAGCATACAGACGTACACATTTGTCAGGTTTGGCTGTTCGATCTGCAGCCACTTCTTGGCGAGGCTGAAGGAGGCCGCACCGTAGCACTCCGCCGGCTTTGGGGGGTGAGAAATTTCCGGAGCGGCGACGCCCAAGAGCCTGACCTTGCTCCAGCTTCCGTCGTCGACCACGATGGTGTCGCCGTCGAGCACAAACTGGGCGCGCAGCCAACCCGCGCCCGCTTTGCACTCGTCGCCCTCAGCAGCCAGTTCATCTACAAATGCAGGTGGTTGGGTGGCCTGATCGCCTTGGCCAGCGCTGTCGCCCGCGGCGGTATCGGCGGATCCGCCCGTCGTGGAACTGCCCGTCGAGCTCATTTCAGTGCAAGACGCAAGCACCATCAAACCCGCAAGAGCAGGCGCCAAAAAACGCAGCTTGATCAGGGGGAGGGAGAGCGAAGGTGGCAGGGAGAGCAGGGGGGAGGCGGTATTCATACCCTGAGCGTACGGAAAGCCCCGGGTGCCGTCAAAGCGCGGCTCAACAAGGCGCTCCCCCTGCATCTACCCTCTCGCGTCGATCACACCGGGATGCGGCTGCACACCGTCTCGGTGATGAGGCGGGTCACCACGTAGGGATCGACATTGGCGCAAGGCCGGCGATCCTCAATGTAGCCTTTGCCTTCCTGGGCGACCTGCCAAGGGATGCGCACCGAGGCGCCGCGGTCGGAGACGCCGTACTTGTACTGCTTGTACGAGCAGGTCTCGTGCTTGCCGGTCAAGCGCTCTTCGATGCCCGCGCCGTAGTTGGCGATGTGCAGGTCGTGGCGCTCGGCCAGCGCCTCTGCGGCGGCTTTGCATGCCTCGATCGAGTGGCGCATCGACTTGGTCGAGAAGTTGGTGTGCGCGCCCGCGCCGTTCCAATCGCCCTTGACCGGCTTGGGAGCCAGCGTGGCGCTGACGCCGTAGTTCTCAGCGATGCGGTACAGCAGCCAGCGCGCCACCCACATCTGGTCCGAAACTTCCAGCGGGCCGACCGGGCCGATCTGGAATTCCCATTGCGCCGGCATCACTTCGGCGTTGATGCCGCAGAAATCGAGCCCGGCGTCCAGGCAAGCTTCCATGTGCTCTTCGACGATGTCGCGGCCGAACACCTCGTCTGCGCCTACGCCGCAATAGTAGCCAAACTGCGGAGCCGGAAAGCCGTTGTCTGGCCAGCCGAGCGGGCGAATCCCCTCAAAGAACGTGTACTCCTGCTCGATGCCGAACCACATCTCGTGGTCCTTGAACTTCTCCGCCACTTCCACCAACTTGGCGCGGGTGTTGGTGCGGTGCGGGGTCATGTCGATGTTCAACACTTCGCACATCACCAGCTTGTGGGGCGCGCCGCGCACAGGATCGTGGCAAATGTACACGGGCTTGAGCACCAAATCGGAAGCGTGGCCGTCGGCCTGGTTGGTGCTCGAACCGTCAAAGCCCCACAGCGGCGGCTCGGCGCCGATGGCCACGGTCTTGGTCTTGCTGCGCAGGCGCTGGGTCGGCTCGGCGCCGTCCATCCAGATGTATTCCGCCTTGTAGAGTCCGTTCACGAGATGTCTCCTGGTGAAAGTGAAGCCGCGGCGCTGTCGGTGCAACACCATTGAAATGCCGGCCGAATATCGACCCCGCCGGGCTGTCGACCGGCGCAGAGAACTATAGGTTTGGATTGTTTCCAAATTGTTTCGGCAGGTCAACAACGCGAAGCTCGAGTCGGCGACAACGACCGCGCATGTCCGTTTCTGGCGACTCGGCCTCGCTGTGGCCCATGCCGGCGCTTGCCCCTGCCGTCGGTCGAGAGTAGCTTTCCTGCGCGCCATGCTGGCTGCCTGTCCGACACAATGGCCCAACCTCAAGATATTGATGTGCAACTTGAACTGCCCAGTGGAGAGAGAGGGCAGGCACGTCTCGCCGTAAGCGCGATAACAACGGCAGATCACTGGAGTCGCGCGTACAGGCCGGCCCTGCAATTGTTTGGCGCAGGGGCTGTGCTGGCCCTCGTGCCGCTCATGCACTTGCTGGGGCCCCTGGTCCTGTGGTCCACAGCTGGCGTACTGCTGTATTCCCGGCTTCATCAGAAATCTCGCGTGCTTGCGGCGCAGCTGACCTGCCCAAAATGCGCCGGTCGCGTCGATATCGCCGATCAGGTGGAGCATTGGCCGATCGAGACCGCCTGTGACGGCTGCCGATGGCAGGTGCGCGTTAGCCGTCTCGCGCCATTGCCGCCCGGTCGCGGTGAAACTGGCGCGTCCGCCCAGCCATTGTAACCTCTGGGGGCGCGCGCCGCGCTTCTGCCGATGGAGAGACCCATGCATCCGCTAGAACCATTGCATGTTGCCGTGTTGCACGGTGGCCCTTCGACCGAGCACGATATTTCCGTGTGGTCCTCGCGCGGCGTCGTGGACACGCTTCGCGGCGCCCGTCATCGGGTGGTGCCGGTGTATGTCGATCGCCAGGGCCGCTGGCACTTTGGCACTGAATCCACTGAAGTTGCAGCAATGTATGCCGATGGCCTGTCTCTGCCCCAGGCGCTGCAGCGCTTGATGGATCTGGGCTTTGACATCGCTTTTCTTGGCTTTCACGGCACCTACGGCGAAGACGGCAAGGTTCAGGCCGCCCTGGATCTCTGCGGGATCCGCTACACCGGCTCCGGATCGACGGCGAGCGCTGTGGCGATGGACAAGCCCCTTGCACGGCGGGTCTACGCCGGCGCCGGTCTGCCGATCGCCAAGGCCGTGGAGCTTCCCGCGACGGGGCTGGACGATCTGACGACGACCCGCGTTGAAGCGGCGCGCATCGCAGGCAAGCTTCGGCTGCCCGTGGTCGTGAAGGTGCCGGCCGGGGGCAGCAGTGTCGGCGTAGAGATCGCTCGTTCAGAAGAGCAGTTGGCTGACGTGCTGGTGCGCTTGGGCGCCGGGCAAGAGCGGCTGTTGTGCGAGCAGTTTATCGCCGGCACAGAGATCACCGTGGGCGTCTTGGAGCAGCCCGATGGCCAGCTTGAAGTGCTGCCGGTCGTCGAAATTGCCCCCGTCAAAGCGGAGTTTTTTGACTACCAGGCCAAATACACCAGTGGCGGCACAGATGAGATCGTGCCAGCGCGGATTTCGGCCGCCGCTACGCACCGCGCCCAGCAATTGGGTCTTGCCGCCCATCGCGCCTTGGGCTGCGCCGGTGTCTCGCGCACGGACATGATCGTCGGCGCGGACGACGAACCCATCTTGCTAGAGACCAACACGCTGCCAGGGCTCACCCCGGCATCGCTTTTGCCCAAGGCCGCTGCCGCCACCGGCTTGAGCTATGAGCAATTGCTGCATCGCATCCTGGCCGCGGCGCTGCGCTGAATTCTTCAGCTTGGTTCCCGCAATTCGCGGCCCATCGCGCAGCTGCAGATTCGTCTGCCTGCGCTTGGGCGCCGCAGTCCAACCGGCGGCTCCGTCGTATGGGGCAGGGAATCGGCCTGGATGGCCGGCAACGCCGCGGCGAGGGGGTGACGTCTCAAGGAGATCCTCACCCCCCGCCACCAGATCGTCACCCAAAGAGTGATTTTCTGCTTGACGGCGCCCGCTTCCGCACGCACGCTACTGCCCCCGCGCGCGGCCCTGCAGCGACGGGCAGTTTCGATCGCTAGCTTGAAATATTGGAGGCATTGGTGAACGTCACGCTGACCCTGGAAGCGATTTCCCCCAATTTGATCCACGACAATGAGCCCTTCCGGGTCACGTGGACCTTGGCGACATCGGAGTCCTTTGAGGCCAAGAACCTGACGGTCACGCTGTTGACGGACGACGCCCGCGTGGTGTTGCTCGACCCCAAGACTCAAGAGAGCCCGCCGGAGATGGCCGTGTCGCTGGCGCCGGGCCAGAAGGTCAGCAAGACCGTGCAAGTGGCTGTGCAGAAGCGCAAAGGCCTGATTGACGAGGCGAGCCGCGATGGCCTCCCGTCGCCGTTCTGCCTGATCGGCCGGGTGCGCAGCGATGCCAATGTGCTCGGCGCCTCCAATGCCATTGAGCTGGAGATGGCCGGGCTAGCGCGTCGCGGCAACCATCGGATCTTTCCTTAGCCAAAACCTCAGCGGGCGTCGCCGGGCGCACTGACCTGCACCGCCAGCTGGCCGTTTTTCACCAGCGATTTGCCGTCGGGCCCCAGAATGCCAGCGCGCAGGATGAGGCTCTTCTTGGGGCCACGCAGGCGCAACTCGGTGTAAACGCCGGATTTGTCTCGGCGCAGCACCACGCTGTCTACCGCCGCTCCCGCCAGCACCGCTTGACCGATGACTTGGCCGGCCTCCAAGTCCAGCACCGTCCATTCGAGCTGGGGCGCACCGCCGCGATCGTCCCCGGCAGGCGCTTCTTCTACCAAGGTGAGCAGATCGCCATCGCGCGCCGCGCCGAGCAACTTGCCCTGGGCCTCAAAGACCAATTCGGCAGAGCCTAGGCGCAGATCGGCGGCGGCAATGCCGTGGGGCAGCACCAGCAGCGGCGGCGAACCCGGCAGCACCAGCGCCGGAGCGGGCAGGGCATCGGTGGTCGTCGGTGTCGCCGGCAGCGAGGCCTGCTGCAGCCGTGCCCCGGTCTGCGCCGCGCGCAGTTCTACGCTGTGGCGGATCAACCGCTGGTCGCCGTTCTTGTGCAGACAAACCTTAGCCACCAGCTGGGTATTGGCCGGCGTACCGCTGGTCAGCGCGGCTATGGGCTCGCCAAATCGACAGTTGGGCAGCTGCGGAGCCGTCGCACCTGGCTTGGCTGGACTCGCCGCAGGTTGGGCAACAGCGCTCGGCTCGAGCCCGACGAGTCCGATCCACACCAGGCCAAGGAGCATTATGCGCAAACGGGGCATGGGGACCTCAGGGGTAGGCTGCATGGAATCGCCGATCTCTACTTTGCACGTCAGCGAGAGCTATGCCAACCTGTGCTCATGTCGTCTGCCCCGCCGGAATTCCCACCGTTGACCCCATCTGCACCGGCTGCATTGCCACAACAGCCTGTTCTTTCTGGGGAACCGACCGCGCGCGCCTGGGTTGTCGCTCTGGCCGTGGCCGTTCTTCACGCCACTGCTCTGGCCTGGGCCATGGCGGCGCTGTCCTAATCCCTCGCACCGGTGGCCAAACATGCCGCACCATATGCACGATCTTCAGAGTCGCGCCGGCTTGATGGCCAGTGAAGCCAGCCTGATCGGCCTTGGCGCTGGCCTTGCTGCGGCAATGACCCTGGCGCTGTGGTTGATCGGCCCAACAGTTGTGCCCGTGGGGCGCGACGGCTTGGTGGTGAGCGCAGGACTGGTCAGCGCCGGACTGCTGGCCAGCGCGGTCGGCCAGTGGGTCGATCTGGGCGGCTGTCGCCTGGGGCTGCCGCGTCTTTGCCGCACTTGGGGGCCCCTGATGGCCTTAGGTGTGCTGTTGGCCAGCGTGCTTTGGCTGGCTGCGCTTGGCAATTGGCCTGCGCCTTCCAAGCCCCTTCCGGCCACGTTGGCGGGGCTCATGGCCGGCGCGGGTCTGCTCAGTCTCGCGGTGCTGGCAACGCTTGGGCTGCGGGTTTTGGCCACGGCTCAGTCCAACCTGGTCTCTGGCCTTGCGCTGCTCCTGCAGGCGATAGCGCACAATTTCGCAGGCGGCATGGCCTTGTATGTGCTCCTGGTGGCTGCGACCGACCGCCTGACCCCCGCCGGCCGCCAGCCCCTCACCAGCGCGCTGACCCTGCTTTTGGGCCTTTCCGCTCTTTGGGCTGCGCTGCTGCTCCGCGGCGTGAGGATGCAGGCCTGGCGCTACGCCGAACCGGGCTCGCCAGCGGCGGAACTGGAGCGGGCCCACTGGTTGGCCTCGGCGGCGACGCTGATTGGCCTTGCGGTGCCAGGGCTTGTGGTGCTCTACGCCAACGTCTCAGGCCGCGATGGCGGAATGCTGGTGGCCTGCGGACTGGCGGCGGGCTCTGGGCACGTGATGCGCTACGCCTGGGTGATTCTTTCCGGCAAGCGTACGCAATAGGTTCATTGATAAGCGCTGTAGCGGTAGCTACTTGGCGATACTTGCCTGGGCCGCCTGCTGCGGGCGCTTGTCAAGGGTCAGCTCCGCCAGCTCGTCCTGAAAGCGCACTTTGGCCAGCATCATCCGCTCTTGCGCCTGCACCACGGCCAGGGTCGTTTCCTGGACCTTCTCACTGATTTCCTTCATCTTCTGCTGCAAGTGCCCCATCAGCCCGCCGCCCGTCTTGACCAGCTTGAGGCTAAAGATCTGCTGCTGCAGCTCGTCCATCCGCACGCGGAACTCTTCGCCGCGTTCGCGCAAGTGGGCGATCTGCATTTCGCTCTTGGCCATCTCGTCAAACAGCCCCAGCAGGCGCTTCATCGCCGCCTCAACCTTTTCATCGTCTTTGGCGGTCTGCAGGTAGACCCGCACCAAGTCCACACCCACTTGCGAGCGCAGATCGACGGTGCGCACCAGCGGCGTCGCTTCCTCTACCGTCAGGATCCGGCTCTCGCCCGCGGGCACATCGACGGCGAACAGCCGCGCCTCGCCAAACTGCTCTATCGCCTTGGGGCCTTTGGTGATTTGCCAGCCGCGCGGCGTGGTGTGGCGCACCAGCACGGTGGTTGCCAGGTGGCTGCGATTGGCAATTTTCAGTTCCGTATTGCGGACATGCTGGACCTCAGCGGTCAGCGCGCCTCGGCTGAGTTTGACCAGCTTGGACATGCGGTCGCCGGTGCTGCCGCTGCGGTCCACGGTCACTTGGCGGTCCAGGGCAAACGGCACCACCGCGGTAGCTCCCGGCGGAATGGGTTCCGCAAGGCCCTCGCCGATGAAGCGACCGGCGCCGTAAACGGTGATCGGCCCGCTCTCCAGCGTCGAACCCGTGGGGTTCTTGAAGCGCACAGACTTGAAAGCAAAGCGCGAATCGCCCGAACGACTCTCCGGATCGTACAGGTAGACCACCTCGCCCTGGGCCTTGCCCTGCATGATCGACACCATCGCGCTGGTCCCGCGGAGCACGCTCATGGCCGCGCCGCTCTCAAAGTGGCTCTCGCCCACCGGCGGGGCATCGGGATCCTCTTGGCGGCTGCTATCGGCCGGCCCAGCGACCGCCACGACCTTGACGCCCGCTTTTTGCCCCGCGACCACGCCGCGACCCACGGCCTGCACTTGCGCCGGGGCCACGCCGCGTTCGATCAACTGATTGCGCAGCATGTTGGCGCGGTCCAGGGCGCGATCGTCGCTGTCGGACTCGCCGGCGCTCGCATAGCCCTCCACGACGATCTTCTGGCGACTGCCGCGGATCTGGTCGGCCAACACGGCGATGCGCTTGTCCTCCGGCGCGGTGTCCTTGGCCTTTTCGCCGTCGACGGGCGTTTTGGCCACGCGGTATCGCTGCACGGGGCGAGCTTCCGCCGCTGCTGGCGCCGCTCCCGCTTTTCCCGACCCGTTGGAGCGAACAGCCTTGTACTGCAACTGCTCTTCATAGTTGACATCTGGGTGGCCCACGGGGCGGGCGATGTCTTCATCCGCCAAGGCCGCCAGCGCCACCTCTTTGGTCGGGCCGTCGCGGCCGATCGCCCCACCGATGGGCGGCGCCTTGGCAAAATTGTCACTGCTCTTGAGGGTTTCGCGGTGGACCGTGCGGATCGAGTGCAGGTCAAAGCGGAACGACAGGGCCGACGAAGAGCCGACGCCGACTTTCACGGCCTTCCAGTCCTCGCCAGAAGTGTTGTCGACGATGGCCCAACCCTGCAGGTCGACCTTGCCACCTTCGCCAACAACCAAGCGGTAAGTCGGCTTCCAGGCAGGAGATTCCGTGACATAGGACAGAGTGACATCGCGGCGGGTGCGATCCGGCAGCTGGATCACCATCTCTACCCAGCCGTCCCGCGCCGGACTCTGGCCCTGGGCGGGAAAGGAGATCGGCAGCGCTTCCTTGGTCTTGGAGTCGGCGACGGTCAGGGACTTGAGAAAATCGTCGATTTTGTCTTGGGGTACGCGCAGCACAAGTCGATCGCCGTCGACGGCAGCGGTGCGCTCGTAGTACGCCACACCGTTGCGGTACACCACCACGCGCCCCAGGCTGGCTTGGTCGCTGGCGACAAACGACTGGTGGTTGGTGCACGCCGTTCCGCCCAGAGCGGCCAGAGCAAGGGCCAGACTGATGACGGCGCGGCGGGTAGCGGAGAGCTTGGAACTGCACATAGGGACCTCCGAACGGCGAAAATGGGGTGGCGGCGAGCTGCCAACAGACCTGCGACGCGCGCGGCAAGCCGCCGATCTAAGCGGACCGCAAAAAAGAATCCGCTTCTGGAGCCACACGGAGTCCGCTGTGCAGGGTTGCCGGGGCCGCGTTCTGGCGCGACGATGGTGCCGCGATGGATCGCCCAGATGTCTGGAGCGTCCATGCTGCTGGCCCGCTTGGGCCCGAGGAGTAGGCCGTGGCAACGCAGATCAGGTGGCGCAGGTGGGCGGCATTCGCCGGAGCGGCAGCGGCTCTGGCGGCCAATGGAGCGTGCAGCAAGGCATCGGCCCCTCCAAGTGCGGCGGAATCGGCCGTTTCTCCGATCCCAGCCCCAGCTGCTGCGGCGGGCGAAAAACAGGCGCTGGCGCAAGCGGCTCCGGCGCCGGCCTCAACACCACGCGCTGAATCGGCCAAAGCGCCGCCTGCGGAGGCTCCCAAAGGCGCGGCGGCGGGTGCCGAGGGCGAAGCCGCTGACCCGGCTGCCGAATGGGACCCCAAACAAGCCTATCGGCAAGCGGAAGAGACGGGGGCAGGGGCCACAGCTCCCGAAGCCGATCGTGCGGTAGAGTCAAAGCCCACGCCAAAGGCTGACCTCGCTGCGGCAAAAGATCGGCCAGATCGCCCTGCCACAGAGGCGCTGCCGGTAGATTCCGCTGGCGCTGAGCGCAAATCCGCGGCGATCAAAGAGGAGGCTGCGCCGGCCACTCAGGGTAGGGCCGGACCGTCGGGCGCGGACCCGGCTGAGGACCGCGATCAGCCCCAAGCAGCCGGAAGATTGGCCAAAGCCCCCGCAGCTCCGGTCCGGGCTGGCGCGGCCAGCGGAGACGCACTGGCAGACGTAGAGCTGGCTAAACCCGTTGCGCCACCTCTGCAATTGGCTCGTCGAGCTGGCAGCGGGGGCGGCAAAGTGGCTTGGCAGCAGGCCCGCCCCGCTCCGCGATCGACCGATCGCCAGTTGCGCCTGCTTCCGCCGCCGCCGCGCGACTATCCGCGGGATGCCCGCTACCGCTCGACCTACTTGCCTGGGCGGGGCTATCTGCAACACCTCCATGCTTCGATTGAGAAATCTGGCCCCGCTCTGCCCAGCGCTGCGATCGGCCCGCAGCCAGCGCGGCCGACGCTGCCAGAGCCCACGACCTCCGCTCTCAAGGTAGCCATCGATCTGTCGCACGCTCAGTTGGGGGCCCAGGGCGGTGAGGTTGCCGTGCGGGTGAGACTGCGCAGCGCTGATCAGGCCCCGCAGCAGCGCTTGCCTCTGCGCTTGCACCTGGTGATCGACAGTTCCGGCAGCATGAAGGGGCAGCCGTGGCAGCAGGTGTGCGCAGCGGTGCAGTTGCTCGCCCAGCGCCTGGAGCCCCGCGATCAGTTGTCGGTGACGCTGTTTAACGACCAAGCATGGGTGATGGCGGCGCCGGCTGGCGGAGGCCCACTGCTGGGCGAATTGGCTAAGAAAGTCTGCTCCCTAAAGCCCAGAGGAGAAACCAATACTTTTGCTGGCCTGCAGCTTGGCTACCAGCAGGCGCGCGCCGCGTATTCGCCCGACGCGGTCAACCGCGTGCTGCTTGTCTCTGACGGGATGGCCACGGTCGGACCGCGCGAGCCTTATGAAATTACAGCAGATACCGCAGGTGCTTTGGGGCAGGGCATTACGACCTCTGGGCTCGGCATTGGCCGCGACTTTGACGCGCTGCTGATGAACCGGATCGCTCTAGAGGGCGGCGGCAACCACCATTTTGTCCGCGATGCGGCGGCGCTGCCTGCGGTGATTGTCGATGAGTTGGAGGTGCTTAGCCAACAGGCGGCAGAGGCGGTGGACATTCGCATTTCGCTCGCGCCGGATGTGCAGTTGCTCGAAGTGGTCGGCAGCGAGCCATTGGGGGCCGCCGAATCGATGCGCGCGCGCCAAGTGGAAGTGGCGTCGGACCGGAGAATCGCTCGCGAAAAGGCCATCGCCGCGAACCGCCAGCGCGATTTTGACGGCGGCGTGCGCTTCTTGCTGCCGGCTTTTCGCACGGGCGATGAGCACGCGATCGTGCTTCGCGTCCAAGTACCGCCTGGCCACGGGCAACGCGAAGTAGTACGTCTCGCTGTGAGGTATAAAGACCTCATTCACAAAAAGAATGCTGGATTTGTTGGTGGGCGCACTGTGCAGTACGCGGAGCCGGGGCAGCTCGCTCAGTCGGAGGCGGATCCGGAGGTGCAGCTGAGCGCCGCGCGCCTGAGGGCCGGCTACGCCCTGCAGCGGGCCAGCGAATACTTGGACGCCGCCAACCTGCCCGCAATCCGCGCGGAGCTGTACGCGGCCGCCCTGCAGCTGCAGAAAGCCGCCGATGGCTCGGGGAGCGCGGTCGCCCAGGCGGAGTCGGCCCGCGTGCAGGCCCTGGCCGACGCGACGGTGCAGGCGATGCGCGGCGGTCACGAGCGCTGGCTCGCCTCTGTGTTTCACTACCACTGGCGCATGTGCGGCGCGACTGCCTGGGCGCACTAGCAAAACCTGTGCTATCCTCGGCCCCATCGCCGCGGAGAGCCAGCCATGCAAGTCGTCGAACTTCCCCATTTCGGCCCTCAACACCTGCGTTTTGCCCAACGCCCGGATCCGCGCCCTGGCCCGGGCGAGGTGGTGGTGCGGCTGCGCGCGGCGTCGCTGAATTTTCGCGATCTGATGATGATCGATGGGACGTATAACCCCAGGCAGCCTCTGCCTTTGGTGCCTCTGTCGGACGGCGCGGGTGAGGTGGTGGAGATCGGCGCCGGAGTGACCCGGGTGCGCTTGGGCGACCGAGTGGCCGGGCTATTCTCTCAGCGCTGGTTTGCCGGCCAGCCGCAGCGCGATCACCTCCGCTCGACCCTGGGCGGGCCCCTGGATGGCGCCTTGCAGGAGCTGTGGTGCCTCTCTGAGGAGGGCGTCAGCAAGCTCCCAGCGCACATGAGCTTTGCTGAAGGGGCCACGCTGCCTTGCGCCGCTCTGACGGCGTGGTCGGCGCTGGTGGAGCAGGGCGGCCTCAAGCCTGGCGAGACCGTGCTGGTTCAAGGGACCGGCGGCGTGTCGATTTTTGCAATGCAGATCGCCCATCTGTGTGGTGCCCGGGTCATCGTGACCTCCGCCAGCGACGCCAAGCTGGAGCGCGCCCGCGCCATGGGGGCTTGGCAGACGGTCAACTACCTGGAAAGGCCCGATTGGGGCAAAGCCGTACAGCAACTGTCTGGCGGCGGTGTCGATCACGTCGTCGAGGTGGGCGGCGCCGGCACGCTGACACAATCGCTGGTTGCCGTGCGCCCGGGCGGCCACGTGGCGGTGATCGGCGTGCTGACGGGCGGCGCCGGCCCTCTGAACCTCACGCCCGTGCTGATGGCCAATTTGCGCCTGCAGGGCGTGTTGGTGGGCCACCGCGACGGCTTTGAGGCCATGACCCGCGCCTTTGACGTGCACCAAACGCGGCCGGTGGTCGACCGGCAGTTTTCCTGGCGCGATGTCACAGAAGCCCTTGCTTTTCAACGCGCGGGCAAGCATTTTGGCAAGGTCGTCCTCAGCATCGATTGAGGCGATCAGCGGAAATAGATTTCCGCCGATCGCTTTGCTTGCTGGGTAGGCTGCAAGTTCGCGGCCTTAGGGGCCGACTCACCGCAGCGGCGGAGGTGATTCCGCTATTTCCACTGATCGTCTGAACTGGCAGGAGCTCCATGAAAACCTTGGTGTTGGTCAACCCGGCTTCGGCACGGGGCCAGACAGGTCGGCGCTGGCCGCAGCTGCAGGGCGAGTTTCGCAAGCACCTGGGCGATTTTGACCTGGCCGTGACGGATCGGGCGCTCCACGCCGGCGAACTGGTGCGCGATGCCATTCTTCGCGGTGTCGAGCGGATCATTTCCGTGGGCGGCGACGGCACCAATCACGAGGTGCTGCAAGGCTTTTTTGACCCCCTCACCCGCCAGGCCCTCAATCCCGAGGTGGGCTTTGCGTTTGTCTCCAGCGGCACGGGGGGCGATTTTGGCCGGACCCTGCAGGTGGCGCGGCGGGTGGACCGGCAGCTAGAGCGCATTGTCCAAAGCCCAGGAGACCAGAGAATTGATCTGATTTCATGCACCTTTGTCGATGACGACGGACCTGCGTGGCGCGTCTGCCTCAATGCGGCTGGGGTCGGCCACGGCGGCGACCTGGCGCGGCGCGTGCAGGCATGGAAGTGGCTCGGCGGCGGCGGATTGCCCTTTGTCTGTGCGGGGATCGCCGGCGCCATCCAGATCAACCCGTGGGAAGTCGAAGTGCGCGTGGACGACGGTCCGTGGCAACAGAGGGTGGTGCGCAATCTCGCGGCGTTTAACGGTCAATTCCAAGGGGGCGGAATGCGCTTTGCGCCGCTTGCGGCCCTGGATGATGGCCAGCTTGAACTGCTCTTCCTCGGCCCGTTGAGCCCGATCGTGTCGATCAGCGTAGGAATTGCCAGTTACGCCATGGATATCTCCGACTTTGACGATGTGGAGCTGCGCCCCAGCCGCCGTGTGGAGCTGCGCCCGTTGCCCGGTCAGCCGCCCATGTGGGTGGAACTGGACGGTGAAAGCCCGGGGCAGGCGCCGGTGA
>JBIKTV010000421.1:0-5213 GCA_044347905.1 Myxococcota bacterium
TCGCCTCTGGCGACCAGGCTCGGATTTTTTGGCCGTCCGCAGCGCCCCGCTGGGGCAGCCGCGGAAAGGCCAAAAAACGGCATCGGATGCCGCCGCTCCGCGGTCTCGATCCTTCGCGCTTCGGGCTTCATGCGGGGGGCCGGACAGGTGCCAGGCGATTGTCTGATCGTTGACATGACAGGGGAACTGCCCGGTGGGCCTGCGATCGAAGTCCGTGGGGCCGAGCCCCGAGCCCCGAGCGCCGCTCCCCGTCAGCCTAGCCTCTTCTCCACCGCGTCGAGCTTGGCCCGCAGCGCCGCCACCGCCGCGTGCACCCGCGCCACCTGGGCCCGGCTCAGCTTGGCGGGGTCAATTTGGGCGAATTCGGCCTGCCAGGCGTCGACTTCTTCCGCCCACTTCTCGGTCCGCGTCACCAGCCGGCCGGGCTGCGGCGGACTTTCGGGCTTGGGCTCGGGCAGCTGCAGGCCCGGGGCGGCGGCGGCGGGTCCAGGTGGGAGATTGGCGGTGGCTTTGCTGTGGTTCAAGGGGGCGGGTCGGGCCTGGGGGGCGCTTGGGATTGGCGTAAGCTGTTGTGTTGTCGACAGTTCGGGTAGGGGCGGGTCTCTGGCCCGACCGGTTCGCAAGGCCATGGCCCGGACAATCGCCGGGCGGCAGGTCGTCGGGAGGCGCGCCGGATTTGGCCGTGCCTGCGGGCAGATCGCCTTGAACAGACGCAAGATTTGGCGTTTGACGGCAGTGACCCCTGGGCGTAGGCTCGGCGCTGGCGGGCTGGTCCATTGGGCCCTTAGGGCAGTTGCGCGGACCACGTAGCGGCCGGCCTGTGTCTCGAACGCGAACTGGCCAAAGGACGGAACCCATGAATCCATATAAATCTCCAGCCTTTAGGGCCACCCTTGTCGCCGCTTCGATCCTCGCCTGGGCCCCGCCCGCCTTGGCCTGCTTGCCGCCCCTGCTGTGCGCGCCGATTGTGCCCTTCGCCGCAGGAAGCGTGATCCCGGCTTCCGCCAGCGCCATTCCGGTTGTCCTAGCTAAGGACAAGCAAACCGGCAATTTGGCTCAGGCCCAGCTGATCGATGCGGACGGCAAGCCGGCCCTCATAGAAGTCGTCGAGGACAGCGCCTGGGGCTGGCACCTGATCAAACCGCTCAAGGGCCTCAAGGCAGGCGCCAGCTACACGCTGAGGCTGGAGAGCGGCTGTCAGGAACCCGGCGCCGCCACGCCGACCCAGGTGGACACGCCCTTTACCACGGGACCCGCCGCGGAACTGCCCAGCAGCTTTGGCACACTTGCGCTGACCGCGCAGAAGCCGTCGACCCTGACCGTCGCGACCTACGCCGGCAGCTGTGTCGTCCCCCTGCTGGCTGCCCGGGCCGACGTTGAGCTTGCCCACTCGCCAGATCTCGACCCTTGGCTGGCCCTCTCGCGTGCGGAACTGTGGGTGGATGGGCAGCTTTGGTCCCAATCCGCGTACGGCGCATTGCCCCTGGCGGGGGGCGCGGCTCCGCCACCTACCGGCCCTGGTGGTAGGAATGTGCATAGGTTTCACGTGCCCTGCCAGGTAGTCCCAAATGGCGCGGACAAAGGCGTGGACGAAGGCCTCCACCACGTCGATCTCCGCATCTTCGTGGCAGGCACAAAGGTCCCGGCTCCGTATCTCTGGGGCGATGTGGAGGTTTCATGCAATCCAGCCGCGCCGGCCGATGCAGGATCGGCAGCGGATGGCCTTGGGGACACGCAGTCCGGCGGCGACTCGGCAGCCGCTGCAGAAACGACGGACGCTGCGGACTCCGGCTCTCTGGCTGACGGTACTTCTGGGGCAGCGCCGGCGCCCATGAAGGCTGCGGCTGGCGGTTGTGCCGCAGGCCAACCGGCGCAAAGCGGCGCCTGGTGGCTGCTGGCGGTCGCTTTGTTCTGGGCGCGGAAGAGGCGGTGGCCGAGCGCGCTTTGAGCTGAGGCCCCGCCGCTCGCGGCGCCTGCCCTGGAAGTCCCGTCCATTTTCAAGGGTTAATCCGCCGGGGAAGACGAACCAGGGCTGATTCAAGGGGCGCACTGGCCTGGGGCAGCCGAACCGATCCCAGCCAAAAAGGATTTCGATTCGTAGCAGGGCGTGATGCAGTAGTCGCCCTTGGGCTGCCACATCAGGTTCTTGCCTGCCGGGCAGGAGAAACCCGACTGGTAGCACGTCTCAAACGGCAGTTTGGACCCTCCGCTGAGCGCATTGGGCCAGTGGAGCTTGCCGACATACCACATATCGGCCGGCTTGAGCTCCTGCTTGAACTCGGCGAACAGCTTGCCAAGCAGGTAGATGCGCACCTTGGCGTAGGAAGCCCCGTAGCCGTGGTCATTCCAGTAGTGTACGCCAACGGCGTAGGTGACCGGTTCGGCTTCGGTGCCTTCCAGGGTATCGGCGTTGAGGTTTTCGGGGCCTTCGCCGCTGGTATCGTCCAAGTCCAAGCTGGGGTCGTCGGCAGAGGTGGGGTCGCCCCACGCTGGATTTGGAGTGAACCAGAAGGTGTCCCAAGGGTTGGAGAACCACGGGTCGCCGACGCCGTCGCAGTCCAAGTCCAAGCCTGCCGCAAGCGGGTGGGCAAAGTGCAGGTCCAGGTCCGCTCCGGCGGCCGGACCGGTGTCGGTCTGGTCGGGGTCGCTAGGCGTGTCCCACAACAGCTCGATATGGATGGCATTATCGTAGGGCAGTACCTGGACTGTGACGCAAGACGGCTTGCAGGACGGCTGGTCGAATTCATCCCAAACGTCCAGACAGACCTCGTACTCGCCGGCGACGTTGGCCGTCAGCGTGGGGCTGGGAAATGTCGCGCTTGGTATGAGGGGTTGGTTGGAACCGAGCGGCTGTTTGACACTCCACTTGTACTTGGTGATCGCAGCCCCGGAAGGCGAATAGGACCCTGTTCCCTTAATATGGAGGTTGGTTTGAGGCACCACTTGATTGCCCTCAAAGACCTTGACCACAGCGATCGGACACGTTTGCTTGGGGTCGATGCCGCGGCCGGTCAACGTCGTCACCACTTGCGCGCCGTGGCTGAAGCCAAACGTCAGCTTGGCCGTGTCCGCCTGTCCTTCCGGCGTGATGTCGGCGGGGTTGTACGCGACCTCAAACTCCGTCGACGTGCCAACGCCAACCGTCAGCGGATTGGCTTCGCTGGTCGGCCCCGGCCCCACGATTCCTGAGTCGAGGGCGCTGCCCCAACTGACCGCAAACTCCGCGGTGGCATCCGCCCCGGCCTTGACCAACTGCAGCTTGGTCACCACGAGGTCCATGCTCCCGCAGTTCCACAGGTTGACGGAAGCTTGGCCTGTTTTCCCCACCGCGACATCGCCAAACTCCAGTTGCGAAAGCGAGCCGAACGAGTAGCACGGCACATTGGCCTTGACCCCCGTCGCCTTGACCTCGAGCGCCAGCGGCCCGCCATCGCTCAGCAGCGGCACTTTGGCGGCCACCGGGCCGGCCTTGCTGGGGCAAAACTGCACGCCAAAACCGGCGCTTTGGTAGACTTGCAGGACCAAGGGCGCCGCCAACAGCCACGGTTCACCCCCCAGCTTGCCCTGGCCGGCCAAACTCGCAGGAGACAGCCACTCGACCGAAAACTGCCCATCCAGCCCCGTCAGGTCGAGCCCCTGCACCGTCAGCGGCGCGGTGCCCCAGTTGCTTAGCGCCACCGTCTTGACCGCGCACTTTCCGAAGTCGACGGGCCCGAATTCCAGCAGCGCCGGGTTGAACTGCCCCAGAGGCGTGGGGGCGAGCGTTTCGCCCTGCGCCGTGTCGCTCGACGCCGCAGCGTCGGGCTGCTTGGTGTCAGAAGTAGCTGTATCTGCTGTGGTCTGATCTGCGGGACTTTGGGTGAGGTTTGGGGAACAGGCGGCGAGCGCCAGGCCCAAGAGCGCTGGCCACGCCAGCCGGCGAAAACGCATAAGTTCTGCAAGGGTCATGAATTGCCTCCCCTCGCCGCCAAAGTCGACGGTGTTGCGGCTCGCTTGGCGCGCACCGGCCATGCTGGGGCGTCGGCCGCTGAGCGTCAAGGGGAAATTCGATGCGGCTGCTTGGCGTCAAGTCTGCGCTGGCGTTTGGGGAATTCGTGCACGAGCCCTCGCTGCGCGCGGTGCGTGGGCGGCGGCAGGTGAGCGCCGCAGGAGCTGGCCGTGCGGCGCCGGCGCCGATCCCCAAGCCCGTGAGCGCGGTTCAGCAGGCGCTTCAGGGGGGGCGGAGCCCAGGCTGCGGCGTTTTCCGGGACAGCGGTGCAGAAAGTCTAGCACCAGCTGCGGATTTTGGGCGCGTCGCCTTTGGCGACCAGGCTCGGATTTTTTGGCCGTCCGCGCCGCCCCGCTGGGGCAGCCGCGGAAAGGGCCAAAAAACGGCATCGGATGCCGCCGCTCCGCGGTCACGATCCTTCGCGCTTTGGCGCTTTGCCCGGCGGCAACGCGAGAAAATCGCTTTGTCACTTGTGACAAAGCGGCAGGGCCGCCCCCAAGACCTCAGCCGCCGCACTTGCTGGCTTTGTCCAGGCAGCAATCGCCCTTGCCGCTGCACAGGCTGTCGCACCAGCACACGCCGTTGGCCGACTTGGCGCCGCAGCTGCCAGTGCACGACCCGCCGCAGGTGCTGCCCAAGTCCGAGCAACAATCGCCAATCGCCGCGCAGGTGGCGTCGCAGTAGCAGGTGCCGGTCTTGGACTTGCCGCCGCACGCCCCCGCGCACGAGCCGGCGCCGGGGCTGACGCAGATGCCCGGGGTGGCGACGCTGGGGGTGGCGCAGTACTCGGTCGAGCTGCAGCCGAGCGCGGTGTTCCACGGGCCCCACGCCAGGGTCGCGGTGCTGCAGGTCGCCGAGGTGCCGCCACAACTGCCCTTGCCGTCGCGCTTTTGCATCGCGCCGCCGGCGGTGGTCTTGCTGCACTGGTACTCGCTCTTGACCACCGCGCCGCAGGCCGTGCCCTTGTCGGCCCAGACGCCGTTGTCGCCACAGCAGGTGCTGCCGGGGTTGCACTCGGGGGTGGCGCTGCCGCCAAAAGCCAGCTTGATCGCCACCTGCTGGCAGCCCGAACCGGTGTTGTTCTTGACGCTAAAGTGCACCCAGCCGCCTTCATCCAGCGTGCCCGGGGCGGCGGGCGAGAAGGCCACGGTGCCGCTTGTGCCGGTCATGCAGCAGCCGTTGGGGTTGATGGCGCTGACCGAGGTGTTGGTGGCGGCGGTGGTGC
>JBIKTV010000420.1:0-5213 GCA_044347905.1 Myxococcota bacterium
AATTCCATAGGCTTTAGGCGGTAGTCAGGAGGGCCTCGACTGCGCTGCTCCGCAAGACCTCGCCGTCCCACGCGTGGACCTGCCACTGCTGGGCCTGGCCGCCGCGCACGCTCACCACCAGGTGCAACACCTCTGGGTACAGCGGCTGTCCGTCCGGGGCGCTGGCCCTGCGATCTTCGGCTGAAAAGTGCGTGCCGCCGTCGCAGTGCGAGTGCCAGATCGCCACGAGCTGTCGACCTTGGCGGATCTGCTTGGCGATCTCGCGCTCGTCCAAGCTGAAAGCGCTGCGGCTGCTGCGGACAAACGCCTCAGGATCGGCGGCATGCCAGCGATCCTGGAGGTTTTCAGCGGCCACGGCGCACAGCTCCCCCGTCGGCTCGCGCACCAGCAGGCCGCAGGCCTCGGCCGGATAGCAGCGCTGCGCCTCCGCAGCAATGGCGCTCAGGAGCGCTGGATCGGCGCGCAGCCCAGCGACTGCCAAAGGCGTCGGGGCAGCAGAGCTCACGGGCGGCTCGGCAGGGCGCTTGCGCGTCTGGGGTGCCAGCGGATCGCTCCAGTCGATGGTCACGGCAGAGGGCAGAGGCTCTACGCCCAGCTGATCGGCCAACAGCAGGTCGGCCGCCGCCGCCCCCAGGGCCACCGCCTCAGGAGCCAGCGCCGGGGCCCCCAGGCGCCACTGCAGCACCGCCACGCGCTCGGCCCCCGGCTGGTCTTGCAGCACGATCTCAACACTGGCGCCATAAGGGCGCTGGGCAAACCACAGGTGCGCCGCGGGAGCCTGGGCCTGCAGCGGCCCGTCTAGCAGCTCCAGCTGGGGGTCGAGCGCCTGCAACAGCGCGCCACCGCTGGCGATAGCCGCCTTACCCAGGCCCGCGCCCACCAGGTAGCGCGCCGCAACCAGGGCCGCGTGCTGAGCCACCGCGCTGCGATCGCTGCCAAACACCGCGGCGAGGCGGTGCAGGCGCTGCTGGCCGTCAAAGTCAACGCCTTGCACCAGCAGTTGCCGGCCATAGCGCTCAAAAAGCTGTGTTGGATCGCGGACAAACACCCTATACCTCCGCGAATTGCCCTTGGCAACGGCAGTCTCCGGCGGCGGCCACGGCGGTGCGCAAAATCCCTCGGGCGGTCAAACGCACCAGCGCGCCGTCGGCCGGGTCTGGGCGACCATCTAGGGCCGCAAGCAGCGATCTCGCCGCCAAAGCACCCAGTTGCCCCACAGCTGGCCCCAGCACCCCGGCGATTTGGCAGGTGGCCAGCGACTCGGCCGGAGGCGGCTCTTCAAACAGGCAGCGGTAGCAGGGCCCTGCCTGGCGCACCACCATCCACTGGCCGCGCCGGCCGATCGCCGCGGCAATGCTGGCGATTTTGGGCCCGCGGCCGCCGATCACCAGGTCGTTGACGGCGAATTTGCTCACCGCGTCGTCCGTGCCCTCGATCACCGCGTCGCAGCCTTGGAGCAATTCTCCGGCATTGAGCGGAGAAAGGCGTCCGCGGCGCACTTCGACCTCTAGGTTTGGCTCGATCTCGCGGAGCGCCGCCGCCAGCCTCTCCGCCTTGGGCATGCCGATATCCACGCTGCGGTAGAGGATCTGCCGATGAAGGTTGGAGATTTCTACCTGGTCGTCGTCAATCAATACTAGGCGATGGCGGGCGTCGAGGGCTAGCGTCCAGGCCGCCGGCACACCTAGCCCGCCGCAACCTAGTACCGCGATTGTGGATTTTCCGCTCACAGCCCTTGCACCTGCACGTCACCGGCCGGCGCGCGCACCTGCAGCACCTGGGTCGCCGCGTCAAAGAACCAGCAGAGACCCTGGCAACTATCCAAGTCCCCAAGCATTTTGGCCATGGCTACCGGCTGTCCGCCCAGCAATTGGAGGCTCTCCGGCGCCTTGGGCTGGTCCCGCAGCACCCAGCGCACGCCCTGCTTGAACTCGCTGCCCGCCACATGCACCAGGTCGACACTGCTGGCCGAACTGAACACCGCAGAGAATTTGCTGCCGTCCCAAAGCTTGCCGCTCTGGTCGGTCAGCTTGCCGCGGGCCTCTACCCACAACACCCCGCGGTCATTGGCAAAACTGTCCACGTCCGCGACCTTGCTGGGCGCCAGCGTATCGATCGTCGGCCGCAGCAGCGGCACCAGCGCCCCGCCGCGCACGTACAGCGGCAGCTTGGTCAGCGGCGCCTCCACCGTCTCGGTCTTGCCGGCCGCGCCGCCGTCGTAGAGGCTGCCGTCAAACCAATCGCGCCATTGCCCAGGCGGAAACCAGACTTGCCGCTGGGTCCCGGGGGTAATCACCGGCGCCACCAGCAGGTTGTCGCCGACCATGTGCTGGTCCGCCTCCCGCGCCCTCAGCCCCGCATCGCCGGCCAACTGCGGATAGGCCAGCCCCAGCGGCCGCAGCGGCCCGGTGCCGATAAACTCCTGATTCGCCCTGAGCAATTCCGTCCACCACAGCGGAAACAGCCGGGCGTGCAGGCGGATCAGCTCGCGGGCCGTGGCCAGGGTCTCCGCATCAAACACGCTGCCTGGGGTCAACTCGTTCTTGATGGGCTCGCTGATCCACGGGTGGTGGTTGCTGCCGCCGCCGATCTGCAGGACCGCGGTCAGCGCCGTGTGCTGCAGCCAGCGCAGGAACAGCTCTTTGGGCGCGCGGCCGTGGCGATAGCCGCCCGTGTCGGCGCCAAACAGCGGAAAGCCGGCGGTGGGCAAAGAGATCGCCGCAGCTAGCGACGACGGCAGCCCCCCCGCATGGCACTTGCCGCCAGGGGTGCACTCGGCGTGGTTCACCCAACCGGCGCACAGGTCGCCCGGCCAAATGATCGAGCTCTGGGTCTGGTCGCCCCAGGTGGAGTTGCGCGCGAGGATGAAGCCGCCGCCGCCCAAACCGTTGAGTTTGGGCAACTTTTCCGCATAGGCCGCATGGTAGCCCAGCTGGTAGCTGTGGTGCATGGTGCGCTCGTCGCTGCCGTCGGCAAACAACCAAGGCAGGCGCACGTGCAGAATACCCAGAACGACTTCTTCTGCAAAATCAAGCTTATAGCCTTCAATTCCCAGATCGGCGTATTGCTGAACCAGCGAGCGCCAAAACGCCGCCGCCGCCGGCACAGTAAAGTCGATGGGCGGGCCCCACTTGAGGATGGTGCTCCACGCCCCCGGGCCCTGCACGTACCAGTTTGAATTCTTGGCGAGATCGTGGTGCTTGGCCTTGGGCTTGTCGCTGTAGCCCGGGTCCAGATAAGGCGTCGACCACACGCCGAGCCGCAGCCCCTGGTCGTGCAGGGCGGCGATCATCGCCTTGGGATCGGCGAACATTGCAGGACTAAAGCCAAAATCGTTCACCGCGGTGTCATAAGGCCGGTCGATCCACAGCCCAGAAATCGCCAGATCGTGCTTGCGCAGGTCCGCGGCATCCTGCAGAACCTCGGCTTGGTCCTTGTTTTCATTGCGCCACATCAGCCCGCCCAGGGCCCAAGCCGCGGGCAGAGCCGGAGCGCCGGTGCGCCGCCAATACGCCCCCACCACGTCCAGCGGCTTCTCCGCCGCCAGCAGGTACAGGTCCAGCGCTGAACCATTCAGAATCACGGATACCCGCTGAGGATCCTTCGCCGCCACGTCCACCGTGCCTGCGCGGCGCGTCTCGGCAAACCAGCCCCACCCGCGCGTGCCGGTCAGCAGCGGAATGCGCACATGGCCTTCATTGCTCGATCCGTCCAAGTTGAAGTCCGCCTCCAGCTGCAGGGCCCGCACTTTGCCGCGGTGCTGCGGGGTATCGAACATCTCGCCGATGCCGTAATAGCCCTCGTCGGCGGGCGCAAGGTGCTCCAGGCGCAGGTACATGGGCAGGTCAGCGCCCTGATCCTGCTGCCACGCCTTGGCTTTTTCGCTGTCCCAACCGCGCAACTGCAGGTGAAAGCCGATCTTGGGCTCCGCGGCGATCGCCAGCAGCCAGGTGGGCCCCGCTTGAGAGCCGCCGACCTCGCTGGTCTGCAGACGCCACGCCACCTGAGGCGCCGCCGCGCGCTGGGGCTGGGGCATTTCGACCAGTTCTGCCTTGCTCACCTGCCACCAGCGCAGTCCGTCTGGGGGATTATCCTTGAGGTTCGTGGGATTGTAGTTGGTCTCGCCGTTGTAGGCCGGCACGGTGCCGATCTGCCAGCGCGACACCTCCCACACGGCCCGCGGCTGGCTCTCGCCCTGGCGCCACAGCTGCAGCAATCCAGCCTGGGCGTCGCTCTCCAAGCGAAATCCGACCGGCACATCCACGGTGAGCGTCGCTTGAGGCGCCAGGACCACCGCTTGGGCCGGCGATCCGTCGGTCAACTGGCCGTCGCCGTTCGCATCCAGCCCGGTGTCGACGAGCCCGGTCGTGTCGTTCTTGTCAGCGGATGTCGCCGTCTCTTGAGAGCATCCGGCCAGCGCCAAGAGCGCCGCGCACACCAGCGCCGTGCCTGTCGGTCTCCCGCGCAATCCTTTGGCAAACCGCATGATCATCCTCGTTTTACTGTAGGAATTGCCGCTAACCGCCGCTACCTGCGCGCACATCCATCAGCTCGCGCCTGGCGATCCGCCCCAGCCAGATCGCCAAGGCCACGGTAAAGGCCACGCCGACCCAGCGCATGTTCATCGCCAGCGGACTGTTGGCCACGGCCCCGGGATCGACCTGCTGACCGCTCTCGCCCAGCACTGCCCCCACCACCGCGTACACCGTCGTCCACGGCAGCCCGCCCACCGCCATCGCCGCGGCCAGCCCCCACCAGGTCACGCTGGTCAGACCAGCCAGATAAGTCAGCAGGCTGTAAGGCATAATCGGCGTCATGCGCAGGGCAAACAGCACCCTTAGACCGCGGCGGTTCACGGTCGCCAGGATCGATCGCGCCAGCGGATTGCCCTGGGCCCACTGGTTGACGTGCGGTCCAAGATAGCGCCGCGACACGGCAAAATTGAGCAGCCCGCCCAGCGTCGCCCCAGCCAAGGTGAGCCCAACGCCCTCAAACGTACCCCAGAGATAGCCCGGGATCAGCGCGAGCATGCCCACCGGCACAAAGAACGGCGCGCTCGCCGCCACCCCCACGACCACCAGCACCCGGCCGATCAGCGGTTCTCCGCGCAGCCAATCGGCAATTCGCTGCATGCTGTGCGGACCCAGCAGATCGAGGGCCCACACCAGAAAAGCCGTGCCCAGCACCAGCAGCGCCAGCCGGCCGCTGAGCTT
>JBIKTV010000592.1:0-3404 GCA_044347905.1 Myxococcota bacterium
CCAGACTGTCTTGCAAGGCGGCCTTGGCCTGGCTGCGGTCGAGCCGGGCCAGCACCTGGCCTTTCTTCACGGCCTCGCCTTCTTTCACCAGAACGGCTTCGATCACGCCGTCGTTGGCGGATTGGATGACCTGGGTGCGGGCACTGGCGATGACCTGTCCGGTAGCGCGGGCGATCTGGTCGAGTTCGGCAAGGCTGGCCCAGGCTCCGAAGAGGGTGAGGACGATAAAGATGAGCAGGATGATCCAGCGGCTGTTCATGCGCGTATTCATGATTTCACCTGTTGGCGTAGCTGCTGCAATCGTTCGGCCACGGCCGCCTTCGGGCCGTCCAGGGTTCCGCCGTTAGGCAACATGACGATCAGGCGATCGACCCTGTCCAGCAGGGCCGGCTTGTGGGTGGCGATGATCAAGGTCTGCCCCGGTGCGACGGCCTGCTGGAGCGCGGCCAGGGCGCGGGCTTCGGTGGCTTCGTCCATGGCTGCCGTGGGTTCGTCGAGCAGCCAGGCATCGGGACGGGCAAGGATGAGCCGGGTCATGGCGATGAGCTGCTTCTGCCCGCCAGAAACGCCACCACCGCCTTCGGTGATGGGCATGTCCAACCCTTGCGGGTGACTGGCGATGAGTGTGTCTAACCCTGTTGCGCGGCAGGCGTCGAGCAATGCCGTTTCGCCCACACCTTCCAGCCCCGCCGAGAGGTTGTCGCGCAGGGTGCCCGATAGGAGTTTTGTTTCCTGCGGCAGGTAGCCCAAGCGTGCGGATAGATGGGCGCGGGCGATCTGCTGGATGTCCAGGCCGTCGAGCAGGGCCTGCCCTTCTGAGGGGGCGTACAGCCCGGCCATGAGGCGCAGCAAGGTGGATTTGCCCGCTCCGATGGGGCCGATCAGGGCGATCTTTTCGCCGGGGTGGATATGGGTGATCGGCAGGCTAAAAGGGCGCGGTCGGCCAGGCCAGACGAAGCGGAGGTTTTCCAGATGCCATTCGCCACGGATGATCTCGGGCGTGAGCGGCCGCGTCACGGCGTGGTTGTCGGATTGCAGGGCAAAGACTCTTTCCAGGTTGTTGAGCGCGACACGGGCGTGCGCCCATTGGGTGATGAGGGCGGGCAGCATGGCCACGGGGGCTAACACCCGCCCGGAGAGGATGGAACAGGCGATCAGGCCGCCCATGGTGAGGTCGGTGGTGGTGGAGGCAATCCAGGCGCCGACGGCGACGAGCAGGACATAGCTCGTTTGTTGCATGAAGGCGGCAAAATGGGTGGCATGTTCGCTGTAACGCTGAATTTGGGTGTCGTCGTCAATGGCGCGACGGTTCAGGTCCGTCCATCGGTCGATCTGGCGAGCACTCGATCCGGTGGCTTTGATGTTTTCTGCGTTTTCGACGGTTTCGACCAGCAGGCCCAACTTGCGGTTGGCGGCGGCATCGCCGCTTTCGGCGTGGCGGGCGATGCGGCGACGGTAGTACAGGCCGACACTCATCGCGAGAGCGAAGAATACGACCGGGATGGCGGCCATGTTTGCCCCACCCAGGAGGGCGATCACGCCCAGGAAGAGGATGGCGAAGGGAGTGTCAACAGCGAGATACAGGGTGGCCGAGGAGGCGAAGCGCCGGATGGTCTCGTAACCGCGCACCTGGGCGGAGAGGGTGCCGACACTGCCGGGGAATTGATCCAGACGGACACCCAGCAGCCGGACAAAGATGGCGTGGGAGAGTTCAAGGTCCATGCCCTTGGTGGCAGCTTCGAACGCATAGGATCGGGCGAGTTTGACAACGAGTTCGAGCGCGATGGCGATCAGCACGCCCGTGCTGAGGACGATCAGGGTGGAGATGCCCTGAGTGGGAATGACTCGGTCATAGACCTGCATGCTGTAGAGCGCAGTGGCCAAGGCAAGGGTGTTGGCCAGCAGCGAGGCGGCAGCCACCTGGGCGAAGATGCCGCGACGCGCCAGCAGGGCTTCGCGGAACAGGGTGAACGCGGCGGTGTTCAGAAGGCCTCTCCCGTATGCAGGCGCAGGCGGGCACGGGCGGCGAGGCGTTGGGCTTCGATGTCGGCCAGCGCAGTGCGAGCTTGAATAAGTTCCCGTGCGGCGTTGATGACATCTAACCAGCTTCGCTTGCCAGCGACGAAGAGGCGGTCATAGGAAGAGAGTACTTCAGCAGATGCTTCGATCGTGCTCAAGATCTGGCGGCGACGCTCGACGCTGGAGAGGTGTTCTTCGTAGTCGGCGGCGACTTTTTCTGCGAGTTCACGGCGGGCGGCTTCGAGGCTTTCCTGCTTGGCCATTTGGCGCGCCCGTGCGGTTTCGATGTGGTTGCCTGCGGAAAGCCCCGCGCCGGGCGTGTATTCGAGGGCGAGTATGACGCGGCTATCGTTGGCGGTCAGGCCGGTCGTGGTGGAATCGCCTTGTTGGTGCTGGGCACGCAGGGCCAGGGTGGGCCATAGGGCGGCGCGCTTCACATCCGTGTCGTGCTGCAAGGCATCGACTTCGGCCTCGATGCGTTTAAGCGCGGCGGAATGCGCAAGGGCTTGCGCGGTCAGCGCATCTGGCGCAGGCAACGGGGCTTCGGCATTCGGCACGGCGGCGATATCTACCATATCTTCTGTCCGCAGGGGCTGGCCGACCATTTGAGAAAGCCGTGTCAAAGCACTGCGTTCAGCCGAGCGGGCGGCGGCGAGATCACCTTGCGTTTGCGTAAGGCGCGATTTGACGAGTTCGCCGTCAACCCGACCGGCGGCATCACCAGCAATGCGGCGGGCGACGCTCTGCGCGTAAACACCCAGCAGGTCGGCCCCTTCGTTGAGCGCAGCGACCCGTCCACGCGCCTGCGCCCAAGCGGCCCAGGCGGCCGTTACACGCAGGGCGAGGGTGTATTTTGTATCGGCAACGAACAGCTCGGCGGCACCTTCACGCGAGCGGGCAGCTTCCAGCCCGGCATCGAGCCGCCCACCGGCCCACAGGGGTTGCTGCACCGTCAGGACGGTGGTGGTTGCTCCATTGTCCTGGAGCAGTTGAACCGAGGGGGTCGGCAAAAACTGGTTGCGGGCGGCACCAACTTCGGATTTTGCGGCACCCAACTCCGCGCGTGCCACCGCAATGCTGGGGTGGTTCTGAATCGCCTGGGTGATGAGTTGGTCAAGCGTTAATCGCCGCTGGACAGGTGCGCTTGTGAGGGTAGATGGGCTGGGGTCAGCGCTGGGGGGAGATCCCGCTCCAAGGGGAGTGTCTGCGCTGGCTGAAACGCATTGCAGGCTCGCCACCAGCAGCCAAGCCAAGCGCGTCGTTAACATAACGCGGCTTGGCTTGGCTTGGCTTGGCTTGGCTTGGCTTGGCTTGGCTTGGCTTGGCTTGGCTTGGCTTGGCTTGGCTTGGCTTGGCTTGGCTTGGCTTGGCTTGGCTTGGCTTGG
>JBIKTV010000422.1:0-5182 GCA_044347905.1 Myxococcota bacterium
GGGCGATGCCTGCGACACCGACGACGACAATGACAGCGTGGTCGACACCGCGGACAACTGCCCGCTGACGGCCAACGCCGACCAGGCCAACAACGAAGGCGATGCCCAGGGCGACCTGTGCGACGACGACGACGACAACGACACGGTGGCCGACGCCGTGGACAATTGCGGCTTTGTGGGCAACAGCAATCAGCAAAACACCGACGGCGACACCCTGGGCGACGCCTGCGACCCGGACCTGGACGGCGACGGCGTGGTCAACGCCCTGGACAACTGCGCGGCGACGCTGAACAGCGATCAGGCGGACCTGGACGCCGACGGCTTGGGCGATGCCTGCGACGGCGACTGGGACGGCGACGGCGTGGACAACGCCCTGGACAACTGCCCGGTGGCGGCCAACGGCGCGCAGATCGATCAGGACAGCGATGGCCTGGGCGATCCCTGCGATCCGGACATCGACGGCGATAACGTCAGCAACAACAATGACAACTGCTGGGTCGTTGCCAACGCGGACCAGATTAACACCGACGGCGACGGCCAAGGCGACGCCTGCGACAGCGACGACGACAACGACGGCGTGATCGACGGCGCCGACAACTGCCAGCTCATCGCCAACAGCACCCAGGTCAACACCGACGGCGACAGCCAAGGCGATGCCTGTGACGCGGATGACGACAATGACAAGGTTTTGGACGCGGCCGACCTGTGCGCGGCGACCCCGGCGGGCGGCATCGTCGACCCGGCCAATGGCTGCACCATCCCGCAGCTCTGCCCGTGTGCCGGCCCGCGCGGCACCACCTTGGCGTGGAAGGACCACGGCAAGTACGTGGAGTGCGTTGAGAAAGCCACCAAGACCCTCAAGAAGAAGGGCCTCCTGAGCTGCAAGGGCGAGGGCGCCATCGTGAGCCTGGCCGGTAAGTCGAGCTGCGGCAAGAAGCCCAAGAAGGCCGACGAGTGCAAGTCCAAGGATGACGACGACAAGAAGTACGAGAAGGACCACGACAGCAAGGGCGAGAAGGCTTCGTGCCAGAAGGACGACTAAGCTACTTTGTAGATTAGCCTTCTGAGCTAGATCCGGCCCAGCGCGCTCGCAAGAGTTCGCTGGGCCGGGTCGCTTTTGGCCTATTTGTGCGGGTGTTCAGCCGCCGCTCCAGCCGCGACGAACTTGAGGTAATGGACCAGCACCACCAGCTCGCCCTTGCCGTCCGGCACCACCGAATGCACGGTGTTGGGCGCCAGCAGTACCATGGCGCCGGGGCCGATTTTCTCTTGCTTGGCGCCGTACTTGACCACGCCGCTGCCGCTGAGCGCCATGATGGTCACCGCTACGGGCGCCGCGTGGTCCGGCAAGACCGTGCCGCCGCGCAGGGTGATGCTGGCAAGCTTGACAAACGGCGTGTCCAGCAGCTCTTTGGACTCCTTGGGCGGCCCGCCCGCTGTGACCGGCAGCGGCAGCGCCACGCTGTGGGCTGGACAGGCCTGCGCCGCCGTCGCCGCCAGGGTCAGCGCTGTCGCCAGCGCCGCGATCGTCCCGTTGATGAGCTTCATCTGTTCCTCGCTGGGCCCCTGAGCGCCTTCGCCGTGGGCCATCTTAGGTTGCACCCCGAACGACGCCTGCGTCCGCCAGCGCCGCGCCGCCGGTCAAGGCAGCAAGCACTTACTTACTAGCAGCCGGGCGCGAGAGCGTCAAGGGATATCGACATCCACTTTAGCAACCGCTGTGATACAGGGGTGTTCGGTCAGGCACTACGGCTTGGCGCACTTGACCAGCGGCGTCAGCGGCGCAAAGTTCCAGCCGTCTTGGGGCGTGGCCGCATCGACGTCGACCAGGGCCTTCTCAAGCACCATTTGGATATCGCTCAGGGTCTGACCCAGCTTGTCCGCGCTCGAATTCTCGGCTACGCAGGCGAACTTGCTGCGGCCACACAGCGCCAGCTTCTCGCAGCCCGGATTGTCGCCCGCCAGCCCCTGCAGCGCCACATCGCCGTATAGCGCCTCGCCGTTGACCATCACCAGCTTGACTTCAGCCGGCGTGGCCTTGAGCAGGGCGTCAAACGGCTTGGCCTGATCGCCTTCATAGACAAAAAGGTCCGCTTTGAGCCCGACCTTGAGCTGGCCGATCTCCCCCTGCAGACCCAGCGAATACGCGCCGTTGAGTGTCGCCATCAGCAGCAGGTCCTGGGGGGACAGCCGATTGCCCCAATACTTGTTGTCCCAGGCGTCGGCATAGCGCAGCTCATCGAGCATGTTCTGGCTGCCGCCCATGGACCAATCTGGACCGATTGACACCAGCACCCCCGCGTCAAGCGCCGCCGGAATGTCGGTCGTCGCCCCGTAGAGCGCCACGTTGGAGGCCGGCGACCACGTCAGCTTGACGCCGTTGGCCTTCATCGTGGCGAATTCCTCTTTGCCAAAGGCGGTGGCGTGGGTCAGCACCGTGCCGGGGTGCAGCAGGCAGCCGTCCTCCGTGGTCACCGACACGAGCGTCTTGAATTCATTCTTGGCGACCGCGTCGATGCCCTCTCCGCAGTGGATGAGGTAGGCTTCTGTGGTACCGGAGGCGTAGTTCTTGCACACGCCGTCCGCGGACGAAGTGGAGGGCGGAAACAGCGCGCTGGTCTGGATGCGGTCGTCTGCCAAGTCGTTGTGCGGCGTGCCGATCGAGCGGGCCAGCGAATGAAAGCAGGCCTGGGCCACGCCGGGCAGACCGACGATGCTGGTGGTCCCCGCGACGATGCCCTTGAGCTCGCCCCACTTGTTCATTTCGCATTTGACGTTGCCGTCTTTGGTGGCGTACGCGAGCTTGTCTGCCGCGCACCAGGTGGGCTTGCCTTGCGAGGCATTCTCAAGGCACTGCTTGACGTCCAGCATCGCACCGTAGCGCGGCTCCTTGGGCCATTCATTGTGGTTCAAGTAGGACTTGCTGGGGATCCAGTCGTCGTCGTCAAAAATGTCGAACAGGATGTGGTTGTGCATGTCGATGAGCCCGGGGGCGATGATCCCCTGGGTGTCGATGCTCTTGGCGCCGGCGGCGTCGGCCTTTGCCTGGCAGCCCTTGCCCGGTTGAACGCAAGTGATGAGGTCGCCTTGCACCAGCAGTTGCCCTGCAAAGGCTTCTAGGGGCGTGACCAACATGCCGGTCAAGAGCGTGCCGCCCATCAGGCCGGGGCCGCTGTCAAAATCCTTGGGTTTGGTGGTGTCGCCTTCGCCGTCCTGGTCTGGGCTGGAGGCGTCTGAGCCTGCGGTGTCAATCGCGGCCGAGTCGCCAAAGAGTCCCCCCGTGTCGCCGGCTGCCGTCGCGTCGCTTTCCTCCTCCTCAGCTGGGGCGGCGCAAGCTGCGAGGGCTGCAGCGAGCCCAGCCCAACAAATGGCCTGCCTGAGGCGCAAGGTCCCTGAACCGCGGCGCGGCTGGTTCGCTGGTTTCAAAGAAGCCTCCGCTGCCGCTGCGCAGGCGGTGGACGCCCCAGAAATGGAGCGCGCCAGAGCGCCCTGCCCTTTGGAGGCTATCGATCGGCGGCCACTGGGTCAAGAGACTTCCGCTGGCCGACCCGCACACACAAAGGCCGTAACGGCGCGGATTTCGCGGTCGCGCTCAGGCTCGCTGGGCCCGGGCTTGGCCGTGACGGCGACGTGACGGAACGAGGCAGCCATGGCCGCGGCAAAGCGCCGCAAATGGCGTTGGGCAGCGCGCCAGACCGAGCGTGTCCGTGCGGGATTCGCCACGAAAATTGCTGTGTGTCCAGCAGATTGGCTTGGGGCGTCCATCCGCGGTGGACCGACCGAAGATGAAAGACGCTGAAATTAAGTGGACTTCCGCGGCACTTTGCCTGACGCCCGGCAAAGCCTATGGTGCATAGGCTGTGCGCAAGCGGGTGCCTCTGGGCACACCCCAAACAACGCGCGCGGCAGGAGTCCTGCATGTGGTGCGCAAAACGGCCAAGGTAATCTGTGGCGCTGAGCTTGGTGGCCACCATCGCGTCTGGCCTGATCGGCGGCTGCGGCGATAGCGCGGTCGACGTGGATCCCAACGCGGCCCAAGACGCGCTGGCGAGCGAGGTCGACGGTGTGGGCCTCCTAGACGCGGGCGACGGCACCTGGAGCGACACCGCCGGGGTGGACGGCAAGGGCGACGGCGGAGCCGACAGTGTCGACGCCGGCCAATGCGCGAGCCCAAGCGACTGCCCGGCATCGAGCGCGCCTTGCGAAGTCGCCGTTTGCCTCAAGGGCACCTGTTCAAGCTCAAGTGCGGCCAACGGCGCGGCGTGCTCTACGGGCGATCTGTGCGTGGCCGGGCAAGTCTGCAGCGGCGGCACCTGCGGCGGCGGCGCGCAGATCAGCTGCGATGACGGCTCGCCCTGCACCCAAGACGAGTGCGTCAAGGGCAAGGGCTGCGAGCACAGCAACCTGACCGGCCCCTGCAATGACGGCGATGCCTGCACGGTGGGCGACAGCTGCAAAGACGGCGCGTGTGCCCCAGGGGCCGCCAAGAGCTGCAACGACGACAATCCCTGCACGGCGGACAGCTGCGACCCGCAAAAAGGCTGTACAACCCTGGCGATTTCCGCGGCCTGTGAGGACTACGACGCCTGTACCGTGGGCGACACCTGCAAGGACGGCGCCTGCAGCCCGGGTGCGGCGCTAAACTGCGATGACAAGAACCCGTGCACCACGGACAAGTGCAACCTGGCCACCGGCTGCCTCTCTGTGAACGCCGACGGTCTAGCGTGCGCGGACGACAGCACCTGTACCAGCGGCGACGCCTGCAAAGACGGCGCTTGCCTGCCGGGCGTTGTGGCGGCGTGCGACGACGGCAATCCGTGCACGACCGACAGCTGCGACCCAAAAACCGGCTGTACCGCCGCGCCAAATGGCCTTGCGTGCAGCGATGGCGATGCGTGCAGCGTGGGCGACAGCTGCAAAGGCGGCGCCTGTGTAGCCGGCGCAGCGCTGAGCTGCAGCGACGGCAACCCATGCACAGACGACAGCTGCGACCCAGAGAAAGGCTGTACCTTCAAGCACAACAGCGCGCCTTGCGACGATTACAACGGCTGCACAGAGGGCGACACCTGTACCGGCGGCGTGTGCAAGCCGCAAAAGCCCAGCGCCTGTGACGACAAAAACCCCTGCACCACAGAGACTTGCGACGCGGTGGGCGGCTGCAAGTCCGTGGCCAACACCGCGC
>JBIKTV010000423.1:0-5169 GCA_044347905.1 Myxococcota bacterium
CGCGGGCGCGGGTCGCACGGTGCCCGTGCTGGTCGCGGACGACGGCGAGGTGCTGGGCGACTCGACCGACATTCTGCGCTGGCTCGACCGCCGGCAACCGGAGCTTGGCCTGTACGGCGACACGGCTGAGAAGCGCCAAGAAATTGAAGCGCTTGAGGATCTCTTTGACGAAAAGCTGGGGCCCGCCACGCGCCGCTGGGGCTACTACCACCTGCTGCCCCACAAGGAGCTTACGCTAGCCTATGCCAGCCAATGGGTGCCGAGCAGTGAAGTGTGGGCGCTGCGCGCGTCGTTTCCGCTCGTGCGCGCCCTCCTCCGCCGCGGGCTGGGGATCGATGCCGCTGGGGCCGCGCGGTCCAAAGAGCGCATCGACGCGGTCATGCAGCAGGTCAGCCAATTGCTGGCCGATGGCCGGCCGTTTCTTGCCGGGGAGCGGATCTCGGCCGCGGACCTGACTTTTGCCGCGCTGGCCTCGCCGCTGCTGCAGCCCCCCGAGCACCCTCTGCCGTTTCCGCCTCTTCCGCAGCTGCCCGAGGTGATGCGCCGCGACGTCGAGCTGGCCCGGGCAACCCCGGCGGGCGAGTTTGGGCTGCGGCTGTATCGAGAGAGGGGTCAGGTACATCCTCTTTCCCCTTTCCGTATTTCGCGGCATCCCCGCACCCATGCAGTTCCCCAGACGTGACTTCGCCGGCGCTTGCCGCCAGGTCATGCACCGCTGTGCGCGCCGCGAGCCTATCTTTCTCGACGACGAGTCGCGCGCGCTGTTTATTGGGGAAAGAGGATGTACCTGACCCCTCCCGGTTAGGCGGCGATGGCGACGGGCGCCGGCCACCCGCGTCAGGAATTGCCGGGAACCGCAGACGCTGGGCGGCAGCAGACTGTGCTCAAGGCGCTGGCGATTTCGCGGGGTCGGTGGCCGACGGGTCGCCAGGGCGCAGTTACGGCGCCCGAACCACTCGCCCCAGGGCCTGGCATTCGCGGCGCGCAGCTTCGCACAGCAATTCGTGGTGGATCGCAGTGCGCCGTTCGGCCGCCAGAACCGCCGCGCGCAGCACCGCGTTCTTGATGTAGCCGCCGGTAATGGCGAAATTCCGGCCCAATTCGTCCCAGCGCACGTTGGGGTCCAGCGGGGCTTGGCGGGGAATCATTGAGCGCCAGAGTTCGGCGCGCTCGGCGGAGGTCGGCTCGGCAAAGACCACATGCATGGCGAGCCGGCGGCGGAAGGCCTCGTCCAAAGCATCCGGCAAGTTGGAGGTCAAGAACGCAACGCCTTCATAGGCTTCAATGCGCTCCAGCAGATAATTCACGCTCTGGTTGGCAAAGCGGTCCATGGACGACCGCACCGCGGTGCGCGCTGAAAACAGGCTATCCGCTTCATCAAACAGCAGGACCATGCCGCTGCCCTCCGCTTGGTCAAACAGCGCCCCCAGGTTCTTCTCCGTTTCGCCTACGTATTTGCTGGTCAAGCGCGCCAAGTCGACGCGGTACACCACCAGGCCTAGCTCGCCCGCCACCTGCTCGACCGCACTGGACTTGCCCGTGCCCGGCGGCCCAGACAGCAGAAAGCTGAGGCCGCGCCCACGGCTAAATCGCTGGCCAAAGCCCCAGACATCCATGACTTGCTCGCGGTGGCGCACGCGTGCGGCGATTTCTGCTAGGTCGGCGGCGGTCTGTTCCGGCAGGATCAGCTTGGCCTGGCCCTTGCGCGGCTCGATTCGCTGGCCCAAGCCCTGCATGGCGGAGGCAAGTGCCGCGCGGCAGGCGGACTCAAACACCCCCGCCGCAAGCGTGCGCCGCCCCGAGCCTTGCCCCGCTCGCATCACCAGCTCTTCTGCGACATGGGCGATTTGTTGAGCGGTCATGGGCAGGTGCCCCGCTTGGTCGATGGGATCGCCGCCGTCAAAGTGCAGCCAGCGCGGCAGCATTCGCCGCCAGATCTGCGCCCGGGCGGCGGTGGACGGGCGCTTGAGATCGACGGCGAGCACCGGGCGCTCAAGCAGGCTGGGGTCGAGCGACGCCGCGGGACCGCCCACCCACACCAGCAAGCCGGGCCAGCGCGCGCAAAGGCGCTGAAGGTCGGCCCAATTGGCTGCGTCGTCCGCGGAGCCTCTGTCTGCTTCCGTCAGAATCACCGGCACGGCGCCGCTGAGGCGAGCACAGCTGAGCGCCTCCACCAGATCATCTGCGCCACTCTGGCTGGCCAAAAGCCGAGGCGCATCAGCGGTCAGCAGCGCCATGCCCCGGTGGGCAGCGATGGCCTCCGCCACAGCCGACCGACCGCTCCCCGGCGGACCGCGCAGCAACAAAGCCATGCGCTGGCCGGGCGGAGCGCCCAGAACGGGCTCCAGCGCCTGCAGAACTTCGGCCGGGAGCACCAACTGTTGAAGACCATGTCGCGGCGGCCGCTGGGCCAAGGCGAGGCCGGGAGCATCGGCACGGGGGTCCGCGTCGCCCGCCAGCAACAGAGCGGCCAGGCGGGGGCTGATAAAGAACTCGCGCTCCAGCCAAGGGGCCCACTGGTGCGCGGTCGCAGGTTTAGCAAAGATGACAAGGCGTTCTGTCTGCAGCGGCGAGCCGCTCTGCCAGTCTGCCACCAGCGCCGTCCTCTCTTGGCGGTCCCAGCAGAACAGCTCCAGGGCCAGGGCTACGGTCGGCGCGGCGAGCTCCGGGGCGCCGCGAGCACAGGCAATCAATAGACCCAGGCGAGGGTCAAGTGTCACAAGCAAAGACAACAGAAGGACTTCCGCCTCCACTTCACCCAGGTCAAAGCACAGCGCCGCCTTTCGGACCGCCAATTCCCCGCCTGCATCGGCCAGCGCCTGCTCGCACTGCGCGGCAGCGGCGGTCGTCTGTTCAACCGCGGCGTGCCACGGCTCCACGGCGTGAATCCCGGGCCCCGCGGGGCCAAGCCAATCCCGGATGGCCGAGGTCCACGCGTCGGCCGGCAGCCGCGAGGCCACGACCCGACGCTCGCGCATCCGCAGCGCCAGAAGCGCCAGCAAGCGCTCCGTGTGGGCCCGCAAGCACGCATCCTGCAGTTCCGCGAGGTCACTGTGCATCGATGGGTCCTCCGGGCAAGACCTGGAGCCGGGCTTTCATCTCCGCCGCATCCTCAGCGCTGGCCGCGACTTCTAACAGGTGGCAGAGCAATTCGCCGAGCTCGGGATCTAAAGCTGCGCCCCCCAGATGGGACTGCAGCCACTGGATGGCGGCCTGGGTGCGGTCCAGCTGAAGCAGCGCTTGCACCGCGACGGCATGGGTCGCCGCACAGCGTTGGCCCGCCGCCAGAGCTGAGGCACAGGCATCCAAAGCCTCCGCGGACCGGCCAAGGGCAAGCAGAGCCCGCGCCTGCTCGACCTGGGTGCTTGGCGCGGCCTGAAGCTGCCAAGCCGTGTCCAAGGCGTGTAGGGCCGCAAGCGCCTCGCCATTGGCCAGAAGGCAGCGACCGAGCGTGACCCGCGCTTCCGCCGACCGCGGCGCGAGGTGGGCCCCTTTGGCCGCTGCAACGAGGGCTTCTTCAGGGGCACCCGTACCCAGGAGCGCCTCGGCAAATGCTGACCAATCGCTGGGTTGAGGGTGATCGGCCGTGAGCCTTCGCCCACACATGGCAGCCGTTGCATAGTCGCCAGCCCAAAGGGCCAATGCAGCCCTGGCCCGCAGCGCAGCCAACCCCGGAGTCAGGCGCAAGACCAGCGCGGCATCGGTCAGGCAGCCGCGATTTACTAGGCGCTGAGCGAGTTCAAGGCGGTCGCCTCGCGCGTTCATCGGCTGCCGTAGCGCGCCATGAGCGCCCGGGCCTGGCCGTCCTGTAAACCGTCCAGCTTCCAAAGGACTTGCTCTGTGCCGCCGTCGA
Source organism: Myxococcota bacterium (assembly GCA_044347905.1). Lineage (GTDB taxonomy): Bacteria > Myxococcota_A > UBA9042 > UBA9042 > UBA9042 > SXRM01. The sequence continues at coordinate 3,854 of JBIKTV010000423.1, forward strand.
CCGCACTGAGCACGGCGCCCAAATCGCCCTTGGCGCCGGAGGATCGGATGACCCGCACAATCGCGTCTTCATCGGCGTCCGTGCAGGACCCCGCCATCATGCGGTCAATCAGCATCGCCCGGCCCTTGGGGGTCATGTGCATGTAGACCTCCGGGAGGACTTCGCGGGCCTTGTTGTCGTCGGACAGCCAGTCGTCCAACACCTGCACCGTCTCCTCAAGGCCGCTTGCTGCATACGCTTTGCCGCCCTGGTTGCGCAGCCAGTCGATGACCAAGGGGCCGTATTCCTCAAGGCCATCTAGGGCCCGCTCTGCACCGCGCGGGATCAGAATCGCCGCCAGCTTTGCCGCTTCAATTGCGCCGATCTCAACCGAATTCTTGACCGCCGCCCCCACGCCTACGGCGCCGCCCCAGTAGTAGTTGGCGCGAATCCGCGGCATGAGCGCGACCTGAAACTCGCACGCCGCAGCCGCGCCCAGGTAACCTTCTGCCCCCGCACTGGCCTCGGCGATATCGACATAGGCAGCCGCGCCTTTGGGCTTCCACTGCAGCTTGCCAAACAGTTTGACGCCAGACTTGACCCCGGCAAAGGCGTTCAAGCCGCCCTTGAACCCCAGCTCGACGCCCTTGTTGCTGCCCTTGGCCGCCAGCTCCACCTTGCCTTCAAGCGTCGCGGCGGCTTCACTGGACAGCTCGACCCCGACTTCTGCCTGCATCGCCTCTTGCAGCATGGTGAACTGGGCCGCTGGAGCCTTGTAGACCAATTTGCCTTCATAGAGGCTCGCTTTGACGCCGGCGCCAGCCTCAACTTTGAAGCCGTCTTTGCCCAGGCTCGCCTCTGCACTTTCCGTGCGCTCCGCCGCCAGCGCCTTGCCCGTATTCTCGACCGTGCCGCCCAGGGCCTGCCAAGTCTCGCTCGACTCCATGGCGGGCTTGGCCATCGTCATGGTGTCTTTGTACGTCGCCGCGAGCTTGGCCTCGCTCGCAGCCTTTGGCGCCTTGGTCGCGTTTGCGTCGCCGCCGCCCTGCTCCACAGTTGCGCGATCCTTGGTGGTTTGGCTGCGGTTGCGGACATACCAAGAGTCGCCGCGGCGAGAGAACTCTTTGTCTCCGCCCCCCAAAGTCTGGCCGGCGATATTGAACTTGCCGACCCCGTTGCCGCGTTCCCTGAGCCGGCCTTGGGCCGCTTCAACCTTTGGATCTGCCATGACGCCTCCGATGATCTGGTTGCCAGGTGGATGTGCGGTCAGGTGCTTGGGCCAAGGGACTGCATTTTCCGGGTCGCCAAGGTGGCGTTGGGCCGGAAAAGGGGTAGAC
>JBIKTV010000424.1:0-5168 GCA_044347905.1 Myxococcota bacterium
GCCACCACGTGTACGTGCCCGGCAACCGGGCCGATCACGCCCGCTCGCTGGCGGCGATCCTGCCGATGCTGCAGGGGCTGCCCACTGCGACCGGCCACATGGTCGCCAACCTGTACGCCGACCTGCACATCAACGACCGCCTGCAGCGGCGCGCTGGGCTGGACATGGCGGCCGTCTACCGCGCACTACTGACGAGCTCAGATCAGCCTGACAATGCAACGGAATCCCAGGTCTGGCGGGTGTACATGCGCACCTACGAGCTGCTGTGGCGGCTGGCGCCCGGCACCCTGACCCGCGGACCGCTGGACCCAGAGATGGAGGGCGATGCGCTGCTGTGCAGCGAGCTGGTGCGGACCTTCTCTGCCGACTGGCTGCGCGGCGCGCGACGGTTTGCGGCGGTGCTGTACCGCTACCTGGCCAGCGACCAAAGCCACGGCCTGGGTCCACAGTTCCTGGGCCACGGCCTGGACGACCTGAGCGGGGCCCTGCCGGCCGATGGCGCGCCGGACGGCCTGGCCGCGGTCGACGACGCCGAGTTGGAGAGCGGCGAATTGCCGGACCTGGACGCCATCGGCGAGCGGCTGAAGAAGAGCCTCGATCAGGTGCCGACCGGAGAGGGCAAGGGCTCGCCAGGCAAGCAGTTTCGCACGCCCTACCAGTACGGCCAGCTGCTGGAAGCGCTGGGTGCGCGCCTGCCGCCGGCCGAGGTGCGAGCGCGCTACTACAAAGAGCGGGCCCTGGCGCACCTGATCCCGTTTCCCCAGCGGCGGGCGGCCCAGCGCAGTGAACCCCTGGCCGAGGGCCTGCAGGACTGGCAGCCCGGCGATCCGCTGGAGGAGCTGGATGTATTGAACACGCTTCTGCAATCGCCGCACGTGGTGCCGGGCGTCACCACGGTGCAGCGCGTGTGGGGCGAGACGCCGGGCGCGGATCCGGCGCGGGTCGCGGTAGATTTGGATATTTATATCGACTGTTCTGGCTCGATGCCGGACCCGTCCGTCGATGTCTCGTATCTGGCGCTGTGCGCTGTGATTTTGGCGCTGTCTGCCCTGCGCGCCGGGGCCAGGGTCCAGGCCACGCTGTGGTCCTCGGCCGGCGTGTTCGAGACGACCGCGGGCTTCATCGCCGACGAGAAGCGCCTGCTGCACGTCATCACCGGCTTCGTGTCCGGCGGAACCGACTTTCCGATCCATGTGTTGCGCGACACCTACCAGGATCGCAAGCCAACCGACCGGCCGGTGCACGTGGTGGTCATCTCAGACGACGGGGTGGACACGATGCTGCGCCAGGACGAGCACGGCAACGACGGCAAGGCGGTCGCCAAAATGGCGCTGGCGCGGGCCCGCGCGGGCGGCAGCCTGGTGCTGAACCTGAACTACCAGCCGGACCAGTGGCCGCCGGGCAAGGTCCTGAGCGAGCTGGGCTGGGGCATCCACGCCGTGCGCGACTGGCAGGAGCTGGTCGCCTTTGCGCGCGCCTTTGTCCTGCAGAACTACGGAGATCGCCCATGATCGCTCCCCCTTTGGCGGTGCTGCTGCGCCACGTGGCTGAGCGTCCACCAGCGGCGCGCGGAGCGGCCCACGTGCCTGCCGTGCTGCGCGACTTGTTCGAGGTGGTGACCGGCACCGCGCCGCCCCAGAGCTTCCTGCTCGCCTTCCGCGACCCGCAACCGCGCTGGCGCACATTAGTCTTGGCGGGAGCACACCTGTGGTGGCACCCGGACCTGCGCAAGGCGCGACCCGACCCGCAGGGCCTGCAGCAGTTCTTTGTCCACGACTTGGCCGCGATGTCGGCGGCGGTGGGCGACACCGCGCTGGACGACGACGTGGAGCGCCGCGAGGAGCTGGTGCGCCTGGCGCTGCGGGCAGTGGGGGCCAGCCTGCCCGGCGAGTCGGCCAGCGAGGCGGCGGATCGGCTGCAGCAGGTCGACAGCGTGCAGCGGCGGCGGGTGCTGCAGGCGGCGGCGGAGCGCGAGCGGCGGGCCCGCGAGGTCCGCGAGGCGATGGCGCGCAAGGCCGCCGAAGAGGCCGCCGCCAAAGTGACGCGGGAGTAGCGGATGCAGGAACGCCCAGAACACCGCGCCATGCTGCAGCGCCTGCGCGAGCATCCGGCCGCCCCGCGCTGGAACCACCGCGCCGGCGACCGCCTGCAGCCCGCCGACCTGGAGGCGCTGGACGCGTTGCGCGCCACGTTGCGCAGTGAGCGCCGCGGGTTGTGTGCCCAACCGTCGCCCGAAATCCTAGCGCGCGTCGAGCGTTGGGGCGTCACGGTGCCGCGCCTGCGCCGTTTGGCGGTGCGCCCACGCGACTGGTCCAGCGTGCCGACCATGAGCCGCGAGGACGTGGCGCTGCAATTGGACTCGCTGGTGCCCGACGATGCCGACCTGGAGCGGCTGCTGGTCTACCGCACCGCGGGCGTGACCGGCCACGCGCTGCTGGTCCCCCACGATCCGCTGGCGGTGGCCGCGTACATCCCGCTGCTTGAAGTGGCGCTGGCGGCGCACGGCGTGGACTGGCAGGTCGACGGCGAGACGGTGGCGGCCTTTCTGGTGGGCGCGCAGGCCCGCACGGTGACTTACCCCACCGCGCTATCGGCTTGGGCCGGCGCCGGGTTTGCCAAGCTGAACCTACAGGCCGGCGAGTGGCCGCATGGCCCGCACCGCTACTTCCAGGACCTGCAACCGCGCCTGCTGACAGGCGATCCCCTGTCGTTTGCCGAAGTGCTGCGCCTAGATCTGCAGGTCCAGCCGCGGGCGCTGGTGTCGACCGCCGTGGCGATGTCCGAGGGCCTGCGCCGGCGCCTGCAGCAGCGTTTTGGCGTGCCGGTGATCGACTGGTACTCGCTGACCGAGGTGGGGCCGATCGGCTACCGCTGCCCGCAGAGCGACGCCTACCACGTGGTGCCGCACGACCTGTTCGTAGAGGTGCTGGCTGCGCCCGGCGAGCGCGGCGAGATTGCCGTGACCGGCGGCCGCAACCCGTTCCTGCCGCTTGTGCGCTACCGCACGGGCGACTACGGGCGCATGGACTACCACCCGTGCCCCTGTGGCGACCCGATGCCGCGACTGGTCGAGCTGGAAGGCCGCGTGCCCGTGGTGTTTCGCAGCGCGGACGGCCGGCCGGTGGGCACGGTGGACCTGTCGCGCCTGCTGCGCGAGCTGCCGGTGGTGCAGCACACCTTTCACCAAGGCCACGACGGCGCGTGCACGCTGGTGGTGCGGCCGCTGCCGGGCGCGCGGCTGGACGTGGAGCAAGTGCGCGATTCGCTTGCCTCCCTGCTGGGGGCAGTGCCGCTGACGGTGACGGTCGACCCCGACCTGGGCACCCGCCACGGCAAGGTGGTGACCTACTCCAGCGATCTGCTTTTGGAGGACTGAGTGGACCTGCTGCGCCCCAGCCTGCCCAACGACCAAGCGCGCACGCCGCTGCTGGACGACGCCGGCCGCCAGCTGCTGCGGCAGATGCGCGATCACCCGGACGCGCCGCACTGGACCTACGCGGTCGGCGACCGGCTGGACGCGCAAGACGTCCGGGAAATCGAGCGGTTTCGCGACCTGCTCGCCCAGCCGCTGTGGTCGCCACCGGCCGTGCACGCCCAGCTGGCCCAGCGCATGCCGCACATCGCCCGTCTGGCCGACTGGAGCGGCAAGGTCAGGCAGTGGGCGGAATTGCCAACCAGCTCCCGCGCCGACCTGGCCATGGCGCCAGAGACCTTTGTCCCCGACGACGCGGACCTGCAGCGGCTGGTCATCTACCGCACCGCCGGGACCACCGGCCACCCGATCGCCGTGCCGCACCACCCGGTCGCGGTGGCCGCCTACTTGCCGCTGGTCGAGCGGGCGGCGGCGCTGCATGGCGTTGTGCTGGAACCTAGCCCCGGCGGCGTTGCGGCGGTGCTTCTCTCTTACCAGCTGCGCACCTACACTTATGCGACGGTCCTGTACGGCTGGCGCGGCGCCGGCTTTGCCAAGCTAAACCTGCGCCCCTCCGACTGGCCGACGCCCGAGAGCTTGGACCGCTATCTGGCCAACCTGGCTCCACAACTCTTGACGGGCGAGCCGGTGACCTTTGCCGAGCTGGCGACTCGCGAAGTGACGGTGCGGCCAAGGCTTTTGCTGTCGACCTCCAGCGCCCTGTCGCCGGCCCTGCGCGAGCTGTTGCAGGCGCGTTTTGGCTGCCCGGTGGTCGACTGGTACTCGATGGTCGAGACGGGGCCCATCGCCGCTTCTTGCCGCGCCCAGCAAGGCTTCCACCTCCTCTCACCCGACCTGGATATCGAAATCGATCCCGCCACCGCCGACGCGAACGGCCACGGCGAGATCCTGGTCAGCGGCGGCCGCAACCCGTTCCTGCCGCTGGTGCGCTACCGGACCGGCGACCGCGCCCGCCTTGAGTTTTCCCAGTGCCTGTGCGGTGATCCGATGCCCAGGCTGGTCGACCTGGAGGGTCGGCGGGCGGTGCGGCTGCGGGCTGCCGATGGCACGCCGCTGGGCGGGGTGGATGTGTCGCGGGCGCTGCGGCAATTCCCGCTGCTGGCCCATCAGTTGCATCAGCATGCCGACGGCTCGTGCACGGTGCGACTGCGGCCGCTGCCGGCGGCGGAGGTGCCCATGGCGGACATCGGCGCCGTCCTGCGCGAGCTGTTCCAAGGTCAGCAGATAAATCTATCGATTGACAACGCCCTGGGCGACATGGCCAAGATCGAGCCCTATCTGAGCGATCTGCTGGAGTGACGCGTGCCCCTCGTACCCCTGGACCACCCCACGCCACAGCGGCCGCACCGCCGCTACGTCGCGCTGACCAACCACTGCAACCGCGCCTGCCCGTGGTGCTCCACCTTCTCATCGCCGGCGGGCAGCACCTTCTTGCCGGCGACCGCGTTCGCCGCGCTGCTGCCGCGCGACCGCCCCTTTGAGCTGCAGCTGGAGGGCGGCGAACCCACGCTGCACCCGCAGTTTCTCGAGTTCGTGGCTTTGGCGCGGACCCTGGACACCTGCACGCGCATCGTCCTGTGCAGCAACGGCGTGGTGGTGCCGCGCCAGCCCGCCCGCCTGCGCAAGTGGCTGACAAAGCTGGGAACTCCGCTCACGCTCAAGCTCTCCGTCAACCACTACCTGCTGGACCGCGACCCCGGCCTGCTGGATCTGGCGGCCGAGCTGCTGCGGCAGT
>JBIKTV010000425.1:0-5163 GCA_044347905.1 Myxococcota bacterium
AAATACTTGCCACATTGCTTCAATCGTCGAGGTAGCGAGGCCGGCGAGCCCGGCCATGGCCACGGTCCAGCCCAGCGCGCCGGGCCGCGGGTGAAAAGTCGCGGTCGCCTTCATCCCCGGATCGGCAAAGTGCCACCACGCGAGCAGGGCCACCACGCCCAAGTACGCCACAGCTAAAGTCAATTTGATGGTAAAGACGTGGCCGATCAGCTTGGCCGGCGGCACTTCATGGCGCGACACTTCGCGGGCGAGGAACAGGCCCAGGCCCATGTCCGTCATCTGCACCAACAGCAGCGCCAGCGCCACCGCATAGGTGTATTGGCCGTACATCTTTGGACCCAGGGCCCGCGAGATCGCCGCCACCAAGAAGAAGCGCAGGCCTTTTTCCAGCAGCGTTCCCGCGGTCTTCCAGCCGAGATTTCTGCGAATTCGCTGGGTGAGCACGGGATCCTTGGGCGGCGGAGGGGCAGGCAGGGCCAGCGGCGTCAGGCGAGTCTATTCGCCAGCGAGCACGGCGCCAAAAGTACGGGCGATGATCGCTACGTCCAAAGCCAGTGAGAAATTGCGGACATACCACACGTCGTACTTGGTTCGGTCGGCGATCGACACGTTGCCGCGCAGGCCGTTGACCTGGGCCCAGCCGGACAGGCCGGGGCGGATGGTGTGGCGCAGATCGTAATTCTCAAACTCCTGGCGGAATTTGGACACAAACACGGGGCGCTCTGGCCGCGGCCCCACCAGGCTCATGTCGCCGACAAAGATGTTCCAGAGCTGCGGCAGCTCGTCGACACTGGTGCGGCGCAGAAGGCCGCCGACCCGGGTCACGCGGGCGTCAAAAGAGCGGGCCCAGCGCGGGCCGTCCTTCTCTGCGTCCACGGTCATGGAACGAAACTTGAGGCAATCAAAGATTTTTCCGTCTTTGCCGACGCGGGTCTGCCGGTAGATCACGGGGCCAGGGCTGTCCATCCGCACGGCCAGCGCCACAGCAGCCAGGGCCGGCGCGCCAATGGCCAGCGCTGACCCGGCCAGGGCCACGTCGATGGCCCGCTTGATCGCCTGCTGCACCGGCTTGTGCGGCGGCTTCTCTTGCGGGGCCACATACACCGGACCTTGGGGATCCTCAGTCGCAGCGCGCTGTTTTGACGGACCGGCCTTGTTGTGGACATCGGGCGGAAAGGACGGATCGCTCAATTGCGTGGAGGCCGCGGAGTCGCTGGAGGCGGTGCTAGTGCCAGGGCTGAGCGTCGCCCAAGTCGGACCGGCCGAAGCAGCCCCAGACGGCCCCATGGCGACCTGCGGAGCCATCGCACTCGTCTGATTGGCAGAAGGAGCATCCATCGGATCGACCTCTGAGAGGGTGTGAAAGAACGTCGGTTTCAAGCGCTAGAGAGTCCCAAAGAGCAATGTTGTCAGCAACTGTTCTTTCACAAGCGGAGTACTTTCACAGGCTCTAAGCCGGGCCGCGCTGGGCCAAGGCGGTGTTGATCGCGTCGCGCATGCGCTGCAGAAAAGCCGGGCGATCGAAGCGCTCAGCGTTGTGGCGACAGGCCGCCGGGTCGATCTTCAGCGCCGCAAGCCGCCGCACCGCCGCCGCCAGCGACTCGGCCGTGGGTTCCTCAAAGAACACACCCGTTTCGCCATCGACCACTGTCTCCAGCGCCCCGCCTCTGCCAAAGGCGACCACGGGGATGCCCGCCGCCTGCGCCTCCACCGGCACGATGCCCGCGTCCTCCTCGCCGGGAAACACCAGGAAATTCGCACCCCGGTACCACGTGGCCAGCTGGTCTTCTGGCGCGCGGCCGGCAAAAGTCACGTTGGCCGGCGCCGAGCGCTGCAGCCGTTGCCGCTCTGGGCCGTCGCCCACGATCACCAATTTACGGTCCGGCATGAGGGCATACGCCGCAACTGCCAGATCGACGCGCTTGTACGGCACCATGCCGCCCAACACCAGATCATAGCGCTCCTGATCCGCCGGCGGCGCCAAGTCCGGGGTGAACTGGGAACAATCGGCCGGAGGCGGCACCACCAAGGCGCTCCGATCGTAGAACTGCTTGATTTTGTTGGCCGTATTCCCGCTATTGGCCACATAGAGATCGACGCGGCCAGAGGTGCGCAGATCCCAGTGGCGCAGCCAACTCGCCGCGGCGCCGATCGCCGGCCGGGCCAGCTGCAGCAGGGTCGAGCTGCCGCGCAGATAATCCTCTGTGCGATCCCAGGCATAGCGCACCGGCGTGTGGCAATAGCAGACATGCACGGCGCCCGGGCTGGGGATCACCCCTTTGGCCACGCAATGGCTAGAGGACACCACCAGGTCAAACTCGCTGATGTCCAACGCCTCAATCGCACTGGGATACAGCGGCAGCAGCCAGCGATGCTTCTTGGATGCCCCCGGCAAGCGCCCGGCCAGCGACGACACGTGCTTCATGGCCTCAATGCGCGGCGTGGCGATCCCGGGCTCGCGCACCAAGGTATGCAAGGTCGCTTGGGGAAAGAGCTCGCACAGCGCGTCCAGCACGCGTTCGCCGCCGCGCATGGTGACGAGCCAGTCGTGAACCAAGGCCACGCGCTCAGGTCGCACCTCGCCAATGCTCATGGGCAGGCCGATCTTGGGCAGGGGCTGGGACTGCGCGGATTCTCTAGCGGACATGCACGGGCTCCCGCTGGGCTGTGGGACGGTGGCGTCTCGGTTGCCCAGGACCGGATTCGGAAAAGTGAAGCAGTGTAATGGTTGTAGCTGCCAAAGTCGATCACTGGGTCACCGGCCGCTCGTCCTACGGCAGCTCGCCCAGAGCGCGCAGCGCCGGTGCAACCGCCCTCTCATAGAGATCGGTGCTCAGCACCCCGCCCGGGTCCAATTGCTTGCGCAAGCGCGCGAAGGTCCTCAAGTTCTCTGCCGGCCAGCTCGCCAGAACCGTCTCGGGCTTGAGCGTCGCGTCCTTGGCAAAGTAGAAGCGCCCGCCGGCCTTGACGACCAGCGCCTCGATCTCCGCCGCCAAAGCCCACAGCTGGGCGCGATTCCCAGGCGTCACCGGAAAATCTTGGGCGAGCGAGTAGCCGTCCAGGCCGTGGGTCATCAGGAACTGATCCGGCCGGTGGCGCTTCATCACCGCCAAAAAGCTGGGCATGCCGCGCTGCTGCTGCAGCTCCAGAACCTGGCGGAACACCTGGCGCGCCTGGGCCTTGGGCACAAAAATCTGATGCTGAATCATACCATGGGGCTTGTAGATGAACTTCCAGTTGGGCACGTAGTCCAGCAGAAAGTGAAAGGCGCCGTGGGTCTGGCGGTAGCGCTTGCCGTGCTCCAGGAGCGAACCGCTCAGCTGCTTGGCCCAGTTGATCAGCCGCATGCCCAGCTGGTTGGAAAATGGCTTGATCAATAGCCACATCCACGACTTTGGGATCAGGCCAAACAGCCGCGGCGGCAGCTGCTGGGCCTCTACGCGCAAGAGCGCCCCGGGATTGGCGTCTTGGCCAGGCTTGAGCTGGTAGGCGGCGTGAATGAGCCCGCGGCCCAGGCCAGAACCGCCGGCAAAGGCGTCGACCCAAGAGACCAGGTAGTCGGCGTCGTCCTGGAGACGCTCAAATTCGTCAAACATTTTGTCAATATCGGGGACGCTGACGCCCAGCACCTCCAGCTGACCGGCGTAGACCTTCTTGAGCTGGATTTCGACCTCGCAGATCACTGCCAGCTCGCCAAAGCCGCTGATGATCGCCACAAACAGGGGATCGCCCGGGCTGACCTCCTGAAATGTCCCATCGACCTTGCAGATTTTGAGCGCGTGGATGTGGTCGCCGATGGGGCCCACGCGATAGGCGTTCTTGCCGTGGATGTTCATCGCGGCCGCGCCACCCAGCGTCGGCTCCATGGTGCCGGAGACCACCGGCGGCCACCAGCCGTCCGCGATGCCCAGGCGCCACAGATCGGCAATGGTAAAGCCAGCTTCAGCGCGGACACGCCCGGTCTTGGGGTCCCAGCGGATGAGCTTGTTCATGCCGGTCATGTCCAGGACCAGCTTGCCCTGGCCGCACGCCGCGTCGCCGTAGCTGCAGCCCGAACCGCGCAGGGCGATCTTCTTGCCGTTGGCCGACGCCCAGGCCAGCACTTGGCCGACCATGTCTTGAGAAGTGATGGCGATCACCTCACTCGGGCCGCCGATCGCCATGCCCCAACCGAGCACGGTCTGGCTGCGCGCCAAGGTCTGCACCGGATTGGTGGGACCAGGGACGCCAGAAGAGCTTGAAGTATCCATGGATGTTCTCTTGGGTCTGGGAAAATCAGACCGACAGTTTCCTAAAGATCAGCGACGGAACGCTGCGGATAGCAAGCATAATCCACCGCCAGAGCCAGTGGACATAGACCACCTCCGGTCCGCCAGAGAGGCTGCGGGCGATCGCGGCGGCGGCGACATCGGCGTTGACGGTCAGGGGCATGCGCTTGTCGCCCAGCATGGGGGTGCGCACGGGCCCCGGCTTGACCGTGACCACGCGCACCCCGCGGACCGCCAAGCGATTGCGCAGCGATTCAAGGTAGGTATGCAGGGCCGCCTTGGAGGCACCGTAGACCGGGGCGCCGCGACGCCCGCGATCGCCCGCGACCGAGCCGATGCCGCAGATCACCCCGCGACCGAGGGGGGCAAAATGCCGCGCGGCGCAATTGAGCCAGGCCACCGCGCCCAAGACATTGATCTCGATGACCTGCTGGTCCTTGGCCGTGTCAAATTCGTCCGGGGCGACGTCCGGCATGACCCCTGCGGCGTACACCACAGCGTCGATACCCCCCATTTGACTCAGCAAACTGGCCCAAGAGGCCTCAACGGCGCGGGGATCGGCGGCGTCCGACACTTCTACGACGGCCTTGCCACCGCGGCGGGTGACTTCATCGGCCACCCGAGCCAACGCCGCTTGCCGCCGCGCCACCAGCCCCAGCGTCTTGCCCGCCCCGGCCAGGTGCAGAGCCAGCGCCTCGCCAATGCCAGAAGACGCGCCGACGATCAGAATCCGCTGCAATTCCATGAACACTCCTGGCTACGGACACCGTCAAAGCCACCCGTTGCGGATTCTCAGCGACGCTCGGCGGCAATTCGATCGAACGGCGCTGGTCGGGGCTCGCGGGACGACCCGGCTAACCCCGGCGGCCCAAGAGTGTACCTCCGGGGCGGGCGC
>JBIKTV010000426.1:0-5162 GCA_044347905.1 Myxococcota bacterium
CGGCCGTGGCAGTCGACGGCGGCGCGTGCACGGACGGCGACGCCTGCACCGGCGGCGACACCTGCAGCGGCGGCGCGTGCTTGGGCCAGAAGGCCGGCTGCGACGACGCCAACCCGTGCACCAAAGACAGCTGCGACAGCGCCAAGGGCTGCGTCAACCTCGCGGACGACGGCACCGGCTGCGACGACAACAATCCCTGCACTAGCAACGAGTTGTGCAACAAAGGCCAGTGCAAAGGCGGCGCGCCTAAGGTGTGCAGCAGCGACAACCCGTGTCTGGTGGGCGTCTGCCTGCCCAGCACCGGCGAGTGCGGCGCCAAGATCAAGCCGGACGGCACCGCGTGCAGCGACGGCCAAGTCTGCACCACCGGCGACGCGTGCAGCAAAGGCGAGTGTGCGGGCATGGTTACGTGCAACGACAAAGACGCGTGCACCACAGACTACTGCGGCATCGACGGCAAATGCGCCCACAGCGCCATCGTCAGCGGCTCGTGCGCGCCGGACAACTGCAAGAGCCTGGACTGCGACGACAAAAATCCATGCACCAAAGACAATTGCGATGCCAAGGGCTGCCAGCACGCCGCGGACGACACGGCGAGCTGCGACGACGCCAGCGCCTGCACCAGCGGCGACGCCTGCAAGACCGGCACCTGCTCCGGCACGCCGCTGGTCTGCGATGACAAAAATCCTTGCACCACGGATAGTTGCGACAAGGCCAAGGGCTGCGGCGCGGTCAACCTGAGCGACGGCGCGAGCTGCAGCGACGCCAACCCGTGCACCGCCCCAGACGGCTGCAGCGGCGGCGTCTGCAAGGGCAGCGCGGTGGTATGCGACGACAAGAATCCATGCACGGCGGACAGTTGCGACGCAAAGACCGGCTGTGTCGCCGCGCCCTTGGACGCCTCGCCTTGCGACGACGGCAACGCCTGCACCAAAAGCGACAGCTGCGCCAAGGGCGCGTGCAGCGGCGCGGGCAGCGTGACCTGCACCGATGACGGCAACGCCTGCACCAAAGAGGCCTGCGACGCCGCCAAGGGCTGCACTTCTGTGGTCGACGACACCTCCGCCTGCACGGACGGCGATCCTTGCACGGAACAGGACGCGTGCAAGAGCGGCAGCTGCAAGGGCACGGTGCCGGCGGACTCGGTGGGCGTGATCGCGGGCAGCGGCGTCCAGGGCTTTGCCAACGCCACGGGCACAGCGGCGCAATTCACCTTCCCTGTTGCGGTGGTCCGCAGTGTCACCGGGGTGATCTACGTGGCCGATGCGGCGGAAGGCGGCGCGCGGATCCGCAAAATCGCCAGCGACGGCGCGGTGACCACCCTGGCCGGTCAGGGCCTCAGCGGCTTTGCAGACGGCGGGCCCAACCAGGCAAAGTTCTGGAATCCCAGCGGCTTGGCGGTGGACGGCAGCGGCAATGTCTACGTGGCCGATCGCTTTAACCAGCGCATTCGCCAAATTGCCCCGGACGGCACGGTCACCACCCTGGCCGGCAGCGCCCCAGACCCCGATTTTCTCGATCCCAAGGCGGTGGGCGGCTACAAGGACGGCATCGGCGCGGCGGCGCAGTTTGACGAACCGGCCGGCTTGGCCCTGGCGCCCGGCGGAGTGCTCTACGTGGTCGAAGCGGCCAACCACAGAGTCCGCTTGGTGTTTGCCGACGGCACCGTCACCACAGCCGCAGGCAGCGGCACCGCGGGCAGCAGCGACGGCGCAGCGACCAGCGCCAGCTTCAATGGCCCCACCGCGGTGGCCGTGGGCAGCGACGGCGCAGTCTACATCGCCGACACGGGCAACCACTTGATTCGCAAGCTAGATAAGGGCCAGGTCACCACGGTCGCCGGCTCGACCAAGGGCTTTGGCGACGGCGACGCCCTGACGGCAAAGCTGGACACGCCAAGCGGCCTCGCGATCTCGTCGGGCGGCGAGATTTTCATTATCGATAGCGGCAATCACGCCTTGCGCAGCCTCAAGGGCGGCTCTCTGGCAACTCTGGTCGGCGGCAGCAGCAGCGGCGACAGCGTGGGGACGTGGGCCAAGGCGTTGTTCAAGGCGCCGCGCGGCGTGTGGATGGCGGGACCGGGCAGCTGGCTGATAGCGGACAGCGGCAACTTCCGCATCAAGCAGGTGATCTCGCCCGTGGTGGCCTGCCCGCCCAAGCCCGCGCCATAGACGGCTACATGAGCGCAGAGGCAATATCCCATCCTATCGCCTGATTGCTCCCGGAGCTGCCGATGCCCGCGCCTTCTTCGCCCCGCCTATTGGACCTGCCGCAGCTGACTTTGCGCGGGTCGGCCACAGCGATGGGCCAGCAGCACGGCGAGGCGCTTCGCCAAATGATCCAGGCGTTTGTGCCCATGCGCTTTGAGGCGACGGCGGAATTCCTGGCGGGGATGGGTCTTGGCTCGGTGGGCCAGCTGGTCGACGTGGGCCGGCAGTGCTTGGAGGTCTACGCGCGCTGGCACCCGCAGGGCTATGCCGAGCACTGCGCGATTGCCCAAGGCGCGGGGGTCGATGCGGGCGAGCTCTACACCGCGGCCAATATGACCGATGTGCGCGATGTCCTTGCGTTTAATCGCCCCGTTGATCAGGCGAGTTCTGCGCCGCCGCGGCCCCTTCCCGCCGATGCGGAGGGGTGCTCTGTGGCGCTGGTGAGCGCGGCCCACGGCGAAGGCGGCCTGGCGGTGGTGGGGCAGACGTGGGATCTCAACCCGCAGGATCTGGACTATGTCGTTGCGTTTCATCGCCTTGCCGATGACGGACCGGAGACCTGGAGCGTGAGTTGCAGCGGCTGCCTGTCGCTTGTGGGCATGAACCAACACGGTTTGACGGTTGGCACGACCAACATCAAGACCCACGGCTCCAAGGTCGGCGTGGGCTACATGGGCGTCCTGCACAAGATGCTGAACTCGCGCAGTTATGCTGAGGCGGCGGCGGTTTGCTTGGGCGCTCCGCGGGCGGCGGCGCACACGTACTGGTTGGCGGACGGCGAACAGCAAGCGGAATGGGAAACCACAGCTTGGTCCGCGGTCGAGCGCCGCCCCCAACACGGTCTGCTGTTGCGCACCAACCACTGCCTGGTCGCCGATCACGCCGCGGTGGAAGGCGAGGCGCCGTCTGCCTCCAGCCAGGCCCGGCTGAGGCGAATGCGCGGCGAGCTGGCCGGTCGCCATGGGGTGACCCACCTGGATCTTCGCGACATGTTTGCGGATCGCCGCGATGGGGTCGACAGCCTCAACCGCCTGCCAGAAGACGCCCAGGGCACCGCCACCAACAGCGTGGTCGTGGGCGTGCCGGCCAGGCGCGAGCTGTGGGCTTGCCGCGGCCCTGCGGATCGGGGCGATTGGCAACGCCTTGAATTTGAACGACCTTAGCCGGAATGCCTGAGGTGAGGAAAGCATGGAAGCTGCAGTCGTCCTGGTGCTGGTGTTGGTGGGCTTGCTGGTGGTGTTCAAGGTCGTCGGCGGCCTGATGTCGCTGCTTAGCGTGGCGATTAGCGGGCTGTTCATCGGCGCCCTGGCCCGCTGGATCCTGCCCGGCCGCCAAGACATGAGCTGGCTGCATACGCTGGGCTACGGCCTGGCTGGGGCGCTGATCGGCCGGTTTGTCGGCCAGTTCGCCCACATGGGTAGCCTGTTGACTTGGGCTCTGCAGATCGCCGTAGCCGTGGCGCTGATCGCCGGCCGCGAGCAACTGCGCTTGCCCAAAGGCTAGCCGGTGAGTGCCAGCCATTTTCCGCCCGACCACGGACAATGTCGCGCCTGCCGGGCCTGGGCGCGCCGCGATGCCGTGAACTGCCCCGTCTGTGGCATCGCCGCGCCGCACTCCTGGCTGCGGCGATCAGCGGAAAACCTAGGCGGTTGGCGCAGTATCGGCGGGGCGGTGGGCATGGCGCTGGGCATCGTGGGCGGCGTGGCGCTGGGGGGCCTTGTGCACTCCGCGGCGGCGGCGGTGGTGGCCATGGCAGGCGCCGCGCTGAGCGTGGTGGGCAGCTTTGCCCTGGGCAAGCACTGGGGCGAGCGCTTTGGCCGCGAGGTAGCCGATGGCCGTCGCCCGCGCAACCTTTTGGAATGCCGGGAATTGGCCCAGCAAGGCCAGCGAGAGCTAGAGGTCGAACTGGCCAAGATGGAGGCGTTGCGCCAGCGGTTGCGCGCCGATCTGCCGGAAGCCAAGGCCCAGCCCGTGTTGCGCGCCTTGGACGCCGCCGGAGAAGCCACGGCCCGCCAGCTGGAGCGCCAGCGGGTGGAGGCTTGGCAGCTGACGCTGGGCATTTGGCAAAACCGCCTGGCGCCGGCGATGGCGGTGTGGCGCAAGGCCGATGAACACTTAGCCGCCGCGGAGTTACAGCGCGTCGACCTGGCCCGCGGCGAGCTGCACCAGCTGATCGGCGCCTGGCGGGCCCATCCCAGCGCCGACGGCGATCGCGGCCAGCGCGTGCTGCTCCACGCCGAACGCCTGGCCCAGGCGGCGGAGCACCTTCGCCATGCCCTGCTCATGCGCCAGGCGGTGGCGCTGGCGGGCCGATCCCCTGGAGCCCACGAAGCTTTTGCCACTGAGACTCTGCCCCAGGCCGGGGGCGAAGCCATCGACGAGCGCGGCCTAGACGTGCTGCGCGTGCGCCTGGCGCTTGAAGAGGCCCAGTCCGCCG
This sequence comes from Myxococcota bacterium, assembly GCA_044347905.1. Taxonomy (GTDB): domain Bacteria; phylum Myxococcota_A; class UBA9042; order UBA9042; family UBA9042; genus SXRM01. Next base: position 4,648 of record JBIKTV010000426.1, read on the forward strand.
CCGAGGCCCGCGATGAAGCCCTGCGCCTGCAGAGCGAGCAAGCGGCCATCGCCGAGGTGGAGGCGCTGCTGAGTTCCGCCTCAAGACCTGCGGCGCGGCCTCTGCTATCCTCCGGGGCCCTGCCGCCAAGCGAATTTGGCGGGCCTCAAAGGTGAGCTATGGCCCTGGTCGAGTGCGTTCCCAATTTCTCCGAAGGCCGCGATCCTCATAAAATCAAAGCGATTACTGACGCGATCTCCGCCGTGCCTGGGGTCAAGCTCTTGGACGTCGATCCGGGCGCCGATACCCACCGCACCGTGGTCACTTTTGTGGGCGAGCCGCAAGCGGTGGTCGAGGCGGCGTTTCGCGCCATCGCCAAGGCCGCGGAAGTCATCGACATGCGCCAGCATCACGGCGCCCATCCGCGCATGGGGGCGACGGACGTCTGCCCGCTGGTGCCTGTGGAGGGGGTGACCCTAGAAGAATGCGCTGATTTAGCTCGGCAATTGGGCGATCGCGTGGGTCGCGAGTTGGGC
>JBIKTV010000089.1:0-16037 GCA_044347905.1 Myxococcota bacterium
GTATCGCGAGCAGCGCTTGGGGCGGGCGGTGAACGACACCCACGGCTGAGGTCGATCAGCGTCGGTCGACTCCGCAGAGGCCAAGGGGATTCCGCTGTTTCTGCCGATCGTCTGATTCCCGGCGCCGAGCTGCTGGGTGCCCTTGAAGACGGGGTGAGGCCCCCAACCGGGTCCAGGGCTCGCCGCGGCGCTGCCGGCCATGGAAGTGGTGACTCCGCCCAATTAGACAAGTCCAACAGGGGGACATCGTGCGGGGCCGGAGCGCTTGCGGCCCACCTAGCAGGGGCGCGGGGCCAGGCTTTCAGGGGTCAATTTCTTGACCCCTGAATTGGCACCGCGCCCTTGAAGGTGCGGCCCAACTGTGCGACGCTGCCGGGCATGTTTCTCGCCCGCGTCATCGGAAATGTAGTCGCTACCAAGAAGCCCGAGGGCCTCACCGGCATCCGTTTGTTAATGGTGCAGCCGGTGGGAGAAGACGGAACGCCGCGCGGCAAGCCCGTGTGCGCTGCGGACGTCACCCAGGCTGGGCCGGGCGATCTGGTCCACGTGACCGAGTCGCGCGAAGCGGCGCTGGCCCTGCCCGACCCGTTTGTGCCGGTCGATGCGGCCATTATCGCCATCGTCGACCACGTGCATCAGGAAGCGTTTGAGGAGGGCTGCCCGTGATCCTCGCCAAAGTACTGGGCAATGTCGTCTCAACCGTCAAGCACCCCAGCCTCAACAGCTACGCGGTGTTCAGCGTCCAGCCCGTGGATGAGTACGGCAAGGCCAACGGCGAGACCTTTCTCGCGGTCGATCACGCCCAGTCCGGCCCGGGCGACACGGTGGTGATCCTGCGCGAAGGCAACGGCATCCGCCAGGTGCTGCACGACAGCAAGTCGCCGATTCGCTGCTTGATTGTCGGCGTGGTCGATCACGTGCAGCCGGCGGCGTAGCCCTTTTTCAACGGGATCGGCAATACCATGACCAGCCGCGTCGTCCACACCGTCTACGGCACTGACGCCTCGCTGGCAGTGCTCAAGCGTCAACTGCTTGCCATTGCTCACGAATTGCACGCCAAGGGCTGGGTCGCCAACCACGACGGCAATGTGACCGCGCGGGTCCACGGCGATCGGCTGCTCGCCACGCCCACGGCGCTGTCCAAGCGGGTGCTGACCGAGGCCGACCTGATCGTCCTAGACGGCGACAACAAAGTGGTACAAGGCGGACGCAAAGGCTTTTCTGAGCTTTCTCTGCACCGCGCCGTGTACAAAGCCCGGCCCGACGTGCGCGCGGTAGTGCACACGCATTCGCCCAACGCCGTGGCCCTGGCGGTGCTGGGTCAAGCGGTCGAGCCGCGGCTGCTGGCTGAGCCGGTGGTGTCGCTGGGGTTGCAGGTTCCGCTGATTCCCTATGGATTTCCCGGTGGCGCCGATCAGACCAAGCAGATCGAGGCGGCCGCGGCGCTGCACGACGCCCTGACGCTGGGCAACCACGGCGTGCTGGCCTGGGGCGATGACCTGGAGCAGGCCTATTTGCGCGCCGAGCTGGTGGAGCATCTGGCGGCGATTCAGCTGAAAGTGCTGGGGGTTGGTCCGCTGCGGCTGATCCCGGAGCCCGATGTCGAGCGCTTGCTGCAGGCGCGCCATCGCGCGGGGCTGGGTCCTGCGGCGCGGGCGGGCAAGACCCCGTAGCCTGTGGCCAAAAGCGACGACCAGCGGCAGTTTTGGCGCGCTTTTGCCAATTTCGCTAGTGCCAATTTCGCTAGAACCGACGCTGATTTAACGTAAGGGGGGGATGCGTTCGTCGATTTGCAACCCACCCGGATGAACATTACCCTTCGCCGCGCGTTCCTCGGGGGCGCCACCCCTCTGGCCTGTCTGGGAGTCCTTATGCTGCATCGCGTTACCCTTGCCGTTGCCCTCTCTTGTGTCGCCTGGATGACCGCTGCGGCGGCCCTGGCTGCTCCGGCCCCTGCGCCGGCCCCCGCTCCAGCTCCCGCGGCTCCTGCTGCACAAGCGGCTGTCAATCCAGTAGAAAAGCCCATTCGCACCCTCATCGGCGCGGTGCGCTTTGGTAAGTACCCCATGGCGCTGACCACCCTGGACGGCGAGACTCAGGGCAAGCTGCTGCTGGGCGACGACTGGGCCAAGGGCACGCCTGCCCAGCGCGCCGAGTTCATCAAGCTGTTCCACGCGGTGTTTGCCAAGCAGGCCCTGCCCAAAATCCAGAAGAACTTTGAGCATTTGGAGTCGATGGTCTACGACGCCCCGGAGATTGCCGGAGACACGGCGTCGATCAAGTCGGTCGTGACGATCCTGCACGCGATGAAGAAGCAGGAGCTCAAGCTCAAGTACAAGATGCAGAAGGTCGGCGCGGACTGGAAGGTCGTCGACGTGGCGGTGCTGGGCGATTCGATGATCAAGAGCATCCGCGAAGACCAGATCGTGCCGATTATGAAAGAGGGCGGCTGGAACAAGCTGCTCGAGCTGCTGCGGCAAAAAGCCTAGCGATCGGCCCGTTTCCCGACGGGTCTGCCTGTTCTGACCCTGCCCGCCCCCTGCCCGCTGGTCCGCTGCTGTCTGCAACTCGGCCCGGCCAAGGATCTTCCCGTGAAAATGATTGAGCGTCTGATCGCCGCGTATGCGCGCGTGGTGCTGGCCTATCCGGGCGTTTTGCTGGCGCTGCTGACCGTGCTGACGGGGCTGTCGGTGTGGGCGGCGAGCTTCTTGACCATCAACACCAACCAGCTGGACCTGATTAGCCAAGAATTGCAGGCGGTCAAGGACGTCAAGCGCGTGGTCGACATGGTCGGCGGCGCGGGCCACCTGATCATCGGCGTGCGCGGCAGTGACGAAAAGACCATCAAGGGCGTGGCCGACGACATCAACGCCATGCTGCAGGCCGACAAGGCGCATATCCGCCACGTGACCTACAAGCTCGACACGGCGTTTATCCGCGAAAAAGCCCCAATGTTTGCCGAGACCAAGGACGTGGAGGAGGTCAAGCGCCAGGGCATGCTGAAGATCAAGGACGCGATCCGCCGGGCCTCGCCGTTCTTTGTCGAGATCAAGGAGACCAAGCCCTACGAGCTGACGCTGGATCCGATTATCGAAAAGTACAAGAAAGTCGGCAAGAAGAGCATCGCCGACGACTACTACATCAGCGAAGACAAGCAGATGGTGCTGCTGGTCATCAAGCCGATGTGGGACGGCAATGAGCTGGGCAAGACCGGCGATCTGGTGGAGGATCTGCGCAAGAAATTCGCTGCTTACACCAAGAGCAATCCGCGCGGCGTGGTGCTGACAGAGACCTATGAGCGCGCGCCGAGCAAAGACAAGCACCAGGTCGGCTTTGGCTTTACCGGCAGCTACAAGACCAGCTACGACGACTCGTTTGAGATGAAGGCCTCGCTGGAGCCGACTTCGGTCACCTCATTCTTGGGCGTGCTCGCGGTATTGCTGGCCTTTTTGGGGCGGCGCTTTGGCGCGGTGCTGCTGATGACCAGCGGCATGATGGCCGGCGTGGCGCTGACTTTTGGCTTTACCTATCTGGCCGTGGGTCAGCTGAACATGATTACCTCGATCCTGGGCGGCATTTTGATGGGCCAGGGCATCGATTTTGGCATCCACTTGGTCTATCGCATCCGCTACTACCTGGGCCAGGGCGAAGAGTGGGACAAAGCGGTGCAGCTGGCCGTGCAAAACGCCGGTCTGGCCGCGCTGGTGTCGGCCACGGCGAGCGCGGGGGCGTTTTTTGCCCTGCTCTTTAGCGAATTCCGCGGGTTTTCGCAGTTTGGCCTGCTGGCGGGCGTGGGTACCTACCTGATTGGCACGGCGATCTTTGTGGCGGTGCCGGCGGTGCTGGTGCTGGCCGGGCGGCGCTGGCCCAAGGTGCCGGCGATGATTTGCGGTATGCAAGCGCCGGATCAGCCGCGCGCAGGCACCGAACGGCGCATCCCGATGCCGTGGGTGCTGCTGGGCCTGACCGGCGGAACTGTCGTCGTGCTCAGCGCTTTTGCCCCGCAGGTGCACTTTGAGTACAACAGCCGCGCCCTGATGGTCGAGCACCAGCCCAGCGTGCGCCTGCAAGACGAGGTCAACGCGCGCTTTCAGATCTCGGCCGACCCGGTGGCGATCTACACCAAGGACCTGGCCGACGCCAAGAAGGTCCACGACGAGCTGTATCCCCTGGATCACAAGAAGTATTCGACCGTCGATCAGGTGCTGTCGATCTACACCTTTGTGCCCGCGGCCGACCAGCAGGCCCGCAACGCCAAAGTGCTGCAGGCGTGGAAGGCCGAGCTGGCCGAGATCGACATAGACTCGGTGCCGCCCGAGCACCAAGAAAAGTACAAGCAATTGCTTGGGTATCTGGACACGACGCCCTACGACCTGGCCGGCCTGCCCGGGCTGTACCGCGAGCAGTTTACCCACCTGCCCAGCACCAAGGTTGAGAATCACGGCTGGCTGACCTTTGTCTACCCGGTGGTCGACCTGTGGGACGGCAAGCAAATGCTCAAATTCGCTGAGGAGATCGAAGAGATCCACACCAAAGACGGCTCGACCTTCCGCGCCGCCGGCTTGCCGATCCTGTTTGCCCACCTGGCCAAGATCGTGCTGTTTGACGGCAAGATGTCGATGATCCTCACGGCGATTTTGCTGCTGATTCTGCTGGTGATCGATTTTCGCTCGCTGCGGTCGGCGCTGGTGGCGCTGCTGCCGCTGGTGGCGGGGATGACGACCATGCTCGGCGTGATGGCGCTGGCCGGCTGGTCGATGAACTTTATGAACATCGTGGTGTTTCCCATCGTGTTTGGTGTGGGGATTAGCCACGGCGTGTACCTGATGCACCGCTTTAATGAGGGCACGAGCCCCTATGAGGCGCTGCGCACCGTGGGTCTGCCGGTGGCCGCGTCGACGATTACCACCCTGGCCGGCTGGGCGGGGCTGCTGCAGGCCGGACATCAGGGCCTGAAATCCATGGGTATTTTGGCGTGCGTTGGCATGACCGCGACGCTGCTGGTGTCGTTTACGGTGATGCCGGCGATTCTGCAGTTGTTTCACGACAAGCGCGTCAAGAAAGGCGCCGCGGGGGAGGCTGTGGCGCCGACTCCTGGGCCGATGAGCGAGGAGGCTCCATGAAGCAGCGGATTGTCGCGATCGGCCTAGCGCTGGCGACGTTGACGAGCGCGTGCGGCGCCAGCGTAAAGAGCTGGGTGCGCGAGGACTATGCGGCGCAGGACCAGAGCCAAGTCAAGCACTTGGCCCTGCAGGTGCGCGGCGTGCCGGCCGACCAGCAGCGCCTGTGGTACCTGATGGCGCGGCGCTACATCAACCAGCACCGCAATTTCATCTTGCGGCCAGCGGAATTGGCCCATGAAGCGACGCTTGGGGTGGCCTGCGCCGGCCAAGAGGGCGTGCTGGGGCTCGACGTCGCGCAGCAGCCCAAGGGCGGCGACGTGGCCCTGCAGGTTCAGGGGCGCATCCAGCGCTGCCGCGACGGCCAAGAGGTGTGGACGGGGAGCGTTCAGGGCGCCTGGTCGAGCGATGAGGCCACCGTGGCTGAGCTGAAAGCCCATTATGTCAAGGAGCTTGGCGAAGCGATTGCCCCGTTTGTCGCGCCGGCTTTTCTGGCGCTCAAGGCGCTGGTGGCGACGCTGCCGCAGCCGGTGATTACCGGTGATGACGAGATGGAGAAGATCGAGCTGGGCGAATAGGGACGCGGGGCTCAGCAGGGCTATCGCAAGAACCGCTGGACCGCCCACACCGTCATTCCCGCGAAGGCGGGAACCCAGGCGAATGGTTTGGTTTTAGCCTGGGCCCCCGCCTTCGCGAGGGTGACGAAGGGGGCCAATTGGACCGCGCGGTCGTCCTGGAACCCCAGATCCTTGCTTCTTGCGATCGCCCTGCGGGGCTCAGGCAGATCGCTTGGATTTGGCTGGGGTTTTAGGGGATCCGTAGAAATAGCGGAATCACCTCTGCCGCTGCGGTGAGTCGGCCCCTAAGGCCGCGAACTTGCAGCCCACTTAGCAGAAGGGTCGCGGCGAGCAGACCCAGCCCTGGCGTTCGCGCAAGGACGGACGTTGAATTGTTCTTGCCGTGGCCCTTACTTCTCGGCCCCAATCAAGTTGCAGTGCGGCGTCGCGGCGATTTCGCGAATCTGCGCCACAATCAGCCGCATCCGCAGGGACGAGCTGTCGACCGCCTTGAGAAACGCTTCGGAGTTGGCCTCGAGCTGGCGGATCGCCTGATAGCTGAGCATCCAGGCGGAGATGTCGTAGGCGGAGTTCATCAGGTGCTCGGTCATCATCAGAAACGCTTTGGGCCTTTCGCCCAGCGGCAGCCGGTCGAGCAGCTCCTTGGTGCCCTCTAGCACGTAGGTCCAAGACGGGTCTTTGCGCGTGCCCCACTCTGCCAACTTTGTTGTTTCGGATAGCTTTTCTAGCGCATCGACCTGGCGCACACAATCGGCCGTCGACAGCCCCGCGGTTTCGCAGTAGCGCTTGGCCACCTTGAGCCCGCGGCCGATCAGCTGGTCGCGGGCAAAGTCGACCAGGCGCTGGTTGGCGCGCTTGCTGGCGGCGTCGGCCTCTTGGGCCCAGTCGGCGAGCTGCTGCTGGTCGCTTTGGATCGAGCGGTTCAGGCGCATCAGGGCGGCGCTGACCCGGCTTAACTCACTGCGCAGGCTGGCCAATTCGCCGGCGAGTCGGGCGCATTCTGCGGCGGCATCGGGCAGCGGCTGGGCATCGGCGAGCGGCTGGGCGGCGGGCGGCGCGGGCTTGGCCTCTGGCGGCGGCGCGGCGGCAGCGGTGAGCGTCGCTTGCTGCGGCAAAGCCTGGGGTTTTTGCGCGACGCGGTCTTGGGCCGGCGCCGGCGGTTCGCTCGCCAGCGCTTGGATTTCGACGCGCAATTGCCGCGCCTGAACCGGCGTCTGGCGATAGGCGGCCAGCAGATTTTGCAGGCGCGTCAGCTTGTTGAGCGCGCGCTGGCTGCTTTGATCGGCGGCCGCAATTTCCGCGGCGTCGGGCGGCTGTTGGGCCTGGGCGCTGGCCGTGCGCGCTTTGGCCTGGGCGAGCTGCTGGGTCTGCTGGTCCACCACTTGAATTGCCGCAGTGGCGACACCCAGTTGCACGGCGCCGGGCTGCGGCGGCAGCGGCTCGGCGACCGGCAGCGCGGGCAAGAGGCTCAGGTCCAGCTTGCCGGTCATGGCTTGGGCGCTTTTTTCAGCCAGATCGCGGGCCGCTTCAAGGTCGCCCGACGCGGCCGCCGCCACAGCTTTTTCAGCCAAGGCGGTGCTGGCGGCCAATTGCCGCAGCGTATCATTGTCTTGGGCCTGCGCGGGCTGGGCCGCGACCCAGGCATCGCCTTCTTGCTGGGCAAAAGTTACGCCGCCTTGGGCCCAGTAGACCAGGCTATCGCTGTCGCCCGTGGGCTGGACCAGAAAAGTCAGCCCCCAAAACCCCTGGATCTGCGCGGGCATCGGCCGACTCGCCGGCTGCACACTCACCTCTGGCCGCAGCCGCTCGCTCTGCAGCCAATGGGCCAGGGCAATGATTTTGCTGGCTTCGCGCAGGGCGTGCAGAGACGGCAGCGCGCGGGCGTGGCTGTCGTACTGCGCCGTCAGCTGGGCGGCATAGTCGCTTAAGGCCTGGCGAAAAGCCGCTGCGCCCGCGGCGTCGCTGCCGTCGCTGTGCAAAGACTCTGCGCGAATCTGCAGTTGCGCCGGGCCGAATCCCACACCCCCAGAAAGAGGCAGCTCGCGGAGTTCAACGCGACCCGGGGCGATCCAGTAGCGGTTCATGCCCGTGCGCGGCAGCCGCAGGTTCTGGCGGCCGGTGCGGTCCACCAAGAACTGCTGAAAACCAACCGCTTGCGTCTCTGGCGCCGCCGAAACCAGGTACTTGAGCGCTTCATCGCCGGCAAACAGCGCGCGCATGAGCTGAGAGTCGGCCGGGGCGCCGTGCAGGTTGACGCTCGACAGCACCGGCGGAAGCCGATAGGTCTGCGACAAGAACGCGCTCGAATAGCGAAAGCCGTGCAAGACCTTGGCCAGCAGCGCCTCGCGCGACTTTTCTTCCCAGCGGCGGTTGAGCTCGGCCAGCAGCGCGTCTTCTTCGCCACCGGCGCGAATCCGATCGACCAATTCGCGCACCCGCGGCTCTGGACAGCCCAGCCCGCGCAGAATCGGCTCGCCGTAAGCCGCCGTGAGCAGCGCACCTGCGCGTACCGCATCGATTTCATTGGCTTGGCGCCGGCGGCGAATGTCTTGAAACTCCTCGACCCGGCCCAGCTGCACGTAAATGTCGAGGCCCGTCGCCGGATTGGGGTCCTGCATGGAGCGCAGCACGGCCATGATGCCGATGCCCGTCGAGCGCGGCGCGCCCACCCCGGCCAGCAGCTTGCCCATAAACATACGCGCCAGGTAATACTGCTGCACCGACGCGAAGTTCTTCTTGCCAGCGCGCATCCAATCGGCGTAGGCCTGGTGCTCTTCGGGCGCAATGCCCAGGTTGCTGCGCAGGCGGTGGTCGAGCAGCTGGCGTTCTGCTTCGCCCAGCTGGGGTTGGCGCTGGGTCACCGGGTCCAGCAGGCGCTTGAGCCAGGCGATGGCAAAGGCCTCGTCGCGGGCCAGCCGACTCAAGTCGGCGTCGAGTTGCGGCGGGGTCGAGGCACCGGCCGGCGGATCGAGCGAAAACACCGGATGCGGATGGCGAATCGCGTCGGCCAGCCAGGCCGCATAGGGCAGCGGGCCGGTGGCGTAGCGCGGATCGGTCTCGCCCTGCAGCGTCAATTCGCCGGTTTGCGGGTCGATCAGCGCCCGGGTCAGCACGTTGAACGACTGCAGGCCATCTTGGGCGCGCAGCGGCTTGGGCGTTGGCTTGGGAGCCAGGGCCTCGGCCAACTCCTGTTCGCTGCTGCGATCTGCCAGTCCATAGCGCGAGGGCTGCGAGGGCTGCGTGGGCATCTCCGCGCCGCGCACCCCGCTAAAGCGCTGGCGCATCCGCGATTCTGCGGCCTGTTTGTTGGCGGCGGTCTTGCTGGGGCGCGACGCCGCCGAACTGCCTGAACGCGTTGCCGTACTGCTGCACGCCGCCAGTGCGATCGCCGGCAGCAGGGCGATCAAAACCGCCCGCCAGCGGCGCCAGCGAGGGGGCTGCGTGGCCGGCTTTGGCAGTCCCGCGGGGTGGGTGGGGCCGTGCATGGTCGAAGCTCCCGCGGCAAGCTTGCCGTGCGAGCATTGCTGCAAGAACCATTCCAAAGGCTGAGAATTACAGGAGTCCAGCTGTTTCGGCGGGATGGGGCGGCTGGCCCGCGGCGCGGATGGCCTTGGGATGATTGCGGCGGTGCGAAAGGGGGAATTGCCCGGTGTGGGCGGTGAAATGCCCCGGGCTTGGGTGGTTGGGGCCCGTGCAACCGCTACGGCAAGAGAGCGGACGCTTCAACATTCGGTGGCCATCCGCTCCCTTACGGTCGCGGTTCGCTGGCTCGCGCCGGTAGCGCGAGCGAACGCCTACGTCCCCGCCGAGACCCAGCGCTAGGCCCGGTCGGCGGCGGGACGCTGAAGGCACAGACGGTCGCGCTCAGCAGTTCGAGCAACTACGAGGCCGGGGATTTGCGCAGTGAGACCGCGGATCTGCGCCTCAGCTCTTCGGGAAGCGCGAAGGTGTGGGTCACGGACCAGCTCAAGGTGAATACCAGCAGCTCAGGGAGCGTGAGCTACTACGGCAGCCCGCAGGTGACCCAGAACACCTCCGGCTCAGGCAAGGCGATCAGTTTAGGGCCGAAGTAGCCCGGCCGGGCCGACTCCACCGCGCGGTGGGCCACCTCGGCACCCGTCAGCGCCACAGGACAGTCGCGTCGCGGCACTGTTGCCGTCTCGCGAAGGCCTGCCGTTTCCGGCTGGCGTGCATAGTATTTATGCATAATTCCTCGTGTGTTGCCTTGGCGCGCGGGCAATCTGACTTGACCCAAGGTTGGCCGCTGATGGGACCAAGTGCGACCAGCGAGATCGGTGTGCACCGGCGTCGCTCAACGGCGCGGCTTGACAAACACCCTGGCAGCACGTGAGGTTTGACGCCACGGCGCGCCGCCAATAGCCTAACCTGGCTTACGACGCAGTGGAGGACCGATGCCCTTGGCGCCCATCCGCAGACATCCCGCCCATTTCTGCTTGTTTCTGCTGGCCGTTCTCGCTGGGTGCTCCCCGCAGGCCGACACGGAGCCGCCAGCCCAGCAGGATTCTGCCGCGCAAGCCGATGCTGCCGATGCCGTGGCGCTGGCCGAGCCGGTGACTTCGCTGCTGTGGCAAGGCGGCGAGGGCGGGTACTTGGTCTATCGGATTCCTGCGCTGATCGAGGCGCCTTCGGGGGCGCTGCTGGCCTTTGTCGAGGGGCGGCAGTCGCTGTTTGACCACGGCAACATCGACATTGTGTTGCGGCGCAGTGTCGACGGCGGCAAGACCTGGGGGCCGCCGCAAGTTGTCGTGGATCAAGGCGAGGATACGGCGGGCAATCCCGCGCCAGTCGTCGATCCGGAGACCAAGCGCATTTGGCTGCCGTTTTGCACCAATCCCGGCCAGCAGGACCAAAAACGCCAAGTCTGGCTGACCTACAGCGACGACGACGGCCAAAGCTGGGCCAAACCCCGCGACCTGACGCCCGAAGTCAAGGCGCCCGGCTGGACTTGGTACGCCACGGGGCCTGGACGCAGCATTGCCCTTGCCAGCGGTCGACTAGTAGTGCCGGCCAACCATGTCGACGCCAGCGGCATCGGACACTCGCACGTCTTCTATAGCGATGACCACGGCTTGACCTGGCACCTGGGCGGAGTGGCGGCGCCGCAGACCGACGAATCGCAGGTGGCCGAGCTGAACAACGGCGATCTCTTGCTCAGCTCGCGCTACGAAGGTCCGGTGTTTGCGAGAGGTTTTAGCCGCTCGACCGATCGTGGGCTGACTTGGGGGCCGCTGAGCCTGCCCAGCGAGCTGCCCGACCCGCACTGCCAGGGCAGCCTGCTCAACACCGCAGATGGCCTGCTGCTAAGCCACCCAGCCACAACGCAAAAGGTGCCGCGCGACCACCTGACGGTGCGCCTGAGCAGCGATGGCGGACTGACTTGGCCAGCAGCGCGCTTGCTCGACGCTGGACCTTCGGCCTATTCGGCCCTGGCGCGGCTGCCCGATGGACGCTTGGTCATCGCCTGGGAGAGTGGCGCGGTCCTGCCCTACGATCGAATTCAGGTTGCGGTATTTTCGGTCGATTGGCTCAAGGCCGGCAAGCAGACGGTGCAGCCCGTCGCCCCTTAGAAGGTGCATACAGCTAGACGCTGGCTGCGGGTAACCATGCACATTGCCATGCTTTGTTGACTAGGTGCCTGCAGTCATTTTGGCCACGGGCTCGTAGGGTCCGAGCTTGAGCGGCTGGTCCGGCAGGTTTTGAAGCGTCGCCGAATCTACTGGGGGCCAAAGCGCTGTATCCGCTGGACCGCGATGACACCGGGCTGCCTGCAGCGCTCGATGCTGTCGACGAGGACCTGAGCGAACCGTTCTTTGACGAGTTGCCGGCCGATGGCAGGGCCGCGTAGCTGGGGGAATGGAGGGTCTGCTGGGTGGCGAAACCTTGGGCGGAGCGGGCGGATAGGCGCGAACTCACGATACAATTTTCCGTTGATGGCGGTGGGTGGCCGTCGTGGCCTCGGTGCTGACAGCAGGGTTGGCCTTGGTCGGGGGCGAAATCGCGCTGGCGGGGCGGTCGGGGCGTTTCCGGCTGACTGGGGTCCTAAAGCGGTTTGACGGCGCGGCGGGTCGGATGGCCAGCAACGTCTACAGACAATAGCAGGTAAAGCGTATAGAAGACAGGGAGATTCGCCGCGAGGAGGGCGATTCGGACCGCTGCATCCTCGCGGCCCAACCCCATTTCGTCAGCTTCCGAGTGTGACATTTCTGCATGTGACATGTGACCGGACGGTTGACAGCGCGTCACACTTGCGGCAGATTGTCACAAATGCGACGGCGCCCTTCGCGCTGCACGCACAAGGTGACCGAAAGTGCTGGGGGGGGGAATGAACAAGTTTAAGTGGTTGTGTGCGACGCTGACGGCCATTGCGCTGGCGGCCTTGGCGAGCCCAGCATTCGCGCTGCAGGCTGTAGGGCCAACGGATCCCACCATCGGATTCCCGACATGGTACCAAGATCCCGCCGGCATCACGTTGGCTCCGTGCCTAGACAATGACGCGATGTGCCTGTTTGGGCTGCCGGATCCGAACGCACCGCTGACGTTTCCCGGCAACTTTCCGGACGAAATGTTCTACTGGATGGGCGCTTCGGCCCAGGCGACCAACGCCGGTGGGCAGGCTATGGTCGAGTTCGCCATCGAGGGCACGTTTACCAGTGGCGTCCCCACGCCCGGCGAGCAAATCGTCTTCGCCCGCATGCGCGTTCGGATGGACAACCTCGTGACCGGGGCCACCTACCGCATCACCCACCCGTTTGGGGTCCATGACTTTGTCGCCACCGCAGCGGGCAAAGGCGGCGTCAACACCACCGTCGATGTCGGCCTGTGCCCCGGCGATTTTTCCGGCGCTCTCAAAGGGGCGACGACAGCGTTCTTGCAGTGGGACCCGGCTGAGTCACCGGCGCCGGCCGGCTATGTGGGTGACCCGGGCGTCCCACATACCGTCATCGGCAGTCCATTGGGCACCAACTTTGTGCGCATCGAGGGTCCTTCTATCGGTGGGCCTGGAATCGACAGTATTCAAAACAACAACTTTACGGTCGTCGGCAAGCTGTTTACTGGGGCTATGCCGATCCCCTTGCGCGCGTCGCGGGCGACCTACGTGCGCACCGCCACCGCCACCTATGTGACCGTGTTTGGCGAGTCGGTCGCAGCGGCCACGCTGGCAGCCAACTCCGCGCTGACAGGTACTTTTGCTCTGACGGGCGACGGTGTTTCTGGGCGCTTCGTCGGCACTCAGACCCTGCCCGCCGGCGCCGCGTTGCCGACCCACGTCACGGTGTACCACACGGGCGACGCGACACTGACTCCCGTGACCATCGCGCTGGTGGACCAAGTCACTGTGACGGATGCAGTCTATGACCCGATTTCTCGACGTCTACAGGTCAAGGCATTTTCGGCAGATTCTGCAGCCGTCCCGACACTGACGGCGTCGGGCTTAGGTCAACTGGATGCCACGGGCACCCTTCTGGCCATCAACGTGCTCGCGCCAAAGACGCAGATCTTGGTGCTGTCCAGCTTGGGCGGAGCTGCATCGATCTCCCTGCGCATCGCCCCGGGGGCTCTGCCGGCGCCGCTGCCGCCCGTGGCCCAAGCCGGCGCAGATAGCTCGGCGGCCATCGGCGCAACGGTGACCCTGGTGGGCAGCACCTCTGGCGCGACCCCGTTGACCCAAGGTTGGACTCAGGTGAGCGGCCCGAGCGTGATCTTGACGTCCACCACCGCCACCAGTTCGACATTCGTGGCCCCGGCTGTGACGACCTCCACAGCGCTGGTGTTCCGCTTCACTGCGAGCAGCGACGCGGGCAGCACCAGCGACGATGTCACAGTCTTTGTGAACCCCGCGCCTCCGGTCGCCGTCGTCGCGCCCATCGCTCCGGTGGCGCTGGGCTCCACGGTACAGCTGGTGGGCACCGGAAGCACCGGAAGCATCAACAAGTATCAGTGGACCCAGGTCTCTGGCCCAGCGGTCGTGATCTCGAATGCGACCAGCGCAATCGCTAGCTTCGTGTTTCCGGCCAATGCAGCGGTTGGTGCGCCCGGCGGCGTGGCCACCATTACCCTGGCCCTGACGGTCACCGGCCCAGCTGGCTCGTCGACGGCCCAGGTCTCGGTCACCAACCAACCGACGATCGACGTGCTCACGGCCACGACGGTTCGCTACCGAATCAGCAAGGCCCGCTGGGACATCGCCGGCACCGCGACCATCACCTCGGCCAACAAGGTCACAGCTTACCTCAACGCACCCATGACGGGGCCCATCATCGGCAGCGCCACGGTTTCGGCCACCGGGGCATGGACGATCCAGATTCTTGGCTCCAAAGTTCCCGCCACCGCAACCAGCAAGGTCTATTTGGTCTCCGCCAAGGGCGGGCAACTCGGCCCATTGGCCGTCACTGTGACCAAAAACTAGCCCACTAGTGCCGCGAACCCGAAATTTGCGTCGGGTTCGCGGCACCTGGTCGTTGCGTTTCACCCCGCAGTACGCCGAATTGCCGCAGGGCAACCCGACGCGGACTTGGGAGCCGGCGTCCTAGGCGACCCTCCGGTGACCGCCGATAGCCACCGAATTGGCGAACAGGCGCTGCAGGGGGCAAGGGGCTTCAAGCTGGGCTCGGTCCATGGTGCTGCGCTGGGTCGGGCGGTCTGTTGCGGCACCTTGGATGGACTGCCTGTCACAACCGCCGAGAACCGGCATCCGTGCCGCATCGAGGAACAAAGCTCATAATAGGTAAATAAAAATGAGCGTATAGCAGCCTCAACACCGAGCGCGCCCATGTGACAATTCCGCTTGACGGTGTCACATGGGCGGGCTATTGTGTCGCTTCGGCGGTACGTGCCGATCCGGGGCTTTCGATGCAGTACACCCTCGCTCCGACTCGTTTCGCCATCCCAACTGTTCTCGCTAAAGTGCTAGGCCTATTGGTGTTTGTTGTCTTGCTCGCCGCGGCGCAGGGCATTCGGCCCGCCCAGGGGGCCGTCGGTGTGACTGTGACCGCTGCGGAGCCGTCGAGCGTTGGGGACGAGGCCGGCCCGAATCTGCCCAAGCCGACATGTACGCGCACCCTGACTGCCGATGTCGTGGCTTTCGATCAGCTCATTGTTTTCAATAGGTTGGGCGCGCACTTGCCGTCAGGGATGATGTTTGCGCTGCGCAGCGATGTGGAGTCCAAAGGGCCGAGCGCCGCTCTACTGCCGGGCAAGGCCAAGCTGCGCAGTGACAAGCGTCCGCGGCCTTTGGTATTGCGCATGAACCGCGGGGACTGCCTAGCGGTCACATTTACCAACCTGCTGGCGGCCAACCGGATTCACAGCGAGCAGCCGATCGACCGCGAAGCGTCGATGATGGTTGAGGGGCTGAGCCTCGTCGACGGTGTCGCCTCGGCGGGCAGTCACATTGGCAACAACCCCTCTTCTTTGGCCAAGCCGGGGGAGACTCGCGTGTACAACTGGCACGCGCCCAAAGAAGGAACCTTTGTCATCCACTCGGCCGGCGCTCTGGTGGGCTCAGAGGGCCACGCCGGCCAGCCGGGCCAGGGCCTGTTTGGTTTGGTGCATGTGGAGCCTGCGGGCTCGCAGTGGTACCGCAGCCAAGTGGGCAAAGACGAACTGGCGCTGGTTACCACTGCAAAGGACGCCGCTGGTCGGCCCCGGCTGGACTATGAGGCCCGGTATCCGACGAACCACCCCAAGGCCGGCAAGCGGATCCTCAGCATGCTCGATGGCAATGCGATTATTCACGCTGACCTGACGGCGATGATTGTGCCGCCGCCCGGTATGGTAACGACGGCAGTCGCGACAGCCGCGCCCACCAACAACGGCATTGTGCGCTCGCGTAGCGAGGCTTTTCGCGAGTTTACCATCGCCTACCACGACGAGGTGGCCCTGGTACAGGCGTTTGACGCGCTGAACGGTGACACTGCGCTGTCGCCCCTGCGCGACAACATGGCCATCAACTACGGCTCTGGCGGAATCGGCGCCGAAATTCTATCGACAGGACCGAGCTTTGCGCCCTATCGCAATGCCGTCGGGCCGGCCGCCAACTGCAATGACTGCAAGGGCGAGGAGTTTTTTCTCAGCTCGTGGGTGCTTGGCGATCCGGCGATGGTTGTTCGCCGCCAGCCCACGCCGGCGGGCATGCCGTGGGCCGCGGGGGCGGCAATCGAAGCTCTGTATCCCGACGATCCATCCAATGTCTACCACAGTTATATAAATGATCACGTAAGGTTCCGTGTCGCCCACGCCGGGTCGCGCGAGTACCACATCCACCACCTGCACGCTCAGCAGTGGCTTGCCGAGAGCGACGACGACAATTCGGCCTACC
>JBIKTV010000427.1:0-5149 GCA_044347905.1 Myxococcota bacterium
GGGCCACGCCGCACACGAGGCTACCGCCGCAATTGTCGCCGACACTGCCGCTGCTGACCTTCTGCGCCTGACAACTGCTGGGTTTGCAGCCGCTGCAGGTGTTGCTGGTGCCTTTGCCGCCGCAGGGCAGGTGGACCGCGCTCACCGGGGCCGCAGCATTCACGGTGGTCTCATTGCCCAGCTGGCCGGCCTGGTTCTGGCCCCAGCACTTGACCGTGGCGTCGGCCATCAGGGCGCAGCTGTGATACATGCCGGCTGCCACGTCGACCGCGCCGCTGACTCCCGCGACCAGGGCCGGCACCATGCGGTTGGTCGTCGAGCCGTCGCCCAATTGGCCGTACAGGTTGAAGCCCCAGCAGTAGACCGAGCCGTTGCCCAGCACTGCGCAGGTGTGGGTGTTGCCGGCGTCGATGCGCTTGACAGTGCCAATTCCGCTGACTGCAACAGGTATCTTGGCCGGCAAGGTCCCGCCGCTGCCCAATTGGCCGTTGGCCGCAAGGCCCCAGCACTGCGCTGTTTCGCCTTGGATCGTGACGCACGCATAGCGTCCAAGCGACGCAACACCCAAGCTCGTGGCGGTCACCAAGCCCGATACAGCCGCCGGGGTGATGTGGGAAACATAGCTATTATCGCCCAGTTGGCCCCAATAGTTGTCGCCCCAGCACTTGACGGCGCCGCTGCCCAGAAGCGCACAACTGAAGTCGGAGCCCGCGCCGATGCTGGTGGCTCCCGCCAGGTTCTGCACTGCGGTGGGCACGACGCGCTGGGTGGTGGTGCTGTCGCCCAACTGGCCGGTGCTGTTGTAACCCCAGCACTTGGCGCTGCCGTCGGCCAAGACCGCGCAGGTGTGCAGGCGCCCGGCGCTGATGTGGACCGCCGTGCCCAGGCCAGAGACCTTGACCGGCGCGTTGCGGCCCACGGGTGACGCCGCCGTGCCGTCGCCCAGCTGGCCGTTGCTGTGGCTGCCCCAGCACTGCACGCTGCCGTCGCCCAACAGGGCGCACGCGTGGGCCTCGCCAAGGGCGATCTGCTGCGCCGAACTGATGCCTTGCACCAGCGCCGGGCTGCCGTCGCTCAAAGTGGCCTGCCAGCGGTCCAGGTAGCTGCCGTCGCCCAGCTGGCCCAAGCTGTTTTGGCCCCAGCAGCGCACGCTGCCGTTGTAGAGCAGGGCACATGAAAAGCTGCTGCCCGCCTCGATTTTGGCGCTGTTGCACGGTCCGCAGTCGAGCGTGGCGCCGCAGCCGTCGGGCACCTTGCCGCAGCCGATGCCGCAGGCCTTGGGCGTGCAGCTGACGCACTGGCCGTTCTGAATCACCTTGCCGGGCTCGCACTGCGTACAAACGCTGGGTCCACTGCAGGTTAGGCAGCCTTGGGGGCAAACTTGGGTGCAGGTCTGGCCGTCGCCGCTATAGCCGCTGGCACACGCACAGGCGACGCCGCCGCCGGGTTTGGCGGCACACACGGCGTTTTGCCCGCAGCCCGCGCCCGATTTGCACGCGCCGTTTTGGCAGACATCGCCCAAGGTGCAGCCGCTGCCGTCGTCGCACGGCGAGGTGTTGTTGGCAAAGACACACCCTTTGAGCGCATCGCAGCTGTCGGTCGTGCACGGATTGCCGTCGCTGCAGGTCGTCGCAGCGCCCGCCTTACAGCTGCCGTTGGCGCACCCATCGCCGTTGGTGCAGGCGTTGCCATCGCTGCACGCGGCGGCCGAGTTGCTGTAGACGCAGCCCTTGGCCGGCTCGCAGCTGTCGACCGTGCAGCCGTTGGCGTCGTCGCAGCCCACCTGGCTGACCCAGCTGCAGGCGCCCGCTTTGCACACGTCGCCGCTGGTGCAGGCGTTGCCGTCGTTGCAGGGCAGGCTGTTGACCGCGTTGGCGCAACCGCTTTTGGGGTCGCAGCTGTCGGTCGTGCACGGGTTGGCGTCGCTGCACGCTGCCGCCTCGCCCGGCGCGCAGGCCCCGCCGCTGCACACGTCGCCCGCGGTACAGGCGTTGCCGTCGCTGCAGCTCGCCGCGCTGGGCAACGATACGCAACCGCCCTTGCTGTCACAGCTATCGGCGGTGCACGGGTTGCCGTCGTCGCACCCCACTGGGCTGCCTTTGCACGCGCCGTCGCTGCAGATGTCGCCGCTGGTACAGGCGCTTGCGTCGTCGCAGGCCCCGGTCTTGGGCGGGTGCTGGCATTCGCCGCCGATGCAGTTGTCATAGGTGCACGCCGCGCCGTCGCTGCACAGAACGCTGCCGCCTTCATCGGTTTGGCCGTTGCAGTTGTCGTCTTGGGTGTTGCACGTCTCGGTCTGGGCACTGGCGGCGTCGCAGGCCGACAATCCCTGGGCGCTGCACGAGCGGCTGCCTTTGCAGGTGCCGGCGCCGTTGGCACTGCTGCAAGGCGTGGCCAGGCCTAGCTTTGTCGCCCGGGCGTCGCAGCCGCAGCTCAGGTCCTGCTGCACGCACTGCTTGCTTTTGGCGCCGCTGATGCTCTGGGTGTCCTTGCAGCTGTAGCCACTGGGGCAGCTGTCGCCCGCGCCGCAAGGTGCCGCGCAGAACTGGCCCACCAGGCTGCCCCCTTCGCCCACATAAGGCACACAGCGGTTGTCTTGCCCGCCCAGCACGCCGCTGCAGTCGCTGTCGGCCTGGCACGGCTCGCACAAGCGGTTGAATTGCGGCGTACACACGGCGATCAGATCGCCCGATGCCCCGGTGGACTGGGTACACTGAAAGCCCGCCTTGCAGCCGGTGACGCACAGCGCCGCACACTCGTTCTTGCCGCCGACCTCAAGGCAAAATCCGGTGTCGCAATCGGCCGCGCTGGCGCAGGCACAGCCGGGGGTGCCGCAGAAAACCGCGGTGTCGCCAAAGGAATCTGCTGCGACGTCATTGCTGTCGCTGGCATCGGCGTCGGCCGCGTCGCCGTCTGGTGCGGCGGTGTCGGCGGGTGAGTCGCCGTCGATTTCGCCGCCTGGTGCGTCCCCATCGGCTTTGGCGGCGTCGCTCGGCGCGATCTTGCTGTCGGGCAGGTCAAAAGAGACCCCACTGTCGCTGGCGTCGGCGGTCGAAGTCGGCGCGTCGTTGCTGGGCGAGCTGCACGCGGCTGCCACACCTAAGATGGCAAAAATCAACAGGTACAGGGCGCGCGGCCAGGGCGTAGGCGTCATCGATTCCTCTGTGCACCAGCGCAAGGGCCCTGGCGTCCGCTCACCTTACGGCTTGGCCCAAGCGAGGGTCAACTGCCGGCGCACCTACCGCAGCCCAGAGACCCGCGCAGGACCTCAAGGGTTTGCCGCCCTCTGCCCGTTGGCTCGCTGGGCGTCGTCACGTCTGCGTCACCAGAGGCGGTCGACATCGACGCTGCGCCCGCGAAAAAAGCCATTCCGGTCAAGTGGATGTCCAAATTCCCCTCGATCACTCGGACTTTGACGGCGCAGCGAGCCCCAGCGTAGCCTCCCGCCGCGCGCGAGAGAGTCCCGGGCTAGGCCGCTCGCGCCGGGCCCAAACCAGCAGAAGGGGTTGCCATGCCGCACACCGCCGGGAGCACACAGCTCCCTTGGCACAGCCAGGTCCAGAGCGCCGCTGCACAAATTCGCCGGCGCGTGCTCGATCACACCCTCGCCCACAACGGCGGCTACATGAGCCAGGCGTGCTCGTCGGCCGAGCTGCTGGCGACCCTGTATCTGCACAGCCTGCGCCTGGCCCCAGTGGCGCAACCGCTGATGCCGCGGCCGTTTCCCGGCACCCCCAAGCGCGGCAACACCGCCTATTGCACCGGCGCCGAGTTCAACGGCCACGCCCAGGCCCACCACGACCGCTTTGTGCTCTCGCCCGCCCACTACGCCCTGGTGGTTTACACGGTGCTGATTGAGTCTGGACGCATGGACCCCGCGGGCCTGGAGCAGTTCAACCGCGACGGCTCGTCGGTCGAGATGATCGGCGCCGAACATTCGCCTGGGTGTGAGGTCACTTGTGGCTCGCTGGGTCAGGCGCTCAGCCAAGCCGCCGGCATCGCCCTGGCGCGAAAGCTGCGCGGCGACACCGGCCGGGTCGTGGTGATGCTGAGCGACGGCGAGCTGCAGATCGGCCAGACGTGGGAGGCCCTGCAGGCCGCCGCCCACCATCGCCTGGACAATCTGCTCCTGTGTGTCGACGTCAACCGCCAACAGTGCGATGGCACAGTGGAATCGGTGATGACGATCGAGCCGTTGGAGGCGCGACTCCAAGCCTTTGGCTGGCAGGCTTTGCGGGTAGACGGCCACGATCCCCAGGCGATCGACGCCGCGCTGAACGCCCCAGGCGCCGGCCGACCCAGGATTGTGCTTTGCGATACCGACCCTTGCCGCGGCCTAGAGCTGCTGCGCCGCAATGCCCCGCGCTTGCACTACCTGCGCTTCACCTCGGCCGCTGACCGCCAAGATTACGCCCGCGCCAGGGAGGCGATGTGATGCAGATCCTCTCCAAAATCCACGCCGGCAACCTGGTGCGCTGGGCCAAAGATCGCCCGGAAGTCGTTGTGCTGTCTGCGGATCTCACCTCGTCATGCGAGGCCGACCAGTTCCGCGACGCCTACCCCGAGCGCTTTTTCTCGATGGGCATCGCCGAGCAGAACATGCTGTCGTTCGCCGCGGGGCTGGCGCGCGAAGGCAAGATGCCGCTCATCCACACTTTTGCCGTGTTCATCTACCGCCGCGCCTACGACCAGCTGGCGATGAGCGTGGCCTATGCCAACGCCAACGTGAAGATGTTTGGCTTTTTGCCCGGCATCCTGACCCCAGGCGGCGCCACGCACCAGGCGATTGACGACATTGCCCTGACCCGCGCCCTGCCCAACATGACGGTGCTAGAAGTCGGCGACGCGACCGAGGTGGAGAGCGTGCTGGACGTGATGGCCGCCGTCGATGGCCCCGTATATGTGCGCATGCTGCGTGGTGAATTGCCGCGGCTCTTCCCGGCAGATGAGCCCATGCGCCTGGACGTTCCGCGGGTGCTGTCGCGCGGATCGGACCTGACCCTGGTGACCTCCGGCGTGTGCACAGAAGAGGCGCTGCGGGCCACGGCGGTGCTGCGGGAGCGCGGCCTGAGCATCGAGCACCTGCACGTCTCTACGCTGAAACCCTGCAATTCTCCTGTGATCCTTGAGGCGCTGGCCAAGCCCAATT
>JBIKTV010000562.1:0-3717 GCA_044347905.1 Myxococcota bacterium
GCCCGGCAAACGGCGGTTTGAACAGCGAGTCCTTGCCGATCCAGTGGACGTCAAAGTCCATCTCCCAAGAAATCAGCAGCATCAGCACAAAATCCCAGTTGGACGTGTGCGGCGCGCAGATCAGCACGACCCGCGGCTGCCGAGGCACCTCGCCCACCAGCTTCCAGCCCAAACCCCCCAAAATCGCCCGACCGAGCCAGCGCACCGGTGCGGAATGATGAGCCATGGCGACCTCCTGTGGCCCTCTGAGCGGCAGCACGCCTGGACCGCCGTGGAGCTTGGCAGGCTGAGGCGAGCCGCGCAAGCGCCGGGGCTGCGACCTCGGCTGACCCGGCTGGATTGACTCGGCCGCCGCCTGGGCGGTAGGGTGCCGCCGCGTCAGCCCTTGAGAGTCATAGGAACACCGCGCATGGACAAGACTTCTTTGGATCCGCACCTGCTGCAGTGGTTTGTCCAGCGCCACGGCGCGCCCACCGCGGTGCAGGCCCAGGCCTGGCCGGCGATTGCCCGCGGCGATCACGTGCTGGCGACGGCGCCCACCGGCAGCGGCAAGACCCTGGCGGCGAGCCTGATGGCCCTGCAGGCGCTGCTGCTGCGCCAGTGGCCGGCGGGGCAGCTGAGCGTGGTGTACGTCTCGCCCCTCAAGGCCCTGTCCAGCGACGTTCAGCGCAATTTGCTGACGCCCTTGGCGGAGATCGGCGCCTACCTGCGCGATCTGGGCCAGGATCCGCCGCGGATTCGCGTGGCCCTGCGCACGGGCGACACGGCCCAGGGCGATCGCTCCGCGCTGCGGCGCCACGGTGCGGAGATCCTGGTGACCACCCCGGAGAGCCTGCACATCTTGCTGGTGTCGGCCTCTGGGCGGCAGCTGCTGGGCGACGTGAAGCTGTGTATTTTAGACGAGATTCACGCCGTGGCCGAAAGCCAGCGCGGCACGCTGCTGATGAGTGCGGTGGAGGAGCTGGAGCGGCTGGTGGGGCGGCCGGTGCAGCGGGTGGCGCTGTCGGCCACGGTGAATCCGCTGCAGGAGGTGGCGGAATTTGTCGGCGGCTGGCACGGCCAGGGGCCACAGCGGCGGCGGCGGCCGGTGACGGTGATTGCTCCGTCCATTGAAAAGCGCTTTGACCTTCAGGTTTTGGATGCGACTCAGGCCCTGGCGATTGCCCAGCCCAGCGCGGGTTCGCCGGACGACGGCGGGTATTGGCCGGCCGCGGCCCAGGTGCTGCGCCAAGAGGTGCTGGCCCACCGCTCCACGCTGCTGTTTGCCAATAGCCGGCGCTCGGCCGAGCGTTTGGCCCGCGAAATCAACGAGGGGCAGGCGATGCCGCTGGCCTGGGCCCACCACGGCTCGCTGGCGCAAGAGCTGCGGCGCACCGTGGAGGCCCGGCTCAAAGACGGCGAGCTCCGGGCGGTGTGCGCCACATCGTCGCTGGAATTGGGCATTGATGTCGGGGCGATCGACGAGGTGGTGCTGGTGGGAGCGCCGCGGAGCGTGGCCAGTGCCCTGCAGCGGGTGGGGCGGGCGGGTCACCAAGTTGGCGCCACCAGTGTGGGGCGGCTGATGCCCACCTTTGGCCGCGACCTGCTGCGCTGCGCCGTGCTGGTGGAGCTGATGCGCGCGGGCACCCTGGAGCCGCTGAAGATCCCGCGACATCCCGCCGACGTGCTGGCCCAGCTGATTCTGGCCCGCGTGGCCGCCCAAGACTGGCAGCCCCAAGCCCTTTTTGACCATCTGCGCGGCGCCGACGCCTTTGACCAGCTGCCCCGCGAGACGTTTGACCAGGTGGTGCAGATGCTGCGCGGCCACTGGGCCGACCTGCGGCTCCGCGAGTTGCAGCCGCGCCTAGAGGTGGGGCCTTTGGGCGAGCTGCGGGCCCGCCGCGGGGTGGCGACGCTGGTGATGCGCGCCGGCGGGGTGATCGCCGATCGCGGCTACTTTAAGCTGGTGCTGCACGGCTCCGGTACGCCGATTGGCGAGCTGGATGAGGAATTTGTCTGGGAGCGCCAGGTGGGCGACGTGTTTGCCATCGGCGCGCAGTCCTGGCAGGTGGTGGAGAAGACCCGCGACACGGTCAGCGTGGCGCCCGGGCGGCGCGGCGTGGCGATGGCGCCGTTTTGGCGCTCTGACCCCGATGACCGCGGCCCGCTGCTGTCGAACGCGATGGCGGATTGGCTCAAGCGCGCGGAACCGCTGCTAGAGTCTGGTGAATTGGCGGACCACCTGGCCCAGCGCGGCGACCACACCCCGGCGGCCGTGGAGGCGCTGGTGGAGCTGGTCAAGGACACCCGCAAGGCCCTGGGGGCCCTGCCGACTCGCGAGCGGCTGATCATTGAACTCTGCAAATTGCCAGAGGAAGCCTCGGTTCAGGCGCTCATCCACGCGCCGTGGGGCGGGGTGGTTTTGCGGCCGCTGGGGCTGGCGCTGCGGGCCTTTGCGGAAGCCAAGACCAAGCGGAGCTGGCAAATGCAGTCCGCCGACGACTGCGTGCTGCTGCGCGTGCCCGAGGGCTGCGATTTGCAGGAGATCCTAGGGCAATTTCTGCGCGAGCCCCTGGACCCGTGGCTAGAAGCGGGGCTGGCCAGTTCGGCGGCGCTGGGCCTGCAGTTTCGCTACGCGGTGGGCACGGCGCTGGTGATTCCGCGCTCTCTGTCCGGCAAGCGCACGCCGCTGTTCCTGACCCGCGAGCGCAGCAAGCAGCTGCTCAAAGCGGTGGCGGGCGACGGCCAATTCCCCTTGCTGGCCGATGCGATGCGCGTGTGCCTGCGCGAACAGTTTGACTTGCCGCTGCTCCGAAGCTGGCTGCAGCGCTGGCGCGACGGCGAACTGGAATTGCGGGTGGCCCAGACGCAGCGGCCCAGCCCGATGGCCGACGGCTTGGCATTTCTGGCCCAAGGCGAGCTGATTTACGAGACGGATCGGCCCTTTAGCCCGGCGATGCCGCTGCGCGACCAGCCTTTGGCGGATCAGGCGCTGGACGGGGCGGTCGGGGCGGCGCTGCTCCAGCCCATGCCGGCCGAAATCGCGGGGCCGTTGCGCGCCCAACGCCTGCGCTGCGATCCGGCTTGGGCGCCCCAGGACCTTCTGGAAACACTGGACACCCTTGGCGAATTGTCGCCGCTGACGGGCGCGGAGCTGCAGGAGCTGCTGGGCGCGGCGGCGGCGGCCCAGGCGATCCAGGTGGATCAACTGCGCTTGGCCCTTGGCGAAACCCTGTTGCAGCTGCCGTGGGGCGCCTGGAGCGCCGCCAGCGAAGCGCCGGTGCTGCTGCGGGCCCAACGCGGGGAGGCCGACACCGCGCAGTGGCGATCGCTGCTGCATCGCTATTTTACCGTGCGCGGGCCGGTGGATGCGCTGCAGCTGCCCCAGGCCTTTGGTGTCGACGCCGCGGCGCTGCAGCCCCATGTTCAAGGGCTCGTGGACGACGGCGCGGTCCTGCAAGGCGTGCGCGTAGAGCCCGACGACCAGGCCCTGCTGTGCGACCGCGCCTTTGCCGAACAGGTGCTGCGCCGCCGGCGCCGGCTGGTGCGAAGCCGCATTGCGCCTAGCCAATTGGCCGATGGCATCTTGCTCAAGGCGATGCTGCACGGCGTGTTGAACCGGGCAAGCGGTGTGCAAGGCATGGCTGGCGAGCTGGGCGTGGTGGCCGCTTTGGAGCGCCTGCAAGGCTTGCCCTTAGACCTCGCGCTGCTGGAGTCGGACATCTTGCCGGCGCGCGT
>JBIKTV010000428.1:0-5123 GCA_044347905.1 Myxococcota bacterium
GTGTGATCGCGCAGGACCACCGGAGTCAGCGCCAGCCCCAGCCCGGCGGCCCACCCCGCAGTCGGCAGCGCCCCGGCCCGCCGCAGCCCCAAGGCCGCCACGCCGCAGGTCGCCGCCCCCACCAGGGTCTGCAGAGCATGCACCGCCCGGTGATCGCCCAAGGGCCCCAGGACCATGCCCCACAGCGCCGTCGAGCCGGGGCCGTAGCGCGGCAGCGAATCCAGGGTCGCGGCCTGGGCCAGCCACTCGTAGCCAAAGTAGACCGCGGTGAGGCGCCACGGCCAGGCCAGGCGGACCAGCAGGGAAATCGCAAAAACCCAAAGCACCATGCGGTGTTCTAGGGAGGTCCCCCTCCTAACGCCCAGCCCCAGGAGCGCGCCCAGGGCCCCCACCAGCAGGGCGCTCGCGAGCAGCAGGGCCCGATCGGCCACCCCAAGGGGCGCGAGATCGTCGCCCGGACGAACCACGGGCAACAGCGGATGGTGCAAGCGGATTTGCTCGGCGGCGCCGTCGAACCAGCGGAGACACGCCAGTTCGGTGGACTGCGGGGGCAGGAGGGCCTGATTGCCACAGCGGCGCGCTTCTGGCGGGGCTGTCTCGGCGGACATCAGCAGGGCCCGGCAATTCGCGTCGCCGCGGGTTTGGAGCGCTAGGCCGCGAGGGGTCTTGACGATTTCCCCAGGCGGCACAAGACCTTCTAACCAGGCCCCCCCAACAGCCTCAGCCGTCTCAGCCTCTAGCCGCTGGGGCGAAAGCGGCCTGGGCGCGAGGAACAGCCACAGCGCCGCAGCCAGCGCTGAAGCCACCACCACCGCCAGCGAGCCGTGAGGCCGCAAGCGGAGGAGCGCTGTGCGCAAGACCTGGGAGGAGCGAAAGGCGGCGGCCACCGGGCAGTGCTGCTGCAGCCGCGGGGCGGCTTAGACCGAGCGGCCGATGATGAGGGTACGGTAACCGTCTTCAAACAGAATGCGCGCTTTGTCGGTCATCACCTCGTCGACGATGCCGTAGCCGAAGTTCTTGTGCTCCAGGAGTTGTCCAGCGGTGGGCTCCAGGCTAATGGCGTACGGCGTGGCCCCGGAGCGATCGCGCTGAGCCATCAGGCGGGCGTAAATCAGCCGGGCGGCGCGGGCTTCCGGCGCTTCAGCCTTGGGCTTGGGGGTACGGGCCGCGGCGCTGCTGGAGCGGCTGGCCTTTTCGGCCCGCGGTTCGCTGTCGCCGTCTTCCGCCGAGCGCGACGAGGTGCGCGGTTCGGTCGAGGTGGAGCGGGCCGCCTCGCGCAAGGTCTTGTATTTATGGGTGCCGCCGCAGGTCCGACAGCGGACTTGCACTACTTCAATGCCGACCATGGCCACAATGGTGTGTTCCATGGCGCGACCGCATTTGGCGCACCACGCCTCCACATCGCGCCCTACGGCGGGTTGGGTAGACGAGCGTTCCAAGCGATGCAGGCCAGTCATGCAGGAGTTCCCCCAGCGCACGGGCTTGTGCGCGACACCCGCGGCTGATGCGCGGGCAGAACGCTGATCGTACGGCCGCCCGGGCCCCCGGCGCAACTGTTTGGTACGCTTGCCGGTCGGCGCCGAGTCGCAGGGATTGGGCAAATCGCCAGGAGCCGAGTACACTGGGGGCCAATCCGCGGGAGGCCGACATGCAGAGCAAGGAAATCAAGCGTTCCAGAGGGATGACGAGGTTGGCCCGCTGGGCTGTGGCGGCGCTGCTCGTCGTCGGAGCGCTGGGGTGCGAGACCGTCGACAAAGCGCGCATGCGCCTCTTGGGCGTGACCGTAGAGAATCCGGAGCCCGAAACTGCTGAGTGGGTGATCCGCGAAGTCCTGATGGCCGCTAAGGATCCCGACGCGGAGAAGGGCTGGGAGCGCTTTCAGAAGGTGCTGCACAGCCAAGAGCGCACCAATAATGCCCTGCGCGGGTGGCAGCAGTTTGGCTGGCCGCGCATTCGCCGCCAGGCGCATCTGTACTTGGACGAGCAGAATCGCTTTGTCCTGCGGGACTTTAAGGTGATGCAGAACGACGGCATCGACTTTTTCCTGGAGAATCGAGAGCGCGATCTGCCGACGCCGTGCGCGGTCTATCTGGACTACGCCAACAACAAGCAGTGGCGGGTCAAGCGCTGTTCGCTGTAGGACCGTGGGCCAGGCGGGACGCCAGCGACCCAGGGAACCCGGCATATCATCAGCAATATCCATCAGGTGTGCGGGCTGGCCGTGGCCCGAGGGGCAGCAGTCATGCGGGACGCCTTTGAGAAGGGCTTGGCATCTGTGGTAGCGCGCTGGATGCTCGACGGCTCCGCCGAAGCGGTGATCGCCCGCGTGGCGAAATCCGGCGTTCTGGGGCCCGAAGAGGTGGAGAATCTGCGGCGAGAGACCACGGAACACCTCCAAAAGGTTCGCGATGAAGGCGCGGCGTATGCCGAATTGGTGACGACGGCGCTCAAAGAGGTCGCGGCGCACCTGCCCTTGGGCGGTTTGGCGACGGCGGCAGTGAGCGCGGCAGGGGCAGTGCCGTGGAAAGACGCGGTGGCGGCGGCGTCGCGGGTGGCGATGGAGGTGGCGACGGCTTCAGCGGCCGCGGCGGCCCAACACGCCCAGACGCTCCACGAGACCTTGGAGGCCCAGCGGCAAGCCCGCCAACAGGCTTCCGAAAAGGCTGATGCTGCCTCAGGAAAACCTGCTGGGCCCGCCAACAATTCTGCCGGACCCGCTGAACCCCCAGCTGCGCCTGCCGTCGATCCGCCCTCCCCCATCGCCAGCCCCGCAGAATCGCCGGGGAGCGCGCTATGAGCACCCTCGCCAAGCTGATTCACCTACCGCGCTACGCCCGCAATATCCAGCGGTTGCGCCAGGTGACCGCCGTCGTCGTGCGCTACGGCTTTGGCCATGTGCTGATCCGCACGCGCCTGGACCGCTATGCCGGATTCTTCAACCGCGGCATGGCCTTGGCAGAGCCCGACGAGCACGTAGCCGAGCTCCAATGGGAACAGCGCGTGCGCCTGGCTCTGGAGGCCTTGGGACCGACCTTTATCAAGCTGGGCCAAGTGGCGGCGACCCGGCCCGACCTGATTCCGATGTCGCTGATTTTTGAGCTGCGCAAGCTGCAGGACAATGTCGGCGGCTTTGCATACGAGCAAGTGCGCGAAGTGGTGCGCAGCGAATTTGGTCGTGAGATCGAGGATTTGTACGGCAGCTTTGACCCGGTACCGATCGCTGCGGCGTCGATCGCCCAAGTGCACCGCGCGACGCTCAAGACCGGCGAGCAAGTGGTGGTCAAGGTCCAGCGGCCGGGGCTTGAGAAGATCATCCAAACGGACCTGGATCTGCTGCAGATGATGACGGCGGCGCTGGAGGAGCGGCTGCCTGAGGTCCAGCAGTTCCGCCCGGCCGTGGCGATCGACGAGTTTGCCCGCAACCTGCGGCGCGAGACGGATTTTAACAACGAAGTCGACAACATCGAGCGCTACCGGCGGATGATTGCCGACAATCCGCACATGCACTTGCCGATCACGTACCCTGCCCTGTGCACCAAGCGCCTGATTACCATGGAGTTTATCGACGGCTGCAAGGTCACCGACGGCCGGCAGCTGGATGAGTGGCAGGTCGATCGCCGCAAGATCGCCGAGGTCGGCACGCATCTGTTCATTAAGTCTGTGTTTGAGCACGGTTTTTTTCACGCCGATCCTCACCCGGGCAACTTCTTTGTGCTGCCGGATGGGCGAATTGCCCTGATCGATTTTGGCTCGATGGGCTCGATTGACTCCGATACGATTGATGAATTGCTGACCTTCCTGGTGTCGCTGCTGCTCAATGACCCGGAGATGCTGGTGACCCAGTTTGTCGACCTGGGCCTGGTGGACGACACGGTCAACGTTCGGCAGATGAGCGGAGAAGTCAGCGAGATTATGCGGCGTTACAATGGCGTCACCCTGGAGAAGCTCGACATCGGCGCGTTCATCGCGGAGGTGTTTGAGGCGGTGGTGCGCTACCAAGTGCGGGTGCCGGCCGAGCTGATCCTGATTGGCAAGGCGATTTCCACGATGGAGGGCATCGCGCAAGAGCTGTACCCCAACTACGACCCGCTGGCCTCCGTGCGGCCGTATCTGGTGCAGCTCTATGTCCGGCGGGTGCTGGACCCCAAGACGTATAGCAAGCGCATTTACAGGGTGTTACACGATTGGTGGGGGCTGGTGCGGGTGGTGCCGGGGGAGGTGCGCGGGCTCTTGCGCCGGGCCAAGTCGGGCGAACTCACCTTCCAAATCCGCGATCCAGATGCTGAACTGCTGCGGGCGCGCAACGAGCGGACCGTCAACCGCGCGATGTTGGCCGGGTATTCGATGGTCGCGTGGGGGCTGTTTACCTGGGTGCTGCCGCAAGCGCTCGAAAAACCTGCGTGGTCGGCGCTTTGGTGGTATTCCTTGGGGCTGGCGGTGCAGGGCCTGGGCGCTGGGGCGATGGCGACCCTGTCCTGGCTGCGATCGCGCGAGCTGTAGCGTCGCCCACTGTTGCGTTACCCCCCTTACGGCACCTAACGGAATTCACATGGCATTCTTGGAAATTCGCGGGCAGTACTTGGCCGGGCTAGCGGTGATCGCGGCGATCGCTTTGCCGGGCTGCAACGCCTTAGTGAGTCGCGAGGCATACGATCGCGATCTCGCAGGGATGAAGCAGCAAGCCGACTGGCTGGAAGAGCAAAAGAAGACCTGCCAATTGGGCGCAGAGCAGTGCCGGGGCGAATTGGAGGCGCTGCGGGGTACCGCACAGACAGCGGTGCGCGAGCGCGAGCAGTGCAAGGACGAGCTGGCCAACACCAAGAAAGTGCTGGATCAATGCACCAGCCGCGGCGGTAACTGCGCCAAAGACCTGGCGGACTGCCAACTGGCCAAGCTGAAGGCCGACGACGATGTGCGCCGCGCCCAACTAGACCTGCAGGCGGCCAAGCGCGAGCGCGACCAATTGATCAAGGAGCAGAAGGCTTTATCTGACGCGCTCGCCCGGGTGCAAGACGGCATCAAGCGGGTGCAGGACCGGCTCAAGAAGCTGGTGGCGGCCGGCAAGCTGCGGATCCGTTCGCGCCAGGGCCTGCTGGTGATCGAGGTGAATTCGGACATCCTTT
>JBIKTV010000429.1:0-5114 GCA_044347905.1 Myxococcota bacterium
CGATCGCCTGGATGGTCACGGAGCGGTGAGACGGCCAGCAAGGACGCGACCTTGCGACCCATCCAGCAGCATGGAACGGTTCAAGTTATTCCCGGACAGGTCCTAAGCGGGCTCTAAACCTCTGCTGCCGCCTCGGGGTTGGTCTCTTGAAGCCACGGAAAGAAGTCCGCGTCGGCCGTGGCCATGTGCTTGACGACGACATCGCGGGCCAGAAAGTCGATGAGCTTGCCCAGGTCCGCGCTGCCGTCGCTCACTTGTGCGCGGATCGCCAGGGCTTGCTGGACCAAATGGCCGTGCAGTAATCCGTGCTGACGCGCCCGCGGGTAGCCCACAGCGGCAAGAACAGCCTCTTCGTCGGCAAAATGGCGCACCACGTGGCCCAGCAATTCGTCCAGGTCGAGCAACAGTCGCCCCGGGTCAACGCTTTTGTTGGCCCCCGGCAAGGCCGCCTGCAGCACGCGGTTGGCCAGGCCCACCAGGATCTGGTGCTGATCGTCGATCGTCGGGTGGCCGCAGATGTAGCTGTCGCGCCAGAGCAATTGCACAACCGCTTGGTCCATGTCCGGTGGCGACACGCGGTCTACAAAAGCGCTGTTGCGCCCGCCCTGCTTGGCCAAGTACAGCTGGGCATCCACGCGGTCAAACCATGTCTTGGTGCTCTGGCCGGGGATGTACTGGGCTACGCCGATGCTCAAGGTAGTGCCCACGCCGGGGGCGAGTTCGGCTGCTTCAACGCGTTTGCACAGGTCCTGGGCCAGGGCCGCGGCGTTGCGCCAACTGCAAAACGTCGCCAAGACCGCGAATTCGTCGCCGCCCCAGCGCATCACCACGTCGCTGCTTCGGCACCGCTGGCTCAGGATGCGCGCCACGGACTGAAGGGCCAAGTCGCCCACGGCGTGGCCCCAGGTGTCATTGATCGACTTGAAGCGGTCCACATCGATGACCAGCAGCGAAATCGGCTGGCCGTAGCGCTCACTGCGGGCCACTTCGCTGGGCAAAGTCGCGTCATAAAAGCGCCGGTTCCACAGGCCCGTCAGGCTGTCCTTGAACGCGTGCTGTTCCAGATCGGCGACCCGCTGGGTCAACTCTGTGACCTTAGTGGCCGCTGCGGCATCCTCCGCCTCCAGTTCCAGCCAAAAGCCGCTGTCGACGCGATGGGCGCGCAGCGGCACCTCGACCGGGGCACCTTGGGCGTCTATGGCCAGTAGTCGCGGAGCCGCGGCGTCGGTCGGCATCACCACTTGCTCAGAATGGGCCTGAAATCGCTGGAGCCAGCCAGCTGTGCGAAAGCCAATGACCGCCTCTCCATCGCACAGGGCAAATGGCACGGGGACGCTCTGCATGACCTCTGCGAATTCAGCCTTAGTTGCGTGTTTCATCGTCGTCACTGCCTCCCTTCTTGTGGTCCATCAAGGTCGCCAGGGCGCCTGCAAAGTCCGCTCTTCCCAGAGCATCCGCAAAATCGCTGAAGCTCGCTCCAAGGTAACCCTTTAGAACATCACGGTGTTTGTGGATGTCACTCCAGACCTGCGTGTCGGAGAGGGCGAGGAGTTGGGCAAAACGCTCAACCACCCGCTGCACTTCCGTGGGCTCCGGCGATGACGGGGGACCTTGCGATGGCGCCTCCGCATCGACCCACTCAGGCAAGGCCTCCACGGCCCTGGCAAACACGCCCAGTTCATGCTCCAAGACCTCAATCTTCCGCGATAAATCTAGCCGATCAGCCGCAGTCAATCCCTGAGGTTCGCCCGGACTCTCGGTCCGCGGAGGGCTCTGCGGGCAGGCCAGCTCCACCGCGGCGGCACTTTGGCCCACCGTGCGGATGCCAAGCGTCAGTGCGGCGCCTTTGACCGAGTGGGCCAGTTGGCGAAGTCCTTGCAGATCATCCGCGTGTAGCCGAGCCCAGCTCTCCGCGCCCGTAGAGCCGTGGCGCGCAGCGAACTGCCGCAGCAGCGTCTCATAGCTCTGCCAGTGCGCAAGCCTGCGAATCACCGCGATCGGCGGCTCGACCCCGGGCAGGTTGGTCCAGCGCTGCCACTGAGTCAGCTCGCGCGGGTCTTGAGCGGCCATTTCCTCTTGGCTGCGGCGCCGCGGCACTTTGGGCAGCCAGCGCTCCAGCACCTGGATTAATTCGTCAATTTCAAAAGGTTTAGCCACAAAGTCGTTCATCCCGGCGGCCATGCACGCCGCGCGGTCCTGGGCAAAGGCGTTGGCGGTCATCGCCACGATCGGCATCCGCTCGCGCCCGGGCATCTGGCGAATCGCCTGCGTCGCGGCCAACCCGTCCATGCGCGGCATCTGCACATCCATCAGCACCAGGTCAAAGGACCGCGCAGCCACGTGTTCGACCGCTTCCTCGCCATCGACGGCCACCGTGACTTCAATGCCCTCGCCCCGCAGGAGGTCAAGCGCAACCTCCCGATTAATCTCATTGTCTTCTACGAGCAGCAGGCAAACTCCGGCGTCCTTGAGATGGCCCGAGGTTTTGGGGGCAGGCAAAGGCGAGGACGCGGCGTCGGGCGTCGCGATCGGTTCTGCCTCAAAAGTAAACCAGAATTGGCTGCCTTTCCCCTCGACGCTGGTGCAGCCGGTATCGCCGCCCATCATCAGCGCCAAGCTGCGGGTGATGGCCAGGCCGAGGCCCGTGCCGCCAAACTGCCGGGTCAGCGACGGATCGGCCTGCTCAAAAGGCTTGAACAGCTTGGAGATTTGCTCCTCACTCAGGCCGATGCCGCTGTCTGCCACCGCCATGCGCACTTCGACCCGGCCCTCCTCAAGCGGGCGCACCGCAGCGCTCAACTCGACAAAACCGGCGTTGGTGAACTTGACTGCGTTGCCCGCGTAATTGAGCAGGGCCTGGCGCACCCGCGTGACGTCGCCGCGCACCCAGGGCAGGGGCTCGGTCGCGCTGACGGTCAGGCGCAAATCCTTGGCCGCCGCGGAATCCGCCACCATCGCGGCCACGTTGTTGAGGACCTCCAGCACAGAGAAATCGACGCGCTCCAGCTCCAAGCGCCCAGCCTCAATCTTGGAAAGATCAAGGATGTCATTGATGATCGCCAGCAAATGTCTCGCCGCACCCGCGACTTTGTCTAGCCGTACCGCCAAGTGGGGCGCTTGCACATCGCGCTGCAGCAGCTGCACCAAGCCGAGGATGGCGTTCATCGGCGTGCGGATCTCGTGGCTCATGTTGGCCAGGAACGCCGACTTCGCCCGGCTGGCGTTTTCTGCTTGGAGCCGAGCGGCGTTGAGTGCGAGCGTTCTTTCGTCGACTAGGTCTTCCAGATGGAGGCGGTGCTGCTCCAATTCCTCTGCCTCTAGCCGCGCTTGCGTCACATCGTGCTTGATCGCCACATAGTGACTCACCGCGCCGTCTGGCTGGCGCAGCGGCGCGATGATGGCCCGCTCAATGTACAATTCGCCATTGCGCCGCCGATTGTGGAATTCGCCGTCCCAAGAGTTGCCGGCGGAAAGAGTGGCCCACATTTCAGCAAAGGTCTCTGGCGGCGTGAGCCCGGACTTCTGAATGCGCGGGTTCTGCCCGATCACCTCTTCCCTTGAGAAGCCACTTGCGGCGACAAACGCTTCGTTGACGTAGTCGATCACGGCGTTCACATCGGTGATCAGAATGCTATCGGGACTTTGCTCCACGGCCAGGGCCAACTTGCGCAGCTGGGCCTCCACCCGCCGGCGCTCTAGAACCTCCGCTTCCAAGCTGGCCACGCTGCGCCGGGCCTGGACCAAACGCCACGTTGCGTCGGCCATCAGCTGCACGGACTCGACCTCCCAGTCGCGATAGTCGTCGGCGCGGTTCCCCAGGCCCATCAGCATGACGACTTGCCCCTGTTCCAGTACGGGCACGACGACCAAGCGCTGGAGATGAGGATGGCCCTCCGGCACCTTGTGTTCGCGAATTGACGCGGGATAATCGTTCAGAACAAAGGGTTTATGCGTGCGGAGGGGCTCTATCCAGATGCCGGCCTGCTGGACAGGGTAGTGGGAGTCGTGACTGGCGCGGCAGTAATTCTCCAAGGTCTGCGCCGACCATGCGCCGAGCTCGACCTCCCCTTGGTTGGGCTGCACAAAGTGGACAAAGGCGATGGCACTGCCCGTCAATTCCTCCGTCAGGCCCAGGGATTTTTGCAGGAAATCGCCTTCGCTTAACTGCTCCGCGGCTTGGGGCAGGGCGAGCAGCGATTGGGCGCGTCGGGCTTGAATCGCCACTTCCGCTTCTGTCGCCTTGCGCGCGCTGATGTCCTCAAACGTCGCCACAATGCCCAGCGTTTGGCCGGTCGAATCGACAATAGGTGCCGCGTAGATGCTCACCGGCAGCCGCCGACCGTCCTTGCGGATGCGCTCGCGCTCGATACCGGCAAGAACCTCGCCCTGCGCAAGTCTTTTGCGGAGGGCTTGGAAATCTTCTGCTTTATCGGCCGGCACCAGCGGATTCATCTGGCCGACCGCCTCCCCGGCCGTCCAGCCAAAGATCCGCTCCGCCGCGCGGTTCCAGCCGACCACGATCCCTTGCAGGTCCGTGCTGACCACCGGCAAGGGCGATGAGCTGATCAGCGCCTGATTCATCGCCAAGGATTGCTCCAGGCTCTTGCTCGCCACCAGCGCCGCCTCCATCAGGCCCTGGGCGTGCAGCCGCGCCTGTTCCTGGCGGCTCAGGGCTTGGGCGTGATCCTCGCGCTGTAGCCGCTCCAGCGCCTGCAGTGACCTCTCTGCGGTGAGGCGATCGCTAATATCGTGGAGGATGAGGAACAGCGCCGGGCGCCGATCGACGTAGATGCGCGTGTGGAAGACCTCGACATCGCGAATAGTGCGGTCGGCGCGCTTGTGGCGCAGCTCAAAGCGGTGGAGCCACGGTTGGCCCATGCGCCCTTCCACGGCCACATAGGCTTGCATCGCATCGCCAGAGGCATCCAAGTCAGCAAAACGCTTGGCTAATAGCTCAGACCTGCTCCAGCCGTAGAACGCCTCGGCGGAGCGATTGGCGTCCAAGATGGCGTCGTTTTCTTCCGATACCAGCAGCATGACCGCGCGGCTTCCGCGGAAAAGCTCGCCGTACAGCGATTCGCGGGCCTGCAAGGCGTGGAGATCGTCCTGCCGGC
>JBIKTV010000090.1:0-15939 GCA_044347905.1 Myxococcota bacterium
AATTCGGGTCCGCTCCTAAGGAGCAGGCGATGGGGCACCGGCGGGCACCTGGGCCTGCACAGCGAGGTCGGCAGCTTCTAGGGCGCGGCGGGTGGCGTCAAGGTCCGCTTGGGCGTGGGCGATCGCGTCCTGCAACAACCGCGGATCGCTGGCAAGCGAGGCGGCTTGGCGCAAGCGCACCAGGGCCACCGCGCGGCCGATGGCGAACATCGACTCAAACAGCGGCGGCGAGGCCGGTCGGCCGCAGACCGCCACGCGCACAGCCATCAGCGCATCGCCTAGGGCCGCGCCACTGGCCTCAGCCGCTGCGCGAACACAGGCCTCGACATCGGCCAGCTGCCAGGCGGTGAGCCCCTCTAGTCGGGCGATCAGGTCCTCAAACATCGCCGCAGAGGCCCGCCGGCTCAAGCGCACCGCGGTCTTCTTTTTGCTGGTCGCGCCCACCAGCAGGTAGCGGGCGTTGAGGCCGTAATCCAGGGTGCCGGCGTAAAATGGCCCGGCGTGGTGGGCAAAATCCCCCAGGTCGGCCACGCGCTCCTGCACCAGCTGGCCGACGACGGCGTGGCGATCCTCTTCGCGATACCAGGCGAAGGTGCGCTCGGCCACTTGCGCCGCGGGCATCGACCTCAGATAAATCCCGTTGATCCAACGCAATTTGTCCAGATCAAACACAGGACCGCCCAGCGAAATGCGCGACAGGTCCAGGTCCGACACCAGCGCGTCAAAGTCGAACTGCTCCAGGTCATGGCCCTGGTCGTCCTTGCGCGAATAGCCCATCAGCGCCAAGAAGTTGAGCATCGCCTCGGGCAGAATGCCGGAGCGCTGGTAGAACTCCAGGCTGGTGGGGTTCTTGCGCTTGCTGATCTTGGATTTGTCCGCGTTTCGCAGCAGCGGCATGTGTACAAACACCGGCGGCTGCCAGCCAAACGCCTCGTAAAGATGCAGGTGTTTGGGCGTCGAGTTGATCCACTCTTCCGCGCGGATCACGTGGGTGATCTGCATGAGGTGGTCGTCCACCACGTTGGCCATGTGGTAGGTCGGCAGGCCGTCGGACTTGAGCAGCACTTGGTCGTCGATCTGGCTGTTGTCAAAAGCCACCGCGCCGCGCAGGGCGTCGGGGACAACCGTCTCGCCGTCCTTGGGCATTTTGAGGCGCACCACGTGCACTTCGCCGGCGGCTGCGCGGGCCTCGGACTCGCCGCGGGCCAATTCGCGGCAGTGGCCGTCGTAGCCCGGATTTTCTTTGCGGGCCCGCTGCAACAACCTGACTTTTTCGAGGCGCTCTGCCGTGCAAAAACAGCGGTAGGCGCTGCCGTTGTCGATCAAGGTGCGGGTGTGGGCTTGGTAGATGGCGGAGCGCTCGGACTGCCGATACGGGCCAAACGGGCCGCCGACATCCGGGCCTTCGTCCCAGTTCAGGCCGATCCACCGCAGCGACTTGTAGATCGCCTCTTCGCTCTGGCGGGTCGAGCGCTTTTGATCGGTGTCCTCAATGCGCAGCACAAACTGACCGCCGTGGTGACGGGCAAAGGCGGCATTGAACAGGCCGATGTACGCGGTGCCGACGTGGGGATCGCCGGTTGGGCTAGGGGCAATGCGCACGCGGACGGGGCGCTGGGGCACTGGAATCGTCATGGATCATCCTC
This sequence comes from Myxococcota bacterium, assembly GCA_044347905.1. Taxonomy (GTDB): domain Bacteria; phylum Myxococcota_A; class UBA9042; order UBA9042; family UBA9042; genus SXRM01. Next base: position 1,647 of record JBIKTV010000090.1, read on the forward strand.
GCGCAAGCTGATGGGTCGGCCGCAGCGCGGCGCCCTGGGTCGTCGGGGGGCGGCAGATCAGGTCGGATCGGCGGCGCGGCTGTCGGCCATGGCGTCGCGGAGCATCTGCTGCACGGCGCTGCGGAATTCGTCGCCCAGGCCGGGAACCAAGCTTTGGGCCACGGCCATTTCTAGGGCCTGGCTGGCGTCCGCCAGGTTGCGGTTGAGCACCGCTTGCCACGGAGCGGGCGAAGCCAGCAATTCCTGTAACTCTAGGCGGGCGGTGCGTAAACGCCGGCGCAGCGTCGCTTCTGTCTCGCTGCCGCGGTCGCTCAGCCGCTGGACCAATACGGCCCAGGACGGCGGCATCACAAACACCAACACAGACTGGTCTGGGTATTGTTTCCAAAGGTTGTGGGCGCCAACGATGTCGATATCAAACACCGCAACCTGCCCTGGCCCGCTGAGCCGGGCAATCTCGCGCCGCGAAGTGCCGTAGTAGTTGCCGTGGACCTCTGCCCATTCGGCAAAACCGTCTTGATCGCGCAGGGCCTCAAAATCGCCGCGGCCAACGAACCAATAGTCGCGACCGTCCTGCTCCGTAGCGCGCATCGGCCGGGTGGTGTGGCTAACGGAGAAGGCCCGCTTGGACGGATCGCCCGCGATAAAGGCCCGCGCCAAGGTGGTCTTGCCGGCGCCGGCGGGACCAACCAGGATCAGCAATTTGCCCGGCGCGGAGCTCATTTGGCGGGCGCCTCAGCGGGAGCGGCCGGAGCCCCAGCGGCGGGGGCGGCGGGGGCTGGGGCTGGGGCAGAAGGGCCCGGCGCGGCGGCGGCTTGGGGTGCAGCGCCCCCTTCAGCCTCACCAATCACATCCGCCGACAGCGGCGCCGGCAGCGGCAGCTTGGCCGCAGCCAGGGCTTCTCGTACAGCTTCTTCGACTTGGGCCAGGCTCTCCGCCTTGTGGCCGTTGACAAAGAACGTCGGCGTGCCATCTACCCCTGCGTCATTGCCGGCCTTTTCATCGGCGGTGACCGCGGCGGCGGCGGCTGGTGTGGCCATGTCAGCCTCTAGCTTCTTGAGATCGCAGCCCGCCTGCCCAGCCAGTTTCTTGACCCCGGCCCAGTCGAGCGGCCCCTGATTGGCAAAGAACAGGTCGTGCAGGGGCCAAAACTTGCCCTGCTGGTGGGCGGCCCAAGCGGCCTTCGCCGCCCCCTCCGCGTTGGGATGGGCGTGGCGCAGCGGAAAAAACTTGTAGTACAGCGCGACGTTGTAGTGCGCGGCCAGTTGATCCATCGGCTTGGCGACCCGGCGGCAGAACGGGCACTCAAAATCGCTGAATTCGACGATCACCACCTTGGCGTCGGCTGGCCCCTTAGAGGGCGAGCCCTTGACGTCGATCTCTACAACCGTGTTCAAGCGCTCAATTTCGCGGAGCAACGCCGCCACAGCTTGCTTCTTGCCCATGCCGGAACGGAGGGCTTCGACCAGCTTGGTGGCCAACTTGGGCGCAGTGCTGCAGTCGCCGGCGCGCAAAGCGTCCAGGAAGCTGCGGGTCTTGCCGCAGGGGTCAAACTGCTCGGTCAACACCTCCAGCAGCAGCTTTTTCTCCGCATCGTCCAGGTCTTTTGCGTCGACCCCTGCCGGCAGATCGGGCTGCTTGGCGGGAGCGGCGGCCTCAGCCTGGGGCGCGGCGGCGGCGGGGGCTTCAATCCCTGGGGCCGGCGGAGCCTCTTGACCGACGGCCTTGGTCGAATCAGCGTGCTTACAACCTGTTGCCAGCATGAGGCCGGTCACCAGCACCGCCCACGGCAAAACTGCCCTGCCCTGCATCATTGCCCTGCCCAGCAACATTGCCCTGCCCAGCTCTGCGCGCAAACCTCGCATCCGACCTCCTGCGTAGCGGCTGTGCAGCCGCCTCATGTGTCGCAGATCCCCCGGGATGCGGGTTCCGCAGCGACGCGATAGCATGCTGGCCTGAGCGTGCAGATTCAAGGGACCGCTAGAAATGCCGGTCCGCCTTGGATTTGGCCGCTGGGCCCGCTGAAGGGCCGTGCGAGGGCCTAGATGAAGCGCCGTTGGATCATCGCCTTGGGCAGCAATTTGGCGGACAGCGAGGCCGCTTTGGCGCTGGGCTGGCGGGCCGCCGTCGCTTTACTCCCCTTGCAAGAGCCGCTCTTGAGCCCGGTGTGGCGCACAGACCCCGCCGAGGGCGCGAGTGGCGGTGAATTTGCCAACGCCGTGGGCATCGGTTGGAGCGAGGCGGAGCCGCTCGATGGCCTTGAGATTCTTCAGCGAATTGAGAACTCCTTTGGCCGTGACCGCTCCAAAGAGGGCTTTCACGGCGCCCGACCGCTGGATCTCGACGTGATCGACGTGAGCGGCGTGAGGTTGGATCACCCGCGGCTGATCCTGCCCCACCCGCGCTGGCAGCAGCGGCCTTTTGTCGCGGGGCCGTTGCGCCAGGTGTGTCCTGAGTTTCTGGACCCCTGAACTGGAGCCGCGCCTGCGCCAGGCCAAAATCCACCACATGGATTTTGCCGGATCGTCGAATTGGGATGCACTCAGTCAGCTGCTCGCTGTCGCTCGACAAGGCGGAGCGAGGACTGAGGGGTCCCCGCGGTGGCCGACAGGCCAAGAATCGGCCACGATTCTAGTGGGGATGGAGACGTACATGGAAGTACGTTGAGGACCGGACCAGGGGCCCCAGATCAAGAAACCCATCCTGCGAATGGGTTTCCTGGGGAGCGACAACGAAGAGTTGCGCCCAAGGCGGCGATTCCGGGTAGGCGACGGCATTTGCGTTTACCGCATAGGTGGGGCAATTTGCAGCGCCCGCCGTGCTGCGTCGAGGTCTTTGGTGCGCCGTTTACCCCTGTATTTGTGTTGTCTGTCTGTGGTCTTGGCCTCCGCTGTGGCTTGCCGCCATGAGCCGCCGCCGGCCTCGCCGTGGGTGCCCGCCGGCACTGCGCCTCCGCCGCTTTGGCTGGCGCAGACGCCGCTGACCGACAGCGCGGCGATCGAGACGATTAGTGATTCGTTTGGCCTTTTGGGGTCTGGCGAGGAGGGTTTGAGCGCCATGCTCAAGACTTCTGCCCAGGTGCCAAGGGCTAGGCTGCAACAGGACGCGGGGGCGCGGCGCTGGGTGGCGCTGAGCGTGTACCGCGCTGTGCGCTCTAGCGGTTTTGCCGAGCGCTTTGACGCCGTGCGCGGCCTAGTCGACAGCCTTCACGCCGCTGCTCCCGACGCCCCGGAGACGGTGTTTTGCCGCGCCCTCTTGCGTTTGGCTCTCCTGGAAGAGCGCGACGGCAAGCTGGTGGCCCGCGGGATTGAGCGGGCGTTGATCGCCGACCTCGCCGGTGATCTGGCCAGCTTGGCGCAAAAGCACCCTTCGTGGGATGGTCCGGGCGAGTTTGACCACCAGCGCCTCAGCGGCGATCGCCAGAAGGTCGATGCGTTGCTGGCATCCCTGCCCGCCGACGCCTCGGCCGTCGCCGCGCCCGCCAGCGCATCGCCCACGGCGGCCCCCGCTGCTGCTCCTGCTCCTGCTCCTGCCGCTGCTGCCACGCCGTGAAAGCGGGAAAAGCCCTAGCGCTAGCCGCGCTTTTGGCCCTGGCCGTGGTGATTGGCGCGGGCCTAATCGCCGACGTCGACCGGCTGCAAAAGGCCGCCGTAGCGTACCCGTGGTGGCGCGTGGCTGTAGCGTGTGCGCTAGTGCTGGGCAATTACGCGCTGCGGACTGTGCGATTTCGCTATTATCTCAGTGCATTAAACCTGCGCGTGTCGCTAGGCGAGGCCGCCCTGGTGTTTGTCGCCGGATTCCTCTTCACCGTCACGCCCGGCAAAATGGGCGAGGTGGTCAAGGGTTGGCTGCTCAAGCAGCGGCGCGGCGCCTCGGTCACGGACGTGGCCACATCAGTCATCGCCGAGCGCTTTACCGACGTGGTGGGATTGCTGGCGATCGCCGCCCTTGGCGTGGCCCAGCATGGGGCCCACAGCGGCCTGTTTGTCGCCGTCCTGGCGCTGTGCGGGGCATTCCTGTTTGCCGTGCTGCACCCAACCGCGGTGCCGAGCGGCCTGCGCTGGGGCCAAGCCGTGCTGGCCGAGCGCTTGCCAGCCAAAGCGAGCGCGGCCTTTGACGCGGTGGCGCGCATCCACGCGGTGCTCCGCGATCTGTGCCGGCCGCGGCGGCTGCTGTTTGGCGTGACCCTGGCCGCCGCGGCTTGGCTCCTGGAAGCGATCGCCTTTCGCGTGCTCCTGGACGGCCTGAATGCAGGCGGCGGACTCGGCTCCGCGGTGGTGATCTACGCCATGGCCACCCTTTTTGGCGCGGCCTCCATGTTGCCCGGCGGCGTGGGGTCGACCGAGGCGGTGATGGTGGCGCTGTGCCTCTCCCCCGGCTTGGGCCTGGGCCTGGATCTGCCGCAGGCGACCTTTGCCACGCTGCTAATCCGCTTTGCGACCCTGTGGTTTGGCGTGATTCTGGGGGCGATCTGCTTTCTGCCCGCCCAGCGCCCAGCGGCCGGCCAGGCCACCGCATAGAAAAGCCTGAGCGCCGATGGGCAGTTAGGGTCCCGGCAAGATTTGGTCGATCGCTTCGTCCGCCGCCGCGAGTCGGGCTCGGCCCGCGAGCTTGGCGGCCCACCCAGCAGATGGGCCACGGCGACCAGACCCAGCCCTGTTGGTCGCAGAAGGACTGGAGTTGAGTTATTGTTGCCGTGGCCCTTACTTCACCGTCGGGGCCCATGCCGGCGTGGCGTCGTCTGCTAAGCCCAGCGGCGCCGGGTTCGCGGTGATCGCCTGGGCTCGCCGCTTAAGGGCCGCTTTGTCCAACAGCGCTTCCGCATTGCGAAAATACAGCTTGTCGAGCACCGCTGGGGCCAAGCCAATCGCGTCGACGGTCCAGCGGCCTTGGATCGGTGACGGGTGGGCAATGCCCTTGCCGTGCCCTTCCAAGTAGGCAAAGTGCGCTTGATAGAAGGGCAAGACCTCGGCCATGGTCGGTTCAACCGCGCCGTTGGAGCCCAGCATGAGCCCGTCTGCGCCGATGCCGATGTCGGTGCCAAACACGATGCGGTCCTGCCATTTCTCAAAGAATGCCTTGACCTTGGCGGCCGGGTGCCTGCCAAACTCGCCCACGCGCGCGGCGATGTCGATGCTGACATTGGCGTTGCGCGTCAACAATCCGTCGACATAGTCCAGGTCTTCCGCAGCGTTGCCAAAGTGCACCGCGACAAAAATCGTCTGCGGGTGGGCGCGGTACAGCCGCTCGGCCGCTTGCAGCATCGCCGACCACGCCGGCACCTTGGGCCGCTGCGCCACCATCTCCTGCACCTCGGGCGGAAAGGTGGCCAAAAGCGCTGGCGGCACGGGCCCATAAGCCCAGTACGGGTGAACCCCCAGCTCGTCCCAGCGCTCATTGTCGCGGCTCAAGGGCCACCAAAATGCCCGCGGATCGGCCACGTGAATGCTCACGGGGATGCCCAGCTCGCCGGCCGTCTGCCACAGCTTGTGCAGGCGCGGATCGTCCGCGGCGATCAGGCGGTCCAGCTCGTCGGTGTGGCCCAGCCCCAGGCCCTTGGAGATCTTGAGCCCGGCAAAGCTGTATTTCTCTACGGCCTGGCGCAGCGCCGCGCTCTCGCGGTCGACCCAAGCTTGATCGCAGCAATCGCGCCACCAAGGCGAGGCAAAGTTGACGACACGGCCCGGCAGCGATTGGGCCAGCGCCTGAGCCGCGCGCTGGGCGATCGCGTCGGCGCGGCCGCTTCCGCCGGACAGGTTGATCATCTTGGCGATGCCCGCGTCTTTTTGGATCGCCGCAATGCGCTCGGCGCCGTCAAGGCTCAGGTGGGCGTGAAAATCGATGATCGGCGGACGCTTCCACGGCTGGACAGCCGCCTGGGCAGCAGGGCCGGCAGCGGCGTTGGGGGGCGCGGCCGCCGGCTCAGACTTCCGACAGGCCACCGCCGCGATCCCCGTCAGGGCCAGAGCGATGATCGCGCGCCGCCGCGCCCGGGCAGCCATCATCCGGCAATTTCAGAACGGGTGGTGCGCGGCCGGGTGGTGCGCTGCTCGATCGGCTTCTTGTAGTCGCGGCCTTGGAAGATCCGGTGAACGTAGATCGACGGCGTGTGAACCTGATCGGGGTCGAGCTCGCCCACTTCGACCAATTCCTCAACTTCTGCGATGGTGATGCGACCTGCAGTGGCCACAGCCGGGGCAAAATTGCGCGCCGTCTTGCGGTACACCAGGTTGCCCCAGCGGTCGCCCTTCCACGCTTTGACAAAGGCAAAGTCGCCCGGGAGCGCCGCCTCCAAGATGTACTCGCGGCCATTGAACTCGCGGCTTTCTTTGCCTTCTGCCACCTTGGTGCCGACACCGGTGGGGGTAAAGAACGCCGGAATGCCTGCGCCAGCCGCGCGAATCCGCTCCACCAGGGTGCCCTGGGGGCAAAGCTCCAGCTCCAGCTCGCCGGCCAGGAACTGCCGCTCCAGCTCTTTGTTCTCGCCCACGTAGCTGCCGATCATCTTGCGGATCTGGTGGTTCTTGAGCAGCACCCCCAGGCCCTGTTCGGTGGTGCCGCAGTTGTTGGACACCACCGTCAGATCGCGGTAGCCGCCGCGCTGCACAGCGGTGATCAGATTCTCTGGATTGCCACACAGGCCAAAACCCGCGACGAGCACAGTGGCGCCATCGCGGAAGTCAAACAGCGCGGCCTCGGCGTCGGCATAGACTTTGTTCATGAATTCCTCGATTGGTCCAGGTGGAGCCCGGTGAACCACAGTTGGCGGCGCGCGGGCGCCCAACGGCACGCGATACCACGGCTATCGCCAGGGGGTCAACCGCCTGCGGGCGACGCAGCCTGAGCCGCCGGCAGAGCCGGGCTGTCGCTCGCTGGCGACGCCTCTGGCTTGGGCGCCGCCTGAGCCGCCGGACCCAGCAGCTTCTTCTCCAGCGCCACGACCGCCGGGGCCAGGCGCGTGCGCCCGTACTCGCGCAGCTTGACGCGATCGTCTTCGGTCAGCTTCTTCTCAAGCGCCTCGGCTTCGGCTTTGTTTGCCTCTAGGCCTTTGCGCAGTTGATCGCCCAGCTCGCGGGCGCGGTCGGGCTGGGTGTCGACGCCACTCGCCGCTGCGACAGCCGCCTCAAACACCAGGGCGTTCTTGTCGATCAGCGCTTTGGCTTGGCGCAGTGCCGCGCTCTCCCCCTCTTGACCTGCAGGCACCGCCGGGCGACAGCCCAGGCCAGTGGCCGCAGTGGCGATCAGCACCATCGTCAATACCATCCGTGTTTTCATTGATTTCCTTTTGCAGAGCCGGGGGAGCTTGGCGTCACCGCCCCTGCTGGGGCAACGGGCTGCACCGGTGTCGCCCCGCGGGGCAGATCGACCAGCAGCACAGGAAACAGCAGCAATTGCAGGCGCGCGTGGACTGGCGCGATGCGCTGACCGTAGTAAGCCTGCACGGCGCGGCGCTGGTCCGGGGTCATGGCCTTCTCCACGCCACCCAAATCCGCGCGCGCCTGAGTCACCAACGCCTTAAATTCCTCTTGTATGGGCTGCAGTTGCTTGGCATCGCCCGCCGCTGCTTCCGCCTTGACGACCAACTGCTCTAGCGCGACCGCGATCCGGTCCAAGCGCTGGGCAGCGTCGGCGGTCTTGGGGTCATCGGGACGCACGGCCTCCGCCGCAGTCGCGGCGGCTGTGCGGGGCTCTTCGCGCTGGCAATGCGCAGACATCGCCGCTAGCAGCGCCAGCAGCCACGGACGCAACCGCAAAGCTCTCCGGTCTGCTGACACGCAATCCTCTGGCGAGCGCCGATGGGCGGGGGCGCGGGCAGAGTATCGCCGGGGGCCGCGCGCGAGACAACCCATCTTGGGATCCCAAGAAAGCCAAACGCCGATCGCCAAAAAACACAACAGGGAGGCTGCCCGCAAAGGCAACCTCCCTGTCGCGATCCTTACAGCAGGACAGAGGCTTGACGCTCGCTCGGCTCAGGCCCTAAGGCCCTGCCGCGGCAGGCGCAGGCTTCGTTCCTTACTTCGGGGCCTCAGCCGGAGCGGCCGGGGCAGCAGCCGGAGCGGCGGCCGGGGCAGCGGCGGGAGCGGCAGCCGGGGCCTCGCCAGCGGCGGGGGCAGCGGCGGGGGCAGCGGCGGGAGCGGCGGCCGGAGCGGCCTCCGGAGCCTTCGGGGCCTCAGCGGCGGGGGCGGCGGCCGGAGCGGCCTCAGCCGGCTTGGCCTCTTCCTTCTTCGGCTCTTCGGCCTTCGGGGCCTCGGGAGCAGCCGCACCCTCGGTCTTCGGGGGCTCAGCCTTCTTGTTCTCGCAGGCAACCAGGCCCATCGAGAGGCCCATCGCCGCAACAGCAACCATCAGACGATTCAAACGCATCTTTTTCTCCTGTTCGCGGGTCTCAACGGAGCGCTTGGTCTGCTACCCGGAGATTCCGGTCGCGTAGGCCACGCAGCCCCTTTCATGTTTGGAACGAAAGTCCCAGTCCAGTTCAGGGATTTGGGTGCGGCGAAGGCAGACTATCCGCCGACCGCATCCCGCATTTCCTCAGGACCTTTTCTCTCCGGTCGAGCCCATTTAGCTGACATCTCCCTTCGAGCGGCACCGATGCGCTCGGGGGTGATGCCCACCGGTTGAAAATTCTATGCGAATGCCAAGGGCTGTCAAGCGGTTTTGCACATCAGCGTAAAATGCCCGCAATCCTAGGCTCTTGCGCCGGGCACATCCGGTCCGCACAATGGGGCAGCGGCGCGCAGGTCGGCCGAGGACGGGCGAGGGCATGACGGATTTTCAACTGGTTTCGCCGTTTGAGCCGGCGGGGGATCAACCTACCGCCATCGCCCAGCTGGTGCAGGCCCTGGCGAACGGCGAAAAAGCTCAGGTGCTGCTGGGCGCGACGGGGACCGGCAAGACGTTTACCGTCGCCAACGTCATTCAAACCCTTCAGCGACCGGCACTTGTGCTAGCGCCCAACAAAATCTTGGCGGCCCAGCTGCACCAGGAGTTCAAGGCGCTGTTTCCGCACAACGCGGTCGAGTATTTTGTCAGCTATTACGACTACTACCAGCCCGAGGCCTACATCCCGTCGAGCGATACCTACATCGAGAAAGACTCGCTGATCAACGACGAAATCGACCGCATGCGCCACGCCGCCACCTACAGCCTGCTGGAGCGGCGCGATGTGATCATCGTCTCCTCGGTGTCGTGCATTTACGGCATTGGCGCGGCGGAGACGTACCTGGCGATGCGCCTGCAGTTGCGGGTGGGCCAGCGGATGCGGCGCGACGAATTACTGCGCAAACTCGTGGATATCCAGTACACGCGCAACGATCTGGAGATGACCCGCGGCCACTTCCGGGTGCGCGGTGACGTGGTGGAGGTCCAGCCGGCCTACTACGAAGATCGGGCGCTGCGCATCGGCCTTTGGGGCGATGAAATTGAGGAATTGCGCTGGGTTGATCCTCTTCGCGGCACGCTGGTCGACAAGGTGGAGGCCACGGCGATCTACCCTAACTCGCACTATGCCACGCCGGAGGAGCAGCTGATCGGCGCACGCGAGCGCATTGGCGCGGAACTGGTGGTGAGGCTGGAGGAATTGCGCAGTCAGGACAAACTGTTGGAGGCGCAGCGCCTGGAGCAGCGCACCCTGTACGATCTGGAGAACCTGCAGACCCGCGGCACCTGCAACGGCATTGAAAACTACGCGCGGCACCTGGCCAATCGCGGGAACGGCGAGCCGCCGCCGACGCTGGTGGACTATTTTCCTGAGGGATTTCTGACCTTTATCGACGAGTCGCACGTCATGATCGGCCAGATCGGCGCGATGTTCCGCGCGGACCGATCGCGCAAGGAGACGCTGGTCGATCACGGCTTCCGCCTGCCCTCGGCGATGGACAATCGCCCCCTGCGCTTTGACGAATTTCAGGCGCGGGTGGGCCAGAGCATTTACGTCAGCGCGACGCCGGGTGATTGGGAACTACAGCAAACAGAAGGCGAATTTGTTGAGCAGGTGGTGCGGCCGACCGGCTTGGTGGACCCGCAGATCGACATCCGGCCGGTGGGCACGCAGGTCGACGACCTCTACGGCGAGATTCGCAAAGTGACCGCGCTGGGCGAGCGGGTGCTGGTGACCACGCTGACCAAGCGCATGGCCGAGCACCTGACGGAATACCTGGACGAATTGGGCGTGCGGGTGCGGTATTTGCACTCCGATGTGGAGACGCTAGAGCGCATTGAGCTGATCCGAGGGCTGCGCGCCGGCGATTTTGACGTGCTGGTCGGCATCAACCTTCTGCGAGAAGGCTTGGATATACCTGAGGTTTCTCTTGTGGCGATCCTCGATGCCGACAAAGAGGGCTTCTTGCGATCGCGGCGGTCGCTCATCCAGACCATGGGCCGAGCGGCGCGCAATGTCCACGGCCGGGTGATCTTGTACGCGGACCGGATCACCGACTCGATGCGCACGGCGATTGACGAGACAGATCGGCGCAGAAACAAGCAGTTGGCTCACAACGCCGAACACGGGATTACTCCGCGCAACGCCACCAGCGCCATGGAGTCGCCGCAGCCGGCCGAGGCCAGACTGGTCAGCGAGGTCGCGGAGCGCGTGGGCCACAAGGACCTCAAACAACTGGAGAAGGAGCTGACGGACCTGCGCAAGCGCATGAAGGCCGCGGCCCAGTCCCTGGAGTTTGAAGAGGCCGCCAAGCTGCGCGATCAGGCGCGGGCCCTGGAGCAAGTGCTGCTGACGATCAGCTAGATTTCGCAGGGTCTAGCGCAAATTCCTGAGGCCATGCCAGCGGGTCCGCGGCGCTCTGCCCAACCGCACCCGCCGCAGCAGCACATCGACGATCAGGAACAGGAGAGCGGCGCGCAGCAGCTCTGGCCACAGCGGCTGCCAGCTGCGGTGGGTCGCGCCTGCGGTGGCGATCCAATCGGCGGGGGCGCTCTGGGCTTTGCCCTGCGTGGCTTGGACCAGCGCGGGCAGCAGGGGCGACGCGCCCTCGGCCAAGCGGTGTTCATCGGGGTAGGGGTGAACCAGGGTGGCCCTGCCAGAAGCAAGGACTTTGTCAGTGGTTTTTGGGCTTAGCTTGACGTGCACGTCGTAGGCGCCCAGCTGATCGAGGGGCTGATCCGCCTCATAGCGCCCCGCGGCCACTTCGGTAAGCGCCACGGAGACCTTGCTGCCATCGGGGCGCACCAGATCCGCCGCGCCGCGCAGACCGCTCAGCCACTCGCCGGCTTCGTCGATCGCGTCCACGGCCACGCGCAGGCGGTCGGCTTGGCGCTCCAGGCGCACCTGAACCTCCAGGCCCAGCTCTTCTTGCAGCACGTCTCGGGCGATCTGCCGGGCCAGCCGCGCGTAGGAAGGCCAGTCGATCCACGCATGGGCCCAGCGGTTTTTCAGATCGCTCGTCCACACCGCCACCTTGCCCTGCCCCAGCCGCCAGCGCACCAGCAGGGGTTTGCCGTTGGAAAGCCGGAGGATCTCTTCCGCCCCTGGCTTGACCCGGGTCGGCAAGAAGCCGCCCAAAGCCGGGGCCGCCTCCAGGTCCACGCCGCGCAGGAGGTCGATGCGCCCCAAGTTGGGGGCCCGCCGCGCCCGCACGCTCTGCTCGACCACCGATTGCCCAGCGATCAACTTGGTTTCGCGCACAAAGATCCGCGGCAGGGTCTCTGGCCGGTCGGTAAAATAGCTGCGCCCGCCGCCGCGATCGGCGATGGCTTCCAGCAGGCTGCGGTCCACGTCGCTGCCCACGCCGACACTGGACACGGTCACCCCGGATCGGCGCATCTGCCGGACCAGCGCGTCGATGCCTTGGCGCGGCGCTTGGCCGTCCGTCATCACGATCACGTGCTTGATCTTGGCCTGGGCGGCCACCAACTGCTGGTACGCCAGGTCCAAAGCGGGGAGGATGTGGGTGCCGCCAGACGGAAAAATCTTTGCGATATCCGACTCAATCCGGTAGCTGTTGCCCGCGCGCTGCAGGCGAACGGCGAGCCGCGGCTCCGTGTCAAAGGCCACCACGCCGATTTGATCGTGGGGCGCCAGGGCCTTGGCCGTCGCCGCCGCCGCCGCTTTGGCCAGCTCCATCTTGCTGCCGGTCATGGAGCCCGAGCGGTCGACCACCAGCATCAGCGCCACGAGCGGTTGATCGACGCTCGACTCGACATCCATGCGCACCGGCAGGGTGTGTTTGTCCAAGTAAGTGTCCTGATAGCCGCCTGATCCCAAGCTATTTTCGCCGCCGATCACCCACAGGCCACCGCCCTGGCGCACGTAGCTGTCCAGATTGCGCATGTCGCCGTCGGTCAGCAGCGGCACGCCCAGGTTGGACACGCGCGGGACGTCCGACAGCAGGACCGCCTGATAGGGCAAGAGGCCCGCCAGACTGCGGGGCAAACCGTCGCCGGGGCGCACCTCGACTTCAAAATCGTCTTGCAGAGCGCTCAGAAGCGCCAGGGCTTGGCGCACCCCGCCGCCCTCCACGTAGAGCAGCTTGGGGCGGTCCTGGACGATCACCCGGCCGCGCAGCTGGTTGTTGGAGGCAAAGCGATCGCCGCCCCGCAGCACCGTGCAGATCACCGCCAGCTCGGCGGGCCCCGGCTGGCGCAAGCGCAATTCGCCAAGCGGCAGCTGATTTTCTCCGGCCTGCAGCCCGGCTTGGACCCGCCGCGGCGTTTGCCCTGGGGCCTGCAGCTCGCACTCCACCTGAGCGGCCGCGCTGCTCGCCAGCACCACCGCCAGCGGAAAATTCACCCCGGCGCGGACCTTTTCTGGCAGCTGCAGGCGCTCCACCACCACCTCCGCGGCGGGCGGCAGCGCGGGCAGGAGCGGCGTGTGGACCCGCACCCCAGCGGCGCGCAGGGCAGGCAGGCTCTGCAGCGCATCGCCGTGCGTCTCCAAGCCGTCTGACCAAATCACCAGGTGCGGCACGCTGTGGCCGTCTACCAGGCCCAAGGCCAGCTGCAGGGCGCCGTGCAGGTCGGTCGCCTGGGCGGTGCTGGGGTCGCGGGGCAGAGAAAAGCCCGCCGCGCCTGGGGATTCTGCGGCCAGCTCCGTGACACTCGCGGGCAGCCGCACCGCGCGGCGGTCAAAGGCGATCACCTCCAGCTTGGGCTGATCCACCCCGGGCGTGGGCGCCATCGCCGCCAGCACCCGCGCCGTGGCTTGAACCCCCAGGGAAGCAGCTTGCAGCAGCGCCTCCGGAGCCGACTCTGAGCGGTCGATGAGGTGGATGACCTGCGGCGGCCGCGGCGCCTCTTGCAGCCTGCGCGGCCCGCTGAGGGCCAAGGCGGCCAGCGCCACCAGGGCCATGCGCACTGCTACTTGAAGGGCAGTTTGCCACCGCGACAGGTCGGTCAGGCGCCAGGGCAGCAGGGCGGGAACGACAAAAGATAGCAATATCCAAGGCAACCACGCGGGTCGGGCAATTTCTATGCCGTGGATGGCCAGGCGCGCTTGCCACGCCGGCAGCTGCGAGGCCGCCCACGCGCCAAAGCCGCCGGCCGCACTGAGCGAGCCCAAGGGCCAAAGCCAAGCGCTGAGGCGCCGCCGCGGAGCAAAAGCGCTCATGCCAGCCTCCGCCGCAGGTACAACAGCCACTCCAGCGGCAGGAGCGCCAGGGCCGCCACCAGCCACCAGCTCCAGCGCGGCCAGGGCGACGCTTGGGCGAGCGCTTGGGCCCCGGCGGCGCGCGGCTCGAGCTTGGCCCGCGGCGGGCCCTGCAGCGTCGGCTGTTCGCTGGCCGGCACCTGGCTCGGCCGCACCACCTCGCGGCCCAGGCGATCGCGCCACAGGTGGATGCCGTGCTCTTCGCTATACCCAAGCAGAATTCCGCCAGAGGTGCGCCCTTGCCTGGGCGGCTGACCGGGCTCTAGGTACTGCCAGCTGCCGCCGCGGTTGGGGGTCGCCACGGCCCAGGGCCGCCCCAGCTCCAGGCCCGGCACCAGCGGCTCTTCTTGCCCCGCCAGCCAGGCGATGGCGTTGGCGGTCAGGATGGGCCAGGCGTAGCGGGCGGTCAGGTCCGTCTCCAGCAGGTCAATGCCGCAGCGAAGCGCTCGCACCGGCGTCTCGCGGGCCAGCATCACCGGCGCGGAACGCCCGCCGCCCAGGGTCGCCGCCACCAGCACCTGCTCGCCCGGCAGCGGCACCAAAAGGCGAACGCTATCAAAATTAGTATCTTGGAACGACAAGTTGCGCATCGCCGGATGGTCGCCGGCGCGAACCAGCAGCTCGGGCCCCTGTAGGCGCTGCACCAGTTCCGTGCTGTCGGCCGGCGGGTCGATCTCCAGGCTCCAGCTGGGC